>NZ_JBEBMH010000005.1:200000-325176 GCF_040081985.1 Mesorhizobium yinganensis | reverse complement strand
TTTTTTTGCGGCGACATCCTTCAGGATCGCGTTGTCCAGCATCTGCTCGGCCAGCAGCTTCTTCAGCCGGGCGTTCTCGTCCTCCAGAGCCTTCAGGCGACGGGCGTCGGACACCTCCATCCCGCCAAACTTCGCCTTGAACTTGTAGAAGGTCGCAGCCGAGATGCCGTGCTTGCGGCAGACATCCGCCGTCTTCCCACCGGCCTCCTGCTCCTTCAGCATCCCGATGATCTGTTCTTCCGTGAACCTCGAAGGTCGCATCATCCGTCTCCATGATCGACGGACTCTACCCAAATCTGGAGGAAGTTCAGGGTCTCAGGTCACAAGCAGGACACCCTGGTCAATATCGAGAACGTCCGCGGGACGATTCAACACGATACATTGATTGGTAACAGCATAGCCAACCGTCTGCGCGGACTTGACGGCAATGACATACTTGACGGCAAGGGCGGGGCCGACGACATGCGCGGCGGCGCCGGCGATGATACTTATGTCGTCGACAACACAGGTGACAAGGTAGACGAGAATCCGAACTCCGATTTTGCCGAAGGGATCGATACGGTGCAGTCGTCGATCACCTTCAGCCTAGCCAATACGTCCGTGGTGTTCGGCGACGTCGAAAATCTGAAGCTCACGGGAACCGCCGCTATCAACGGAACCGGCAACGGCCTCGACAACGCGCTCACCGGCAACGATGGCGCCAATAGGCTGTCTGGTGCGGCGGGCAACGACGTTCTCTCCGGCGGGCTTGGTAACGACACACTGATCGGCGGTGACGGCACTGACAAACTGATCGGCGGAACGGGGACCGACACCGCCTCCTACGCCGGCGCAACCGCTGGCGTGAAGGTGAACCTGAGCAGTCCGGCGACCAACACCGGGGCAGCGGCAGGTGACACCTACTCATCGATCGAAAGCGTTACCGGTTCGAGCTTTGCCGACACTCTGGTCGGCAGCAGCGCGGCCAACATACTCAACGGCAGTTCTGGCAAAGACACAATGACCGGCGGCGTGGGAACGGATTTCTTCCGTTTTGCGAACGCCCTTGGCACGAGCAATGTAGACATCATCACCGATTTCTCGGTAGCCGACGACACCATCCAGCTTGAGAACGCAATCTTTGCCGCGCTGACGACGACAGGTACGCTCGCATCCGCAGCCTTCCGCGCTAATACCACGGGTCTGGCTGGTGACGCTACCGATCGGATCATGTACGAGACCGATACGGGCAAGCTGTTCTATGATGCTGATGGAAATGGAGCCGGAACAGCGGTCCAGTTCGCCACGTTGACCGCCGGGCTTGCCCTAACCAACGCAGATTTCAGCGTCATCTGACATCGAAATCCACATCATCAGCTTGCCACAGTTGCAAAACCGGCAGCGGCCTGTCGCCGAAAGGGCGTAAATCCAATCGGCCGAATTGCGTGGCGCCTAAGCATTTAGTCGAATAAATTAGTTAATTCTTTATTAAACGGACAATTGATCTTCGCGCGCGTCATGACAACGATGACAATCGGCTGATGGAAGCCAGATTGGCACGGGGAGTCTCAGTATGCCGACCGTCACAATGTCTTTTCCGAATTCACAATATCTGCCCGCCTTTGGCGACTACAATCCTTCCCTGGGCGAGTTGCTCGATCTGCACAACGCCACGATCGTGGGCACCCCCAACACCACCAGCATTACCTACAAGCTTGCCAGCGGGCTCATCCTGAAGGTGTCCGGCACCAGCTTCGCCTTCGATGCCAGCGGCTATGCGATCGCTGGTACAGCGACCGGGCTGCAACTCTTTCTCAGCAACGGCACCACTGTGCTGCAGGCGCTCACCGGCTTCAACCGACCTCTGGTCAACGTCTTCGACGCTGCCGAAACCTTCTATTACGACGGTGGTTTCGACGCCTGGGGCTTCAATCAATGGATTATGAGCGGCAACGATACGGTCAACGGGTCGGCGGGCACCGACGACATATATGGCCATGCCGGCAACGATGTGCTGAAAGGCGGTAACGGCGACGACTACTTTGAAGGTGGCTCCGGCAAGGATACCTATGACGGCGGCACCGGCTTCGACCAGTTAAGTTTCTGGGATTCTTATTGGGATCGCACTGCACTGCACGGCATCGTGCTCGATGCCGTGGCCGGCACGGTCAGCGATCCCTGGGGCAACAGTGAGACCTTCAAAGGGTTCGAAGGCTATCGCGGAACACAGTTCGCCGACATTATCAATGGCTCTTCGCTCGATGAACAATTCTATGGACTTGGCGGTCGCGATAAGATCGACGGCAAGGGCGGCGTGGACGAGGTCCGCTATGATCGTGACGTTCGCCAGGGGGGCACTGACGGCGTGACGGTCAACCTGACCACCGGGGTGGCAATCGACGGTTTTGGTCGGCAGGACACGCTGATCAGCATAGAGCGGGTGCGGGGCACGAATTTCGACGACACGTTGACCGGCAACAGCGCCGCGAACCGGCTTCGCGGGCTCGACGGCAACGACTTTCTCGACGGCGGGGTTGGTGCCGATGACATGCGCGGGGGCGCAGGAAACGACACCTATGTCGTCGGCAACGTTGGCGATACAATTGACGAGAATCCCAACTCGGATTCCGCCAACGGAACAGACACGGTTCGATCTTCAATCACTTTCAGCCTCGGCAACACGGCGGTCGTCTTCGGTAACGTCGAGAACCTAACTCTGACCGGATCCTTGGCCATCAACGGCACAGGTAATTCGCTGGCAAATATCCTGATCGGTAACTCCGGCAAAAATACTCTCAACGGCGGTCTGGGCTCGGATACGCTGACTGGCGGCGGCGGCTCGGATTTCTTCCGGTTCGCAAACACGCTCAGCACCAGCAATGTCGACACCGTGAAGGACTTCTCCGTCGTCAATGACACCATCCAGTTGGAGAACGCCATCTTCACCAAGCTCACCACGACCGGCACATTGGCGTCAGCCGCCTTCCGTGCCAACGCAACGGGCGCCGCCGGCGACAGCACCGACCGCATCATCTACGAGAACGATACGGGCAAGCTGTTTTACGACGCCGACGGGACAGGGTCGACCGCCGCTGTTCATTTCGCCACGCTGACGACAGGCCTGGCTTTGACCAACGCGGATTTCAGCGTCATCTGACGCCAGAGTTCGACGTCGAAAAGGGATGAGCCGCTCATCGAAGCGGCCCATCCGGCTCTTGCCGAGGCCAATCGATCCGCAATCGCAATCACGCGAGCGGCGACCGCATCGCAGCCCGCTTCCGCGAACTTCAGTCACTCACCCGGCGTGAGCACCGGCGTCTCGGTGTCTGCCGCCGGCCGGTAAGGCACCAGCCGCCGCAGCGTGACGTAAAACACCGGCGTCAGGAACAGGCCGACGATGGTGACACCGAGCATACCGGAAAAAACCGCCGTTCCCAACGACTGGCGCATTTCGGCGCCGGGGCCCGTGGCGATCATCAGCGGCACCACGCCGAGGATGAAGGCGAAGGCCGTCATCAGGATCGGTCGCAAGCGGAGCCTTGCAGCCTCGACGGCAGCTTCCACGGGCGTCGCGCCGCGTTCCTGCGCTTGTCGCGCGAATTCGACGATCAGGATCGAATTCTTCGCCGCAAGCCCGACAAGCACGATCAGGCCAATCTGCACCAGGATGTCGTTGTCCAATCCCCGGAAAGCGACGCCGATCAACGCCGCCAGCACGCCGAGCGGCACGATCAGCACGATGGCGAAGGGCATGACCCAGCTCTCATATTGTGCCGCCAGCGCCAGGAACACGAACAGCACCGAAAGGCCGAAGATGAAGACCGCCGTATTGCCGGTCTGCCTTTCCTGCAGCGCCAGTTCCGTCCACTCATAGGACGTGCCCTGCGGCAGGTTCTCGGCTGCGACTTTTTCCATGAGATCGAGCGCCGTGCCCGTCGACACGCCGGGCGCGGCATTGCCTTGCACGGGCACCGAGACATACATGTTGTAGCGCTGCACCAGCGAGGGGCCGGTCACGTCGCGGATCTCGACCAGCGTGCCAAGCGGCACCAGCGCGCCCGTCGCCGAGCGTACCTTGAGCCTCAATATGTCGTCGCGCTCGACCCGGAAATTCTGGTCGGCCTGCGCCCGCACCTGGTAGACGCGGCCGAAGGCGTTGAAGTCGTTGACGTAGGCCGTGCCGAGATTGATGGACAGCGTTTCGAAGATGTTGGGGATCGGCACGTTAAGCATGCGCGCCTTATCGCGGTCGATCTCCAGGTAGAATTGCGGGCTTGAGGCCGAGAAGGTCGTGTACACGCCGGTCAGGTCCGGCGTCTGGTTGGCGACGCCCATGATTTGGTAGGCAAGGCCCAGGATAGGCCGCATGTCGGCGCTGTTGCGCTCCTGCAGCATCATCTTGAAGCCGCCGGAATTGCCGATGCCGCGCACCGATGGAGGCGGCACCGCGATGATGAAGGCTTCCTGGATACTTTGCAGGCTGCCGAACAACTGGCCGATGATCTGGCCGGCCGACTGACCGTGCTCCAGACGTTCCTCGAAACTCTTGAACGGCGCGAAGACCACGCCGGCATTGCTGGCGTTGGTGAAAGTCGCTCCGGAGAAGCCTGCGAAGGCGACCGCGTTGGCGACGCCTGGCGTGGCGCGGATGATGTCCGATGCCTTCCGCACCACCGCGTCGGTCCTGCCCAGCGACGCGCCCTCGGGCAGTTGGATGACGACGATCGCGTAGCCTTGGTCCATCTGCGGGATGAAGCCGCGCGGCACCGTCTGCAGCATGTGGTAGGTGGCGTAGATCAGCCCGGCGAAGATCGCCAGCATGACGAGCAGCATCGCCGTCGAGCCGACGAGGAAATGCACGAGCCTAGCGTAGCCGTGCGCCATCGCGTCGAAGCCGCGGTTGAAGCCGTTGGCGAGCGCGCGGCCGAAGCGGGCAAGGAAGAAATTGGAGTGCTGCGTGCCATGCGGCTTGAACAGCACACCGGCCAGCGCTGGCGACAGCGTCAGCGAGTTGAAGGCGGAGATCGCAGTCGACACCGCGATGGTGATCGCGAACTGGAGGTAGAACTGGCCGGAGATGCCGGGGATGAAGGCCGTCGGCACGAACACCGCGATCAGCACCAGCGAGATGGCGATGACCGCCGTGCCTACCTCGTCCATGGTGCGGTGGGCCGCGCCGCGCGGACTGAGGCCCATGGCGATGTTGCGCTCGACGTTCTCGACCACCACGATCGCGTCGTCGACGACAATTCCGACAGCCAGCACCAGGCCGAACAAAGTGAGCATGTTCAGCGAGAAGCCGAGCGCGAGCAGCACCGCCATGGTGCCAATCAGCGAGACCGGGATGGCCACAATCGGCACGATCGCCATGCGCCAGCTTTGCAGGAAGACGATGATGACGATGACGACCAGCAGGATCGCCTCGATGATGGTCTTGTAAACCTCGTTGATCGATTCGGCGATGAACTCGGTCGGGTTATAGATGATGTCGTAGGCGAGCCCCTTCGGGAAATCGGCCGAGAGCTCCTTGATTGTTCGCTGAATCTCTTCCGCCGACGCCAGCGCGTTGGTGCCAGGCCGCTGGAAGATGCCGAGCGCCACCGCCTGCTTGCCGTTGAGATAGGAGTTGGTGACGTAGTCCTTTGCACCGAGCTCGATGCGCGCCACGTCCTGCAGCGTGATCAGCCGGCCGTCTTCGGTGGACTTGACGATGACATAGCGGAAATCCCGGGCATCGTCGAAGCGGCCCTGAGTTGTCACCGTGTACTGGAAGGCTGCGCCATCGTCGATCGGCGGCGCGCCGATCGAGCCGCCCGAAACCTGCACGTTCTGCTCGCGCAGGGATTCCACCACGTCGCCGGCGGTCATGCCATAGCCCGACAGTTTTTGCGGATCGAGCCAGATGCGCAGCGAATATTCGCGTTCGCCGAAAATGATCACGTCGCCGACGCCGTCGAGCCGCAGAAGCACGTCGCGGATGCGGGTGCGAGCATAGTTGGACACGTAGAGCTGGTCGTAGGTGTCGTCCGGCGACAGCATGTGGACGACCATCATCAGGTCGGGCGAACTCTTGGCCGTGGTGATGCCCAGCCGCCGCACCTCCTCGGGAAGGCGCGCCTCGGCGATCGACACCCGGTTCTGAACCAGCACCTGCGCCTGGTCAAGGTCGGTGCCTAGCTTGAAGGTGATGGTCAGTGCCATCGCGCCGTCATTGGAGGAATAGGACGACATGTAGAGCATGTGCTCGACGCCGTTGATCTCCTGCTCGATCGGCGTCGCCACCGTCGCGGCGATGGTCTCCGCGTCGGCGCCCGGATAGGAAGCGCGCACCACGATGGTCGGCGGCGCGATCTCCGGATACTGCGCGACCGGAAGCTGGGTGTAGGCGATCGAGCCCACGATCAAAAGCACGATCGACAGCACCGCCGCGAAGATCGGGCGGTTGACGAAAAAATGCGAAAAACTCATTGCGTCTGACCTTCGGTCGCCTTCGGCGGCAGGGTAGTCATCTCAGGCTTGACGTTGACGCCGGGGCGCACGCGCATCAGGCCGTTGACGACGACGGTCTCGTCGCCGGTCAGCCCCTCGCGGATCACCCGGTATCCATCGATGCGCGGGCCGGTGCGCACCGGTTTGGTCGAGACCAGGCCGGCGTCATCGACGACGTAGACAATGCGGCGGTTCTGATCGGCGCCGATCGCCTCGTCGGGCAGGAGAATGCCCTTATGCGGCAGGGAACCCGGAACGTTGACGCGCCCGAACATGCCCGGTTGCAGCACGCCGTCCTTGTTGTCGAAGCGGGCGCGCACGCGCATCGTGCCGGTCTGCTGGTCCAGCCGATTCTCGGCGAAGTCCAGCCTACCGTTGAAGGCCGCCTCGTTGCGGTCGGCGACATGCACGACCACGTCGAGCCCACCGCCGCCCTCCTGCATGACGCCGCCCCGGGTGCGAGCGTCGCGGGCATAGGCGAAATAGGAGCGCTCATCGATGTCGAAGTAAAAATCGATCGGGTCGACGGCCACGATCGTGGTCAGCAGCGTCGAGTCGGGCTGGACCAGGTTGCCCACCGACACCAGCCGACGGCCAATGCGGCCGGCCAGCGGCGCCTTGATCTCCGTAAACTCGAGGTTGAGGCTGGCGGTACGCAGGGCTGCCTCTGCGCCCTGCTGCAGCGCTTGGGCGCCTAGGAATTCACGGCGTCGGTCGTCCAGGGTCGACATCGACAAATTGCCGGATTTTGTCAGCGTCTCCGCGCGCTCGAGTTGCATCTTCGCGAACGCCAGGGCGCTGGTGGTTACGTCCACCTGCGACTTGGCCGCATCGTATGCGGCCTGGTACGGGCGCTGGTCGATGGTGAACAGCAGGTCGTCCTTCTTGACCAAGGCGCCATCGCGGAAATGGACTTCCTGCAGGTAGCCGGCGACGCGCGAGCGAACGGCAACCTCATCGACGGCGTCGAAACGTCCGACGAACTCGTCATCCTCGACGATGTCGCGCACGACTGGCTTAGCCACAGTGACGGACGGAGGCGGTGGCTGTTGCGCCCAGGCGGCGGCTGACGGAAACAGCAGCGCCGCCGAAAGCCCAATGACAAGAGAACGCATCCTCGCCGCACCCGAACGCTGCTTTGAACGTCCAGAGGAAATAAAGGTCGTATCCATATGCGCCCTCTCACTGGTCGCTTGCGCGGTATAATCGATTTATGAAGCCAGCCGGGCTGGTTTATCAAGCCCTGTTGCACCGCAGCATTCTATTGGAGCAACGGCAAGCCGGCTATGCCTATGATAGTCCTGCTGTTTTCCTCGCCGTTCGAGCAGAAGCGCCCGGTCACATCGCAAGCACTGACGTGGCTGGCCATGCCGGAAGACGTTTCTTGTGCGGTGCACTTAGGGACGGGCCTGGGGTGAAACAAGCCGGCGGCAATGTCCTGGTGACAAAATCTGTCAGGCGCCGCGACGCCTACACAACCACGAAATCGGCGCTGGTGAGGCCGAGGCCGATGGTGAGCGTGGCGAAATGAATGCTGTCGCCCGAAGCGGAGCCGTTGGCGTCGTAGAAGAGCTTGCCGGTATCGGTCTCGTAGATGATGCGGTCGTCGCTGTCGCCGGCAAGCCCCGTGGCGTTGGCGCGGAAGGCTGAGGCTGCGAGGGCGCCGGTCGTGGTCAACGCGGTGAAGATCGCGTTCTCCAGCCGGACCGTGTCGTCTGCAACGTTGAAGTCGGTGACCGTATCGATACTGCCGGTGCCGAGTTTCGTGGAGAAGACAAAAAAATCCTTGCCGCTGCCGCTGGTCAGCGTGTCGTTGCCACCCTTGCCGTCGAGGATATTCGAGCCGGCATTGCCGGTGATCTTCTGGGCAATCTCATTCCCCGTAAGGTCGATGCCCGAGGTTCCGGTCAAGCTGGTCGTCTGCATGGCCTCGACATGGACGCCGGCACCCAAGAGGTAGTCGACCGCCGCGGCGATCCTGTCCGCCGTGCCTTGCGTGGCGCCTTCGACGATGAGATCGCCGGAATTATAGATCAGATAGGTGTCGTTGCCGCCCAGGCCTTTCAAGGTGTCAGTGGCCCCTGCCCCGCCGTCATGCAATATATTAGCGCCGGCGTTGCCGATGATCTCCTGCTTCAGCGCATTGCCGGTGAGGTCGATTGCCGAAGTCCCGCTCGCGCTCGTGGTTGTGAGCTGCTCGACGTAGACACCTTTCCCAAGCGAATAGTCGACCGCTGCCATGACCCTGTCGGCCGCTCCCTGCGAGGCGGTTTCGACGATCGCCGTGGCGCCGCTGTAGACCAGATAGGTGTCGTTGGCGCCCATTCCCCTCAGAACATCTCCGACGCCACCGCCGTCGCGCAGCGTGTTCACACCGGCGTTGCCGGTGATCTCCTGCTTCAGCGCGTTGCCGGCGAGGTCGATCGCGGTGGTCCCTCCCGACGAGGTCGTGGTCAGAAGCTCGACCTCGGCGCCGGCTGCGAGCCCATAACTCGCCCTTGCCGACACCCGGTCCGCGGCGCCGCCGCCCACCGCTTCGATAACCACGTCAGCCGCGTTGTCGACGATATAGCTATCGCTGTCGGCGCCGCCGTCCATGCTGTCGGCGCCGGTCCCCCCGTCGAGATGATCCGTGCCTGCCCCGCTGGCCAGCGTGTCGTTGCCGCCGAGGCCGGTGAGCACATTGGCGACGGCATTGCCGGTGAGTTTGTCGGAAAAGGCCGAACCTTCGAGGTTTTCGATCGAAACGTAGGTATCACCCTTGGCGTCGCCGGTGTTGCCCGCCGGTGACGTGAGATTGGCGACCACGCCGGTCGGCGCGCTCAGGTACGAGGCGGTATCGATTGCGCGTATCCCGACGCCGGGGCCGCCGATGAGCTGATCGGCGCCGCCGCGCCCCTCCAATATGTCGGCATTGCCGTCGCCGTCGAGAATGTTGTCGGCGTCGTTTCCACGCAGCGTGTCCTCGCCATTATAGGTGCCGTGGATGTTCTCGATGGAGATATAGATGTCGCCTACGGCCTCGCGGCCCTTGTTCTTGGACTGATCCTCGAGGTCGGCCGTCGCGCCATATTCGCGCAACGTCGCCGGATCGACCTCGGCCCAATAGAAGGTTATGCCGTCGATGCCGGCACCGCCATCGATCCTGTCGGCGCCGTCGTCGCAGCGGATGCCGTCATCGCCGTCGCCGCCATAGATCTTGTCGTCACCGTTACCGCCGTAAAAACCATCGTTTCCGGCATCGCCATACATGATGTCGACGCCGTCGCCGCCGGCAAGGCTGTCATTGCCATTACCGCCGCGCATGGTGCTGCCGTCCGACCCGGCATCGAGCGCGTCGTTCCCGTCGTCGCCATAGAGCGTGTCATGGCCTGTGAAGTTGGGATTGACGCCGAGAAAGCCGCCACCATCGATGGAATCGTTGCCGGCGCCGCCCCGAATGACGTCGTCGCCAGCCTGGCCGACGAGCTCGTCATTGCCTGCTCCGCCCTCGATCGTGTCGTTGCCGGCGCCGCCGTGAATCGTGTCGTCATAATTCCCGCCGGTGAAGAAATCGGCAAAGGAAGTGCCGCTGTTCCATTCGATGTAGAGCGCATCCACGTTCTTGACGGTGCCGCTCAGTGAGCCGCCGACCGTGGCGATGCCGCTGCTGTTCAGCTTGAACGTCGCGCCCGACGTCAGCAGCGTCAGCGTATCCAGCCGCAGCGTATCGATGCCCGCGCCGGCATCGATGTCGAACTTGCCGCCATTGTCGTAGATGTAGTCGTCACCGCCCTTGGCGCGCAGGATGTCGTTGCCGCCGCCAAGCTGGAAGAAATCGTCGCTGTCGCCACCGGTGATGACGTCGCCACCCTCGGAACCGTAATAGGAAAGCTGCTCGAAATTGGTGGCCTTTTCCCAGTCCGAGCCACCGCCCTGGACCGTGAAATTACCGTCGCCGAAATCCAGCGTGATCGAAGTGGCGACCCCGTTGATCAACTGGTTCCACCAACTGATCACGACCATGTCCACATCGTTGCCGCCGTCGGCTATGTCGGAACCGTAGGTACCGCCCGGCGTGCCGTAGAAATCGGGGCGGCCCATGACGATCCAGTCATTGCCGTCGCCGCCGAAAAGCTGGTCGGCGCCTTCCCAGCCATAGATCTCGTCGTCGCCTGCGCCGCCCCGCAGTTCGTCGTCACCGTCAAGTCCATGCAAGGTGTCGTTTCCGCCGGCGCCATCAAGCTGGTCTGCGTCGGCACTGCCGCTCTTGAATTCGTTGGCTACGGTACCGGTCCAGGCGACCATCTCGGAAAACTCCATTCACTCCCGCTTCGAGAGGCGGCCAAGCGAAGAGAATAAGCCTGCGGGAGTTCAGGGCGAGAAGGCAGGGCGGGACATGTCGGGGCATGTCACGACATGTCGATCATCGTAGGCGGCACTGTCGCCACCCTTGGTTCAACTCTTGGAGGAATCTAAGCGAAGGCCGCAGGTCATCCCCGCATCAGGGGCACTTGTTGCGCCGCATATATTCGTTGCCGTAGATCGGGTTCAGGCAGGTTGGCCGTATGCGGGGAATAGGGGCTTTCCGTTGCGGCCTCATCACCTGGCGGCGATCCTGCGCGCGGTTGCGCTGTTGCTGCTGTTGGAAATCCTGTGTCTTCTGCCAGCGCTCGATGACAGGCAGCGGTATTCCAAGACGCTTGTGCAGAAGTTCGTTTTGCTGACGCTGCTGCAAGGTGGTAAACTGAGCTTGGGCTGCGCCGCAGAACAGCGCCGCAATGACGACCACAACCGCCGCGGCGGATTTGCTCACCGATATCGGCATTTCGGTCGTTCTTCTCCAGCCATCATTTGTAGATAGTGTGTCGTGGCTTCGCCGCCAGCACAATCCTGCAAACATCGGCAAGTCCATGGCGCCTGTTGACCAAAGGCTGCCGCTTCGCCACGTTCGGCGAGGCTGAAGGAACAGCGCTATGAAACTGCAAGGCAAGGTGTCGATCGTAACGGGCGCGGCCGGCGGAATCGGATTCGCCATCGCCAGGCGGTTTCTTCAGGAAGGCTGCAAGGTGATGGTCGCCGACATTGACGCGGCACGTGGCGGCAAAGCCGAGCGCGACCTCTCGGGTTTCGGAGACGTCCGTTTCTGCAAGACCGATGTCGGCAAGCGGCTCGACGTGCACAATCTGGTCGCGGCGACGCTGGAAGCCTTCGGCGACATCGACATCCTCGTCAACAACGCCGGCATCGTACATGGAGAGGCATTCCTCGATCTCAGCGAGGAAGATTTCGACCGCGTTCTGCATGTCAACCTGAAAGGCTCGTTCCTGGCAGGACAGGCCGTTGCCCGGTATATGGTCGACAAGATCAAGGGCGGCGGCAATCCCGGCTCGATCGTCAACATGTCGTCGATCAACGCGGTTGTCGCGATCCCCGACCAGGTCGCGTATACCGTCTCGAAAGGCGGCGTCAATCAGTTGACCCGCGTCATGGCGCTGGCGCTTGCCCCGCACGGCATCCGCGTCAACGCCATCGGTCCGGGTTCGATCGCCACCGACATGCTCTCGGCCGCCAACAGCGATGCCGGCGCCCGCACTCGGCTGCTGTCGCGCACGCCTCTGGGCCGAATCGGAAATCCCGACGAGATCGCGGCAATCGCCGTTTTCCTGGCTTCCGACGAGGCGAGTTACGTCACGGGACAGACGCTCTACGCCGATGGCGGGCGGCTGGCCCTCAACTACACGGTGCCCGTCGCACCGACCTGATCCCCGGCGACGGCTACCTGACAGACTGCTGTCAGGAGGGGTGTGCGATGATGGTTTCGTAAAGATGAGGAGAAGCCGTCATGAATCCGCTGAACGTCGTCCGTTCGATTCGCCGATACACGGGCAAAATGCAGACGCTGCGCAACGAAGCCCGCACCGAGCGCTTTCTCAATTCGCTGCCGGCCGATATCCGCAAGGATATCGGATGGCCCGACCGGTTCGGCAAACGGGCCTTCAACTGACGCAGCGGAGAATCGTGTGACGAGACGGCGGCGACCTCCGCGCCGCCGTGACGGATCTGGAGCAAGCTGATGCGGGAAGCCAATACGATCGGGTTTGTTTTCGTCGAGGGTTTCGCCGATTGGGAGTTCGGCCTGTTGTCCGCGTCCGCCGTCGATTGGTTCGGTGCGAAAGCAGTCGCCTTGTCGCCCGGCGGCAGTCCCGTACGGTCAATGGGCGGCTTTCTGCTGACACCCGAGCGGGACATTGCCGTCGCGGACAATGGCGATCTGGACGCCGTCGCGGTGATCGGCTCCGACCTGTGGCCGACGCCGCAAGCGCCGGAACTCACTCCACTGCTCAATGCCGTCGCGGCTCGCGGCGGCGTGGTCGGCGGCATTTGCGCTGGGACGCTGCCGCTGGCCCGCGCCGGTTTGTTTGCACAGGCAAACCACACCAGCAATGGCCGCGACTGGATTCTGGCCCATTTGCCGGACTATGCGGGGCACGAACGATATGCCGACGTTCCCCATGCCGTCGCCGATGGCAGGATCATATCCGCTCCGGGATCGGCTCCCGGCACCTTCGCCCATGCCTTCCTGTCGGCCCTCTATCCTGAGCGGGAAGCCGAGCTTTCCGACATGAAGACGCTCTACGCCAGGGAGCATCAGCCAGCGTCATGACGGTCCTCCTGACAGAATGCTGTCAGGAGGACCGTGGCAAGAGTAATGTCAGCAGTTCGTGGAGAGCTTTCATGGCCAGCTATATGCCACCCAAAGCATCGATCTGGTTCGAGATTCCGGTGACGGACATCGAAGCGGCCCGGCGCTTCTACGGCGCCGTGCTGCAAAACACCTTGTCGCTTGAAGAGTCCGGGCCGAACCCGATCGCGATGTTCGCGGCCACCGAAGCCGGCGCCTCCGGACACGTCTATCCGGGAAAGCCGGCGCCGGCCGGCACGGGACCGACCATCCATCTGGCCGTCTCCGCGCCGCTGGAAGACGGCATGAAGCGCGTGACCGAAAACGGCGGCAAGGTGGTCTCTCCGGCGATCGAGATCCCGGCAGGGCGTTTCGGCTATTGCCTGGACCCCGACGGCAACAGTTTCGGCCTGTTCGTTCCGGCGGGAAGCGTCTGATGACGAACTGGACCGACAGACTCGACGCCGGCCAGCCGGTGATCAAGCCGTCACCGCGTACCGTCGGCGACGTCATCGAGGGGCAGACGATGCTCGTGCCGACGGCGCGCCAGGTCGACGACTTCATCCGCTCCATCCAGGAAGGCGTGAAGGTCGACGTCCGCGCGCTTCGTACCGCGCTGGCGATCGAGAACGGCGCCGAGGTGTCCTGCCCGGTCTATATGGGATATCATTTGAGGACGGTCGCGGAAGCGGCCAACGAAGCGTTGCAGCGCGGCATGCCGCTCAAGGACATCACGCCGTTCTGGCGGGTGCTGGACGCCAACACGCCGACGACGAAGCGGCTGACCTTCGGCGCGGATTTCGTCGCCGAGCAAAGGCGGCGGGAAGGGCTCGGAGATTGATCCATGCGGCGAGCAGACCGTCTCTTCCAGATCGTGCAGCATTTTCGTGGCGGTCGCCTTGTGACAGCGCAGAAACTCGGGCAGTGGCTCGAAGTGTCGGAGCGGACGATCTACCGCGACATAGCCGATCTGCAGTCGACCGGCGTGCCGATCGACGGGGAAGCCGGCGTCGGCTACATCATGCGGGAAGGCTTCGACCTTCCGCCGCTCATGTTCACGCGTGACGAAATCGTGGCGCTGGTGGCCGGCGCCCGCATGGTTCGCGCCTTCGGCGGCGCGGCTATGGCGCGGGCTGCGGAGGAGGCGCTTGTCAAGATCGGCGCTGTGCTTCCCGACAGCGAGAAGGACCGCATCGCCCGCACCGAGATCCACACGCCGATGTGGGTGGTCAGCGACGCCGACCGCCAGGCGATCGACCTGATCGAACGCGCCGTCGAAAGCCGGACGGTGCTGACCCTCGACTACAAGGACGAGGGCGGCCGCGGTTCCATGCGCGACGTCCGGCCGCTTGGCCTGTGGTTCTGGGGCAAGGTGTGGACGCTGGTCGCCTGGTGCGAGATGCGCGGCGATTTCCGGGCCTTCCGCATCGACCGCATCGCCAGCGTCATCTGCGCCGAGCGGAAATTCAAACCCGAGAAGGGCAAGCTGCTCGCCGACTTCTATCGGACCATGGAGCGCACAGGTGACGACATGGGGTCGAGCCACAGGGCGCGGGAATCGTAGGTTCCCGCGCGCTTCGAGCGACGCCTATTCCTCGTCGCTTTCCGGCTTCGACTTCAGCGCGGAGAGCTTTGCGAACACCGCATCGGCGTCCAGTTCGTCGTCTTCGTTCCTCGGCTTATCGACCGCGGGCGTCAGCCGCTCAGTCATCGAAGCGGGCAGCAGCGTGTCGCCGACCGGCGCGGGCGCCGGCTTGCCGGCCGAGGCGCGCTGAACCTCGATGTCGAGATCGATCTGCGAGCACAGGCCGAGCGTCACCGGATCCATCGGCTGAAGGTTGGCGGCATTCCAGTGCTTGCGCTCACGGATCTGCTCGATGGTCGACTTCGTCGTGCCGACGAGCCGCGAAATCTGCGCGTCCTTGAGTTCGGGATGGTTGCGCACCAGCCACAATATGGCGTTGGGCCGGTCCTGGCGCTTCGACAGCGGCGTGTAGCGCGGCGAACGGCGCTTCGATTCCGGCACGCGCACCTTCGGATCGGACAGCCGCAGGCGGTAGTTCGGATCCTTCTCGGCTTTCGCGATCTCGTCGCGCGACAACTGGCCGGTCATGATCGGGTCCATGCCCTTGATGCCTTGCGCCGATTCGCCGTCGGCAATGGCCTTCACCTCCAGCGGATGCAGCGAGCAGAACTGCGCGATCTGGTCGAAGGAAAGGGCGGTGTTGTCGACCAGCCAGACGGCGGTCGCCTTGGGCATGAGCAGGGTGTTTGCCATCGCGAAATATCCTCTCGTTCGCCCGCGTCCCTAGCGCGGGCGGTGGTCAGAACCACCAATTTTTGGGAAATCACGATCTATATAGCGGCAGTCGGGCCGAATCGCAACGGAAATGGAACTTTCTCCGAGCATTGCCCGCGACGCCCTGTCATGATCATCGCCCGGCATCAGCCGAAGGGCGTTACCGCCGCATAAGCGAGCGCGGCAATCAGCGCGGTGGCGGGAATCGTGATCACCCAGGCGACGACGATGTTGCCGGCCAGGCCCCAGCGAACCGCCGAGGCGCGACGGGCCGCGCCGACGCCGATGATGGCGCCGGTGATGGTGTGCGTCGTCGACACGGGAATCCCGAGCCACGTCGCGGCGAAGAGCGTGATCGCTCCGCCGGTCTCGGCGCAGAAACCCTGCATCGGATTGAGCCGGGTGATCTTCGACCCCATCGTGTGGACGATGCGCCAGCCGCCGAACAGCGTGCCGAGCGCCAGTGCTGTCTGGCACGAGATCACCACCCAGAACGGAACGTAGAACTCGTCGCCGAGATAGCCCTGCGAATAGAGCAGCACCGCGATGATGCCCATCGTCTTCTGCGCGTCGTTGCCGCCATGGCCGAGCGAATAGAGCGAGGCCGACACGAACTGCAGCACCCGGAATGTACTGTCGACGGCGAACGGAGTGGCGCGCACGAACAGCCAGGAAACGAGCAGGATGAGGAGGAGCGCCAGCACGAAGCCGGTGGCCGGGGAGAGCACGATCGCCGCGGAGGTCTTGAGCAAGCCGCTCCAGACGATCGCGCCGCCGCCCGCCTTGGCGACGCCCGCGCCGACCAGGCCGCCGATCAGCGCGTGCGAACTGCTGGACGGAATTCCGAAATACCAGGTCACCAGGTTCCAGACGATGGCGCCGACCAGTGCCGCGAAGACCACCTGGGGATCGACGATGGATGCATCGATGATGCCGGTGCCCAGCGTCTGCGCCACATGCAGCCCAAAGAACAGGAATGCGATGAAATTGAAGAAGGCGGCCCAGAAGACGGCATATTGCGGTCTCAGCACGCGAGTCGAGACGATGGTGGCAATCGAGTTGGCGGCGTCGTGCAGGCCGTTCAGGAAATCGAAGAACAGCGCTACGGCGACAAGGCCAACGAGCAGGGGAAAGGCGAGCGCGGCATCCATCGGGGCTTTGGCCGCTACACGTTTTCGACGACGATGCCGCTGATCTCGTTGGCCACGTCCTCGAGGCGGTCGACGACCTTCTCGAGATGGCCGTAGATCTCGCTGCCGATGAAGAAGGCCATGCCGTTCGACTGGCCATGCAGCCGGAACAACTCCTTCAGGCCCTCCTCGTGCAACTCGTCGGCGCGGCCCTCGACGATGGTCACGTCCCGCGCCAAAGCCTGGAGGCGTTCGGCGTTGGCGCTGACCTTCTTGAGCAACGGTATCGCTTCGGCGGTGAGCCTCGCCGCCTGCACGATGATGGCGCCCATTTCGCGCATTCGCGGCTCGAAGGAGCGCTGCTCGAACAGGGTGACCGTCTTGACGGTCTTGTGCATCATGTCGACGGCGTCGTCGAGCGACTGAATCAAGTCCTTGATGTCGCCACGGTCGAACGGCGTGATGAAGCTACGGTGCACGGCGTCCATGACTTGCCGCGTCACCTCGTCCGCCTGATCCTCGAGTTCGACGATCCGGCGTCCGTGTTTTTCGACATCGGCGCCGCCCTCGAGCAATTTCTCCAGGGCGCCCGCCGCTTCGACGACGATTCCTGCATGCCTTTCGAAGAGGTCGAAGAAGCGGTCCTCGCGGGGTAGCAGCGCACGGAACCATCCAAGCATCAGCCGACATCTCCTTCCCCGTCGTTAGCCGGCAGCACCGTGGCAGCATGAATTTCGCCCGACTGACAACAGCATATCGCCGTTCTCCAGGCGAGTCATTTGCCGGCGAAAAATGGGCTCCTCTGTCCCCAACTCAGTGTGGAAAATCTGATGCCAGGACTGACCCCTGCCTTCGGTCGGCGGAGCGAGGGTGTCGGGTCAACGCTCCCTTTCGGCCTACGCCGCGTAAACGACCAGCAGGTCCTTGGCGTCGATCTGGTCGCCGGTCTTCACCAGCACTTCGGCGATGGTGCCGTCACGCTCGGCGTGCATGGCCGTTTCCATCTTCATGGCTTCGATGGACAGCAACACGTCGCCCGCCTTCACGGCTTGGCCTGCAGCGACTGCGAGCGTCGAGATGACGCCTGGCATCGGCGCGCCGACATGCGCGTCGTTGCCCGGCTCGGCCTTGCGGCGCGCCTTGCCGTTGGACGCGCCATGCGCCCGGTCGGGCACCTTGGCGCGGCGAGGCTGGCCGTTGATCTCGAAGAAGACGGTGACCATGCCCTTTTCGTTGACGTCGCCGATGGCGAGGCAGCGGATGACCAGCGTCTTGCCCTTCTCGATGTCGACGAAAATCTCGTCCTCGGCCTTCATGCCGTAGAAATAGACCGGCGTCGGCAGCACGCTGACCGGTCCGTAGACGTCCTGCGCGGCGGCAAAATCCGAAAACACTTTTGGATACATCAGCCAGGAGGCGAATTCCTGCTCCGTCAGCTTGCGGCCGAGTTTTTCCTCGATCTCCTTGCGGCTCTTCGTCAGGTCGGCGGGTTTGAGAAGCGAGCCGGGACGCACGGTGATCGGCTTGTCACCCTTGAGCGCCTTCTTCTGGAGCTTTTCGGGCCAGCCGCCGGGCGACTGGCCAAGATCGCCGCGCAGCATTGAGACGACCGAGTCGGGGAAGGCGATATCCTTGGCCGGGTTCTCGACGTCGGCGACGGTCAGATCCTGGCTGACCATCATCAGCGCCATGTCGCCCACCACCTTGGAGGACGGCGTCACCTTGACGATGTCGCCGAACATCAGGTTGACGTCATGATAGGCCTGCGCGACCTCGTGCCAGCGGGTTTCCAGCCCGAGCGAGCGCGCCTGTTCCTTCAAATTGGTGAACTGGCCGCCCGGCATCTCGTGCAGATAGACTTCGGAGGCCGGCCCCTTCAAATCGCTTTCGAAGGCGGCGTACTGGTTGCGCACGGCCTCCCAGTAAAAGGATATGCGGCGGATCCATTCCGTGTCCAGGCCGGAGTCGCGCTCGGAACCGTTCAACGCCTCGACGATCGAGCCGAGGCAGGGCTGCGAGGTGTTGCCGGAGAACGAATCCATCGCCGCGTCGACCGCGTCGGCGCCGCTGTCGATCGCCGCCAGCACGGTCGCCGCCGAAAGGCCGGAGGTGTCGTGCGTGTGGAAATGGATCGGCAGATCCGTTTCCTCACGCAGCGCCTTGAACAGGACGCGTGCCGCGGCGGGCTTTAGCAGGCCGGCCATGTCCTTGACCGCCAGAATATGCGCGCCGGCCCTTTCCAGTTCCTTGGCCAGGCCGACATAATAGTTGAGACTGTATTTTGCGCGGGCCGGATCGGCGATGTCGCCGGTGTAGCACATGGCCGCTTCGCACAGCTTTCCCTCGGCGCCGACCGCGTCCATGGAAACGCGCATGTTCTCGACCCAGTTCAGGCAGTCAAAGACGCGGAACAGGTCGACGCCGCCCTCGGCGGCCTGCTTGACGAAATGCTGGACGACATTGTCGGGGTAGTTTGTATAGCCGACGCCGTTGGCGCCGCGCAGCAGCATCTGCAGGAGCAGGTTGGGCGCGGCCTCGCGCACCAGCGAGAGGCGCTCCCACGGATCCTCGGTGAGGAAGCGCATGGCGACGTCGAAGGTCGCGCCGCCCCAGCACTCCAGCGACAAGAGCTGTGGCAGAGCGCGGGCATAGGTGCCGGCGATGCCTGCGATGTCGTAGGTGCGCATGCGGGTGGCAAGCAACGACTGGTGGCCGTCGCGCATGGTGGTGTCGGTGACGAGCACCTGCTTCTGCGCCCGCATCCAGGCGGCAAATTTTTCCGGGCCGAGTGCATCCAGCTTCTGCTTCGTGCCGTCGACGATCGGTCTGTCGAGGTAGGGCACTTCGGGCGCCGCGGCGTCAGCCTTGGGCATGGGGCGGCCGCGCGTCTCGGGATGGCCGTTGACCGTGACGTCGGCCAGATAGTTTAGCAGCTTGGTCGCGCGGTCCTGCCGCTTCACCTGCGCGAACAGTTCCGGCGTCGTGTCGATGAAGCGCGTCGTGTAGGAATTGTCGCGGAAGGACGGGTGGTTGATGATCGCTTCGAGGAAGGTGAGGTTGGTCGCCACGCCGCGGATACGGAACTCACGCAGCGCCCGGTTCATGCGGGCAATGCCCTCCTCCGGCGTCGGCGCCCAGGCGGTCACCTTTTCCAGCAGCGGATCGTAGTAGCGGGTGATGACGGCGCCGGAATAGGCGGTGCCGCCGTCCAGCCGGATGCCGAATCCCGTCGCGCCACGATAGGCTGTGATGCGGCCGTAGTCCGGAATGAAATTCTGCTCGGGATCTTCCGTGGTGATGCGGCACTGCATCGCATGGCCGTTCAGGCGGATGTCCCTCTGCGCCGGAACGCCGGATTCCGGCGTGCCGATGGCGAACCCGTCGAGGATGTGGATCTGCGCCTTGACGATGTCGATACCGGTCACCTGCTCGGTGACGGTGTGCTCGACCTGGATGCGCGGGTTGACCTCGATGAAATAGAATTTCCCGGTGTCGGCGTCCTGCAGGAATTCGACCGTGCCTGCGCCGATATAGGCCGTATCCTTGGCGAGCTTGAGCGCATAACCGCACAATTCCTCGCGCAGCGTCTGGCTGAGATAGGGGGCCGGGGCGCGCTCTACGACCTTCTGGTTGCGGCGCTGGATCGAGCAGTCGCGCTCGAACAGGTGCACGGCGTTGCCGTGCGTGTCGCCCAGCACCTGCACCTCGACGTGGCGGGCGCGCTCTATCAGCTTTTCGAGATAGACCTCGTCCTTGCCGAAGGCGGCTTTCGCTTCGCGCTTGCCTTCGGTGACTTCGCGCAGAAGATCCGTCTCAGAGCGGATCGCGCGCATGCCGCGCCCGCCGCCGCCCCAGGACGCCTTGAGCATGACGGGATAGCCGATTTCCGCCGCCAGCTTCTTGATCGCCTCCGGATCGTCCGGCAGGGGGTCAGTCGCCGGCACAACGGGAACGCCGACCTCGATCGCGAGGTTGCGGGCGGCGACCTTGTTGCCCAGCCGGCGCATGGTTTCCGGCTTCGGGCCGATGAAGGTTATGCCGGCCTCCGCGCAGGCCTCGGCGAATTCCGGGCTTTCCGACAACAGGCCGTAGCCGGGATGGATGGCGTCGGCACCGGAAAGCTTTGCAACGCGGATCACTTCCTCGATCGACAGATAACTCTCGATCGGACCGAGGTCACGCGCCAGATGCGGGCCGCGCCCGACTTGGTAGCTCTCGTCGGCCTTGAAGCGGTGCAGCGAATATTTATCCTCCTCCGCCCAGATCGCCACCGTTTTAAGGCCAAGTTCATTGGCCGCGCGGAAGACGCGGATGGCGATTTCTGACCGGTTGGCGACGAGGATCTTGGTGATCGGCAAAAACGCGCTCCGACTGCCTGGGGATGGCGGGAAGTTCATGAATAGCGCGAAAATGGTGCAGTGCAACCAAAATCAGCAGGGCGCGGAGCGCGACTTAAGAATAGGCAGCCGCCGAACGAAAAAGTGCCCGGCGCTTGCGCGCCGGGCATCGGTATTCCGTCAAGCGACGGTCAGATCACTCAGGGACGTAGGTATACTTGCCGTCGTCGCCCTTCTTCCAGACATACATAATGTAGCCCGGAAGCTTGGGATCGCCCTTCTCGTCGAAGGACATCTCGCCGAGCACGGTCGGGAACGGAGCGGAGGCCTTCAGAGCCTTGGCAACTTCCTGCGTGTCGAGCGAGTTGGCGGCCTTGGCGCCGGCAACCAGCGACTGCACGGCGGCATAGGAGTAGAGCGTGTAGGCTTCCGGCTCGAAGCCAGCGGCGCGGAACTTCTCGACCAGTTCCTTGTTCGCCGGGTTGAGGCGCGGATCGGGGCCGAAGGTGTTCAGCGTACCGGCAACGGCGTCGCCAGCGATGGAGGCCAGTTCGTTCGACACGATGCCATCGCCCGAAACCAGCGTGGCCTTCAGGCCCTGGTCCGCCGCCTGGCGGATGATCAGACCGGCTTCCGTATGCAGGCCGCCCCAATAGATGATGGTAACGCCGGCTTCCTTCATCTTGGCGATGAGGGCCGAGAAGTCCTTGTCGCCGACATTGACGCCTTCGTACATGACTTCGTTGACGCCGGCGGCGTTCATCGCCTTCTTGGTTTCGTCAGCGAGGCCCTGGCCGTACGGGGTCTTGTCGTGGATGACCGCGATCTTGGCGTCCTTGAATTTGGCAGCCAGATAGGCGCCGGCAATGCCGCCCTGCTGGTCGTCGCGTCCGCAAGTGCGGAACACGTTCCACAGGCCGCGCTCGGTGAAGACCGGGTTGGTGGCGGCAGGCGTGATCTCGAGGATGCCGTTCTCGGCATAGACTTCCGAGGCCGGGATCGAGACGCCGGAGTTGAAGTGGCCGACCACGAACTTGACGCCATCGGCGACGAACTTGTTGGCGACCGAGATGCCCTGCTTCGGATCGGAGACGTCGTCGCCGACGACGATCGTGATCTTCTCGCCGTTCATGCCGCCGGCGGCATTGATGTCCGCAGCAGCCTGCTCGGCGCCCTTCTGGAGCTGAGCTCCGAAGGCGGCGTTCGGGCCGGTGATCGGGCCGGCGACGCCGATGACAACGTCCGCCCAGGCGCTGCCGCCGAACGCCATCAGGGCGGTCAGTGCAACTGCGGACAGAAGTGATTTCTTCATTTAAACGCTCCCATTACGGAGTGGGCGAGGATGATGCCTTCATGCGATGCCCACCCTTATCGCAGAAAGGCCAGTTTGCCGATTTTCAGGCACTTGTCACGCCGTTTCGTCCTAGCTCCGGCGCGAATGGTCAACGTCAGCCCTTGGCTTTCCAGCCGAGCGCCGAGGTCTTTTCGTAGAGCCAATGATATTGGGTTATCATCTGGTTCGTACGGGTGATGCGATAGCCGAGCAGGCCCAGCACCAGCAGGATGATCGTATCGACGATGTAATATTGAGCCGTGAACATAGTGCCGTCGAACAGAGCATGATGGATGAACCGCACCGCTATGCCGAGCAGCAGCAGATAGACGACAAGGGCGCTGACCGGCCGCCAGGTCTGCGCGCAGGCGCGGCCCGTCATCCACGCCGCCCAGCCGCCGAGCAAGCAGGTGACGAAGAAGAACTGCCAGATGGAGGCTTCCTCGTAGAGAATTCCGTGCATCGCCAAAATCTCCAAAATCTCAGTGACGGCCGCCTTCGAGATAGGCGGCGCGCACCTCCGGATCGGCGAGAAGTTCCTTGCCCGTGCCGCTCATGGTAACGTTGCCGTTGACCATGACGTAGCCGCGGGTGGCCAGCTTCAGCGCGCCGAACGCATTCTGCTCGACGAGGAACACAGTCAGGCCCTGCGACCGGTTGAGTTCCCTGATGGCGTCGAAGATCTGCTTGACGATGAGCGGCGCCAGGCCGAGCGAAGGTTCATCGAGCAAGAGCAGCTTCGGCCGCGCCATCAGTGCGCGGCCGATCGACAGCATCTGCTGCTCGCCGCCCGACAGCGTGCCGCCACGCTGGGTGATGCGCTCCTTGAGGCGAGGGAAGAGGGTAAAGACCTTCTCCGCGTCCTCGTCGAAATGCTTCAGCTTGTCGAGGTTCGCGCCCATCTGGAGGTTTTCCAGGACGGTCATGCGCGGGAATATCCGTCGCCCCTCGGGTGACTGCGCGATGCGCAGCCGGGCGATCTCGTGCGTCGGCATATTGGTGATGTCGGTGCCGGCGAAGGTGATCTTGCCGGCGCGGGCGCGCGGACTGCCGAAGATCGTCATCATCAGCGTGGACTTGCCGGCGCCATTGGCCCCGATCAGGGCGACGATCTCGCCTTCGTTGACGGCAACGTCTATGCCGTTCAGGGCGCGGATGTTTCCGTAGTAGGTTTCCACACCGCGGACGTCGAGCAGAGGCTGCGCGGCCATTACTTGTCACCCCCACGCTTGGCGTCGCCTGGTTTGGCGGCCTTGTGGCGCGCCTCCAGTTCGTCGATCTGCCGCGCCTTCGATGCCGACGGCGAAACGGTGATGCGTTCGCCATAGTCGTCGCTGTGGGCAATGGTGTCAGAAACAGAACCGGCCATCATGGAGGACGAGTCGGCTGGGCCATGGGCGCGGTCGGGTTCGGCGTCAAGCTGTTCGATCACCTGGTCGTCGCCGACCTCGGACAACACATCGGTCACCTCTTCGTCGTCGACACCGAGATAAGCTGCGATGACACGCGGATCGCTCTTCACGAAGGTCGGATCGCCGTCGGAAATCTTGCGGCCGTACTCCAGCACGACAACATGGTCGGAAATCTGCATGACCACCGACATGTCGTGCTCGATGAGCAGGATCGACGTGCCCGTGTTGTCCTTGATGTCGTTGAGCAAGGTGTTGAGCGCCAGCGATTCACGAGGATTGAGGCCGGCGGCCGGCTCGTCGAGGCAAAGCAGTTCCGGCCCGGTGCACATGGCGCGGGCGATTTCCAGGCGGCGTTGCGCGCCATAGGGCAGGTCGCCGGCCGGATCGTCCGCGCGATCCACCAGTTCCGCCTTCTCGAGCCAGTATTTGGCAAGGTCGACGGCTTCGGAAGCTGCCTTGCGATAGCCGCCAATGCCGAGCAGGCCCATGACTGTGTAGCCGGAGGCCTTCATCAGCTTGTTGTGCTGGGCGACCAGCAGGTTCTCGAGCAAGGTCATGCCGGAGAACAGGCGGATGTTCTGAAAGGTGCGCGCCACCTTGGCGTAGGCCGGGATCTCGTGGTTGGGAAGCCGTTCCAGGAGATAGGCCGAACCGTCTCGGCGGGTGAGCGTGATCATGCCCTCGGTCGGCTTGTAGAAACCGGTGATGCAGTTGAACACCGTGGTCTTGCCGGCGCCGTTCGGGCCGATCAGCGCGGTGATCTCGCCACGCCTGGCCTCGAAGGAGAGGTCGCCGATGGCGACCAGTCCGCCGAACTTCATCGACAGGTGGTCGACCTTGAGGATCGGAGTATCGGACATCGCAGTCGCCGCGCTCATCAACCGTGACCTTCCTTGGTGAAGGAGGCCGATACGGCCCGTCTCTCGCGCAGGAACGCGGTGGGTTCGCGGCTGCCGACGAAGCCGCGCGGCTTCCACAGCATCACGATGACCATGGCCATGCCGAACAGCAGCATTCGGTAGAGTTCCGGTGTGAAGTCCTGACCGAAGACCTGCTTGAGGAATTGCAATTCACGCAGGATCTCGGTGCCCCCGATCATCGCCAGCGCCGCGAAGGCGATGCCGACCAGCGAGCCCATGCCGCCCAGCACGACGATGGCGAGGATGATCGCCGATTCGATGAAGACGAAGGATTCGGGGCTGACGAAACCCTGGCGGGCGGCGAAGAACGAGCCGGCGAAACCTGCGAACATGGCGCCGGTGGCGAAGGCGGTCAGCTTGGTCGTCGTCGTGTTGATGCCCAGCGACCGGCAGGCGATCTCGTCCTCGCGCATGGCCTCCCAGGCCCGGCCGACCGGCATGCGGCGCAGCCGGATCGTCACATAGGCGGTGAGCAGGCAGAGCAGCAGGATGAGATAGTAGAGGAAAATCTTGTAATAGACGCTGGATGTCGGCAGGTCGAAGACCTTTGCGATGTAGTTCGGGTTGGATACGTTGAAGGTGAACCAGCCGAAGAACTCGACCTTGGGAATGCCGGAAATGCCGGCCGAACCGTTGGTGACTTCACGCCAGTTGATCAGCACTAGCCGGATGATCTCTCCGAAAGCGAGTGTCACGATGGCGAGATAATCGCCGCGCAGGCGCAGCACCGGGAAACCAAGGATCACGCCCCAGAAGGCAGCCATGAGGCCGGCCGCCGGCAGCAGGATCCAGAAGGCCATCCAGGCATATCCGGGAGGCAGAACCGCGTAGAGATAAGTACCGATCAGCGCATAGGCATAGGCGCCAACGGCGTAGAAGGCGACGTAGCCGAGATCGAGCAGGCCGGCGAGGCCGACGACGATGTTCAGGCCCCACGCCAGCATCACGTAGATCAGGATCTGGATGCCGAAATTGTCGATCCATTTCAGCGAGCCCTGCAGACCGCTGAGCGAGATGGCGATGACCGGGAAAAGAAACAGCAGCGCGACGGCGATCTGCTGGAAGTGCCTGCCGAAAAAGCCCGGCTCGGCCGCTACGGCAGGCGCGGCCGCTTTTGCGGCTTTTCGGCTGGCGAGCGCCGGAAGAGCGTAGGCGACATAGAGAAAGCGAACGGCCATCACGATGATGACGACGGTTGCCAACAGACCCCAGCGCTGGACGAGGACGAGTTCGTTGCTGATGTTCTGGTCGGTCTTCAGCCCGATGAACAGCACGAACAGGCCGAAGGCGATGAGGCCGGCGTAAAACGCTTCCTTGAGACCCTGCTGGATCGGGCTGACAGCCACGGCCGGGGCAGAGGTGGTGATCGCTGCCATGGCTCAGACCTTTTCGACTTCAGGCCGGCCGAGAATGCCGGAGGGCAGGAAGATCAGCACGATGGCAAGGATCGAGAAGGCGGCGACGTCCTTGTAGTCGATCGAGAAATAGGCCGACCACATGCTCTCGATGAAGCCGATCATCAGCCCGCCGAGCACCGCGCCGGGCAGCGAACCGATGCCGCCGAGCACCGCCGCGGTGAAGGCCTTAACGCCGGGCACGAAGCCGTCGGAGAAGGCGACGACGCCGTAATACATCAGGAACAGAGTGCCGGCGACCGCGGCGAGCGAAGCGCCCATGATGAAGGTGATCGAGATGGTGCGGTCGACGTCGATGCCGAGCAGCGCCGCCATCTTGCGGTCCTGCTCGCAGGCGCGCTGGGCGCGGCCGAGCGATGTCTTGTTGACGAGATACCAGAACAGCGCGAGCAGCAGGACGGTGACGATGACGATGATGATCTGCTTCAGCGAGATCGAGATGCCTCCAACATCGTAGACCTTGCTGACCATCGGCGGGATCGGCTTGTTGCGCGGACCCTGCGTGACCTGCACGAAGTTGGACAGCGCGATCGACATGCCGATGGCGGTGATCAGCGGGGCGAGCCGGAACGAGCCGCGCAGCGGCCGGTAGGCCACTTTCTCGATGGTCCAGTTGTAGAGGCTGGTCAGCAGCATCGCCACGATCATCATGATCAGCAGGGCGACGACCACCGGTATCGAGTAGAATATGGCGCCGAGGATGAGGAAGACGATCAGGGCGGTGAAGGCCCCGAGCATGAAGATATCGCCATGGGCGAAGTTGATCATGCCGATGATGCCGTAGACCATCGTATAGCCGATCGCGATCAGCCCATAGATGGACCCCAGCGTCAGCCCGTTCACAAGCTGCTGGATAAAATATTCCATATGTCTGCGGCTCCCCTGGAATGTCGCCCGTGCGGACGCATTCCTTTTGTTATTCCCCTAGTCGTACGGCTTCGAGCCCGGAATGCAATGCCATTCTTGCTTGGCCGCACTCGAATTCAGGCACCCCCCCGCGACGCCCATTTCTTGTGCCGGCTCACTGGACTAGCGCGGACCGTATCATTGGCACAACGCAATGTCCTTGATGAATCGGCTGTTTTCAACAGTTGAACCGGAAGAAACCCTCGCTTCAAGTCCAATTCTTCGTGATTCGTTGCAAAATATCCGGCGCCACCTCCGCTGGCCCAAAAGCTTGTCGAAGCTTCCCAAACGTCACTTCACGACGAAACCGTGGGCAAATGGATCGCGGTCGTCGATGGTGATGGTGTTCAGACCGGTCTGCCGCGCCCAGCCGCCTATGGACGGGATTATTGCGGGCTTGCCGGCCACGTCGACTTCGTTCTCGACGCGGCCGTGAAACAGCGAGCCGATGATCGATTCGTGCACGAAATCATCCCCGACCTTGAGTTTTCCCTTGGCGTGAAGCTGTGCCATGCGTGACGACGTTCCGGTGCCGCAGGGCGAGCGGTCGATCGCCTTATCGCCGTAGAACACGGCATTGCGGGCATGCGATTCGGGCCGTGTCGGCGCGCCGGTCCACAGCATGTGGGAGAGTCGGTTGATGCCGGGATTTTCCGGATGCACGAAGGAATACTTCTCATTCAGCCGCTGCCGCACCACCGGGCTCCAGGCGATCAGTTCGCCGGCTGAATAGTCCGCCATGTCGCGAAAATTCTCCTGCGGCTCGACGATCGCGTAGAAATTGCCGCCGTAGGCGACGTCGACGACGATTTCGCCAAGCACCGGACAGTCGACGGTCAGACCCTCTGCATAGAGGAAGGACGGCACGTTGGTGATGCGGACCTCTTCTACATACTGCCCCTCCTGCCGGTATTCGGCGATCACCAGTCCGGCTGGCGTGTCGAGACGCAGCACGCCCGGCATCTTCGGCCGGATCAGCCCGTGCTCGATCGCCATGGTGACCGTGCCGATGGTGCCGTGGCCGCACATCGGCAGGCAGCCGGAGGTCTCGATGAACAGGATGGCGATGTCGCAATCCGGCCTCGTCGGCGGATAGAGGATCGAGCCGGACATCATGTCGTGGCCGCGCGGTTCGAACATCAGGCCGGTGCGGATCCAGTCGTATTCGGCGAGGAAATGGGCGCGGCGTTCCATCATGGTCGAGCCGTCGAGCAGCGGCCCTCCCCCGGCGACGAGGCGGACCGGATTGCCGCAGGTGTGTCCGTCGATGCAGAAGAAGGAATGTCGCGCCATGGCGCCGATGCCTCAGAAGCGTTGTGCAGAGAAAGGTTCGATATTGATGGAAGGAGTCTGGCCCAGAACCAGATCGCGGATCAAGCGGCCTGTGGCGGCCGCCTGGGTTAGGCCAAGATGACCGTGGCCGAAGGCGTAGAAGATGTCCGGTGAAGATTTGGCCGTGCCGATGACGGGAAGCGAGTCGGGCAGGGACGGGCGAAAACCCATCCATTCGCGGCCGCCTTCGGCTTTCAGGCCGGGCAGGAATTGCTTCGCCTTTTCCAACATGGCTTTTGAGCGGGCGTAGTTGGGCGGACTCTTCAGGCCGGCAAATTCGACCGCGCCGCCAATTCGGACGCCCGTGCTCAGCGGTGACACGACAAAGCCGTGGCCGACGAAGGTAAGCTGCCGCTTCAGGTCGAAAGCACCGGGTGGCAGGGTGGTGTTGTAGCCGCGCTCGGTTTCCAGCGGCACCTTGTCGCGAAGGTTTGCGGCCAGCAGATGTGACCATGCCCCGGCAGCGATGACCAGGGTGCCCGCGCCGAACCAGCGTCCGTCCACGCTGTTCAGCCCGGCCCCGGTCTGCCCCTGCACGGTTCGCGTTTCGCCGATCGATGCGATTTCCGCTTGCTCGAACCGTGCACCCTTTCGCTCGGCGTAGGCCCAGATCGCCTTGCCGAAGAGTTTCGGGTCGGCCACCTGCTTCCAGGTCGGCTGGAAGGTGCCGCGGGTGAAGCGCGGCGACAGGCCAGGCTGAAGTTCGGCAAGCCGCGCCCCCGCGACATGCTCGAAGGGGATGCCGAGTTTCTCGCGAGCGACCCACCCCGGCATCGAGTCGCGGAATTCGGCCTCGCCCTCGTAAAGGTCGATCGCGCCATTGTGGCTGATCATGTCCGAAGCGCCAGCCCGGTCGGCCAGCCCGGCCCATTCGCTTTCGGCCAACCGCATGAGGCTTGCCTGCGCATTCAGGCTCGCCTCGAAGCGTCGCGGATCGCCCGCTTTGAGGAAGCGCCAGAGCCAGGGCGCGAGCCGCGGCAAGTAGGCCGGCGGGATGGTGAGCGGCCCAAGCGGATCCATCAGCCAGCGTGGCAGCTTTCTCAGCATGCCCTTATGCGCCAGCGGCAGCGGGTCCGAGAAGGCGAGAGCGGCTGCATTGCCCGAACTCGTCTCCTCGCAGATGCCGGTGCGGTCGATCACCGTGACGGAGCGTCCGGCTTCCACAAGATATGCGGCCGCGCATATTCCGACGATGCCGGCGCCGACGATGATGATGTCGTCTGGCTCTGTCTGTGTCGTCATTTTCGATACGGGCACGACGCCGGACGCATCACGATATTCCTAAGCCGCCTTCGCAAACGCCAGTTTCGATAGGTCCGGCCGGACCGCCAGCGTGTCCTTGACGATCTTCTCGACCGCCGCGCGGCGCTCGCCGGACAGCGGCTGTCGGGGCATGCGCACGCGGTCGTTGGTGCCGATGGCGAACACTTCCGCCAGCTTGATGTTCTGCACGAGATAGCTCGACACGTCGAGGTCGAGCAGTGGGCGGAACCAGCGATAGATCGCCAGCGCTTCCTCGCGGCGGCCCTGCTTCATCAACTGGTAGATGGCGACCGTCTCCTTCGGGAAGGCGGTTACAAGGCCCGCGACCCAGCCGATGCAGCCGACCGACAGCGCCTCGAAGGCAAGGTTGTCGACGCCGGTGAACAGCTCAAAGCGATCGCCGAAGCGATTGATGATGTCGGTGGAGCGGCGGATGTCGTCCGACGATTCCTTGATGGCGACGAAAAGCGGATCGGAGGCGAGTTCCTCCATCACGTCGACGGTGACGTCGACTCGGTAGGCGATGCGGTTGGAGTAGATCATCACCGGAAGACCGCCAGCGGTTGCGACGGCCTTGAGGGTGGCGACCGTCTCCTCCGGATTGGTGTGGTAGATCGGGCTCGGCACGACCATCAGCCCGTCCGCGCCGGCCGCTGCCGCGCGCTTGGCGATTGCCGCGCCGTCGCGCGTCGCAGCCTCGTTGACGGTGAGCAGGACCGGCCTTCCGGCGGCGACCTTCTGCGCGGTCTTCAGCACGTCGATTTTCTCGTCATGCGACAGCATCGGGCCCTCGCCGAGCGAACCGGCGACGATGATGCCGTCGCATCCGGCCTCGATCTGGAGAGCGAAACAACGCTCCATTTCCTTGAAATCCAACTTATCGTCCTGCGTGAACTTGGTCGTCACAGCCGGGAAGACACCGCTCCACATGATTGCTCTCCTTCAGATATATTACTGATATATCTCATCGCATGCGGGAGTGTCAACACTGAATCCGATGTGATATATCAAAAGAATATCAACCTCGGAGTTTTACTTGGACCGCTTGGATATCAGAGCCGAATCGGCGAGCAGCCGTGCCTACCGCGCGCTTGAAAAGGCGATCGTCACCCTTGATCTCGCGCCGGGAAGCATCACCACCGAGGGGGCGCTGACCGACCGGCTGGGCTTCGGCCGCACGCCATTGCGCGAGGCGATCCAGCGGCTGGCCTGGGAGGGCCTGTTGGAAATCCGCCCGCGTGCCGGGCTGGCCATCGCGCCGCTTCACGCCGGCGACTGGTTGAGAGTCCTCGACGCCCGCACCGGCATCGAGATCGTGCTGGCGCGTTCGGCAGCGCGCTTCGCCACGCCCGAGGCGGGGGTCCTGTTCGAGCAGGCCGCGCAGGCCATGCACCGCGCCGTGCTGGTGTCCGATGTGGTCGCCTTCCTGGAGGCCGACAAGGCCCTCGACGAAGCGATGGCGGTCGCCGCGGACAACCCCTTCGCCGCGCGGCTCGCCGGGCCGCTGCAGACGCACTCGCGCCGCTTCTGGTTCCGCTACCAGCGCGAGACCGGGCTGGCGGAATCCGCCGGCCGCCATGTCGAACTGATTCAGAAAATTCTCGACCGTGACGAGGCCGGCGCGGCCGCCGAGGCCGAGCGGCTGATGATTCTGCTGCGCGGGCATGCCGAGGCGGCGGTGAGGCGGTGACGGGAGCAGCGTTCATCGCCATTCAGATACGAAGCGGTCTGTCGATATGTCTAATTGGACAAGGATAGGTGACGACGACTATGCGCCCTTCGGAAAGCGAAGGATCACGTTTCCTATCTCTGGGACCGTATATTTTGTCGTTGTCGACGAGATCGACCAAGGGAAAATTCTGGTCACTTACGGCGCTACGACCAGACCCTGGAATATTTTTTACAAGGAAGCAGATGGGGGAGTGTTTCGCCTTTCAGGTATGACAGCGGGACAAGGTGATCCTCATTGGAGCGAGGAAGGGTTAGGCCACTGGTTCGAGCTAACTCTTACCGAGCGCTCGACGCTGCGTTACTGGGGTAATCGCGTAATATTGCACGAAGACGTGGAAGCTGTGACTCCAAGCCAATCCGCTACCCAAAATCTGCGCTCTGGAAAAAGCCGCCAAGCCGTCCCATAGTGTGGACTTTGACGAGGGACCGTCGCGATGGAACTCTCTTCCCTGCTGATCTTTGCGGCCACACTTCTGGTCGCCGCCGGCTCGCCCGGCCCCAGCATCGCCGCATTGGTCGCTCGCGTCATTTCGAAGGGATTTCGCGACGTCTTCCCATTCCTGCTCGCCATGTGGATTGGCGAAGCGATCTGGCTGACGCTCGCCGTGTTCGGATTGGCCTTCGTCGCCCAGACCTTCCATCTCGCCTTCGTGGTCGTGAAATGGCTGGGCGTCGCCTATCTGGCCTACCTGGCCTGGAAGATGTGGACGGCGCCGGTGAAGACAGATGGCGGCCACCTGCCAAAGGAGGACGCGCCCCTGAAACTGTTCTTCGCGGGCATGGCCGTCACGCTCGGCAATCCGAAGATCATGATGTTCTATCTGGCGCTGCTGCCGACCATCATCGATCTCGCCTCGGTAACGCTGCTCGGCTGGGCCGAACTGACGGTCACGATGGCGCTGGTGCTGATCGCCATCGACCTCGCCTGGGTGGTCGCGGCGGCGCAGGCGCGCCGCTTGCTGAAAAGCGCCAGGGCGATGCGCATCGCCAACCGCGTCAGCGCCACCACCATGGCCGGCGCGGCGGCGGCAATAGCCACGCGCTGAGGCGGATCGTCCCGGCCCGCCTCAGGCACCGTATTCTCATCGGCAAGCGTTCGGTTGCTTCCAGTACCTTCGCGGTGTTGGTCGATGATTTTGCCTGAGATCCTCAGCGGACGGCTTTTTGCGGGAGAACGGCGCCTCGCGTCACGCGGCGGTCATGCCGATCGCGCATTTTTTGGGCAATTGCACAAGCAGTGGGTCGAAAACCGTCCCCCTTCTGATAGCATGTGCCAAAACAACAGGTTGGAGGGCCGCGATGGCAACCGCCAGATCCACGACCAGCGCTAAAGCCAATGAAATCGGCTCCAAGGAAATATCGCTGCCGGGGCTGGCCGACCTTCTGCTGGCCCGGGCGCCGGCAGAGGACATGGCGGCATATGATCCTCCCATGCTCGCCAGGGCAGCGGAGATCGCCGCCGCGGCCGTCGCCCGCCATCACAAGGGCGAAAGCATCGTCGCTATCGATCGCGATGCCGGCATCAGCCGCGAGGCATTGCCGGTAACGGTCATCACCGTCGTCAACGACAATATGCCCTTCCTGTTCGACTCGGTGCTGGGCGAGATCACCGAAGCAGCGGGCGAGCCGACGCTGGTGACCCATCCCGTACTCGTGGTGCGCCATGGCGAGAGCGGCGTCGAGGAGATTTTGGGCGACAGCTCCGCGCGGGACCTTGCGGCCGATCGGCTGAGCGTCATCCATGTGCACGTCAAGCCGTTGTCGGCGGAAGAAGCACAGAAGCTGGAGGAGCGGCTCCGCAATGTTCTCGCCCAGGTTCGCGCCGCGACCGCCGATTGGAAGCCGATGCTCGCCCGCCTCGACCGGGCGATCACCGAATTCCGTTACTCGCCGATCCCGCTTGAAAAAACCGCCCTGACCGAGGCGATCGCCTTCCTGGAATGGCTGCGCGACGACAATTTTACCTTCCTCGGCATGCGCGAGTTCAACTACCAGGGCGGCGAGAAGACCGGCACGCTGGAGCGTTCAGAGAAGCGCGGCCTCGGCATCCTCGCCGACCCGGACGTGCGGGTGCTCAGGCGCGGCAACGACGAGGACGGACAGACGACCCCGGAAATCCGTGCCTTCCTGCACGGGCCCGAGCCGCTGATCGTCACCAAGGCCAACGCCAAGTCGGTGGTCCACCGCCGCGCCTATCTCGACTACATCGGCGTGAAGACCTATTCGCCCGAAGGCGAGCTTGCCGGGGAGTTGCGCATCGTCGGCCTGTTCACCTCCACTGCCTACACGCGCTCGGTGATGAAGATCCCCTATCTGCGTTCCAAGGCCGAAACCATCATCCAGAAATCCGGCTTCGATCCGGGCGACCATTCCGGCAAGGCGCTGATCAACGTGCTGGAGTCCTATCCGCGCGACGAGCTGTTCCAGATACCGATCGCCGTTCTCCAGTCGCATGCGGAATCGATCCTGGGCCTGGTCGAGCGCCCGCGCATTCGCGCGCTGGTGCGCGTCGACCAGTTCGACCGCTTCGTCTCGGTTCTCGTCTTCGTCCCGCGCGACCGCTACGATTCCATCGTCCGCGAAAAGATCGGGCAATATCTGAAGACCGTCTTCGACGGCCGGCTCTCGGCCTATTACCCCGCCTTCCCGGAGGGAGGGCTGGCGCGCGTGCATTTCATCATCGGCCGTTCCGGCGGCAAGACGCCTCATGTCGAGCCCCAGGCGATCGAGGCGGCGATCCGCGACATCGTGCGGACCTGGGAGGATGCGCTGCGCGACGAGGCCGCCGCCTCCGGCCTCGACGAAAAACTTGCGGCGGTCGCCGCGAAATTTCCGGAAAGCTACCGCGGCAGCTTCAGCGCCGCCGAGGCGCTGGCGGACGCCAGGCGCGTTTCCGGCCTTTCGGCGGAAAAACCCATCGCCATCGACTATTACCGCCATGCCGACCAGCCGCAAAAACAGGCGGCGCTGAAGATCCATCATTTCGGCGAGCCGGTCACGCTGTCGCGGCGCGTGCCCATGCTGGAAAACATGGGTTTCCGCGTCATCAGCGAGCGCACCTTCGAGATCGACCGGGACGACGGCGGCCGGGTCTTCATCCACGATATGGAACTGAAGAACGCCTTCAACAAACCGATCGACCTTTCCGACGGCGGCAAGCTGCTGGAGGACGTGCTGCTGTCGGTCTGGCACGGCCGCGCCGACAATGACGGCTACAACGCGCTCGCCCAGACCGCCGGCCTGTGGTCGAAGGAGATCGTCATCCTGCGCGCCTATGGCCGCTACCTCCAACAGGCCGGCATTCCGCAGAGCCAGGACGTCATCGCCAACGTCCTGAACCGCTATCCGGAGATCGCGCGCGGCCTGTTCCAGCTTTTCGTCGCCATGTTCGACCCTGCCGGCAAGGACGGCGAGGTCGCCGTGAAACATCTGACGGCCAAGATCAAGGAAGCGCTGGAGGAGGTGCCGAATCTCGACGACGACACCATCATCCGGCGCTATCTCAATCTCGTCGAAGCCTCGCTGCGCACCAACCATTTCGCCCCGGCCACCGACAAGCCGCGCTCGCTGGCGATCAAGCTGGACTCGCGGTCGCTGGTCGGCCTGCCCGAGCCCAGGCCGTGGCGCGAGATTTTTGTTTACGGGCCACAGGTCGAGGGCGTGCACCTGCGCTTCGGACCGGTCGCGCGCGGCGGCCTGCGCTGGTCGGACCGGGCCCAAGACTACCGCACCGAAGTGCTCGGCCTGGTGAAGGCGCAGCAGGTGAAGAATGCGGTCATCGTTCCGGTCGGCGCCAAGGGCGGCTTTTTGCCGAAGCGCCTGCCGCCGGCCTCCAGCCGCGACCTGTGGTTCGAGGCAGGCCGGCAGGCCTACATCAACTTCGTCTCCAGCCTTCTGTCGGTCACCGACAACATCGATCTCAAGGGCATCGTGCCGCCGCAAGGCGTGACGCGCCGCGACGCCGACGATCCGTATTTTGTCGTCGCCGCCGACAAGGGCACGGCGACCTTCTCCGACACGGCCAACGCCATCAGCCAGGCGCATGATTTCTGGCTGGACGACGCCTTCGCCTCCGGCGGTTCGGCCGGCTACGACCACAAGAAGATGGGCATCACCGCCAAGGGCGCCTGGGAGGCGGTGAAGCGCCACTTCCGCGAGATGAACCGCGACATCCAGAAGGAGCCGTTCACCGTCGTCGGCGTCGGCGACATGTCCGGCGACGTGTTCGGCAACGGCATGCTTCTGTCGCCCGAAATCCGCCTGATCGCCGCCTTCGACCACCGCGACATTTTTATCGACCCCACGCCGGACGCGGCGGCGACGCTGGCCGAGCGCCAGCGCCTGTTCGATCTGCCGCGCTCGAGCTGGCAGGACTACGACAAGGCGAAACTGTCGGAAGGCGGCGCGATCATATCGCGCACGCAGAAATCGGTGACCCTGTCGGAGACGGCCGCCGCCGCGATCGGGCTCAAGAAAACTACTGCCTCGCCGGCCGAGATCATGAAGGCCATTCTCCAGGCGCCGGTCGATCTCTTGTGGTTCGGCGGCATCGGCACCTATGTCCGCGGCAGCGGCGAGACCAACCAGGAGGTCGGCGACCGCGCAAACGACGCCATCCGCGTCACCGCTTCGGAAGTCCGTGCGAAAGTCATCGGCGAAGGCGCCAATCTCGGCGTCACCCAGCGCGCCCGCATCGAGTTCGGCCTCAACGGCGGCGCCTGCAACTCCGACGCCATCGACAATTCCGCCGGCGTCAACTGCTCGGACGTCGAGGTCAACATCAAGATCGCGCTGGCTTCCGCCATGCGCAAGGACGGCCTGACGCGGCCTGCCCGCGACAAGCTACTGGCGGAGATGACGCCGGACGTCAGCGAACTGGTGCTCTCCAACAACTACCAGCAGACGCTGGCGCTCTCCTTGCAGCGGAAGCGCGGGCTGGCGGACATGCCGCACCAGGCGCGTTTCATGTCCGGCCTGGAAGCGCGCGGCCTGCTCGACCGGACCGTGGAGACGCTGCCGTCGGATGCCGCGCTCGCCGAGCGGCAGGCGCGCGGCGAGCCGCTGACGCGGGCCGAGCTCGGCGTGCTGCTCGCCTACGCAAAGATCGTGCTGTTCTCCGACCTCGTCGCCAGCGACGTGCCGGACGATCCGCATTTCGAGCGTGACCTGCTCGGCTATTTCCCCGACAGGATGGCGAAGAAATACGAGGGAGACATCAACGAGCACCGGCTGCGCCGCGAGATCGTGTCGCGCGTGCTTGCCAACGATCTCGTCAACCGCGGCGGACCGTCCTTCCTTAGCCGGCTTCAGGATGCCACCGGCCGCAGCGCCGCCGACGTGGCGAAAGCCTTCATAGTGGTGCGCGACGGATTCGATCTGCCGGCGCTCTACGCGGAAATCGACGCACTCGACAACCTGATCGACGGCCAGGTGCAACTCGACCTCTATCAGTCGGTGGGGCGCATGCTGTTCCTCGAAACCGGTTGGATGCTCAAGAACGACCATTCCGGCGAACCGGTCGGCGTCCGCATCGCCGAACTGCGGGATGCCCGAAAAGCACTCGAGCCGAAACTGGCCGCCCTGCTGCCGACTTATCCGAGGGCGAAACTCGACGAGCGGCGGCTGGCTTTCGTCGCCGCCGGCGCGCCCGAAGCACTTGCCGAAAAACTCGCCAATGCCGACGCGATCCAGATGGTCCCGGAAATCGCCTTGGTGGCGCGTACCGCCGGTGCCGGTATCATCGACGCCGCCAAGGCTTACCTTGCGGTCAGCGAGGCATTCCGCATCGGCCGGATCGAGGACGCCGCTCGCGCAATTGCGCCGGCCGACTACTATGAAGGGCTGGCGCTGGCACGCGCGCTCGACACGATCGGCGCGGCCGGCCGCGGCATCGCCGCGTCGGCACTAACCGCGCACGGCAAGGGCGGCGAACCGGTCGTGCACTGGCTGGAGGCTGGCGGAGAGCGGGTACAGCGCACGCGCGAGCGGCTGCAGGCGCTGACGGAGGGCGGCGACATCACCGTGTCGCGGCTGTCCGTGGCGGCAGGGCTGATGCATGACCTGACAGCGTTGTGAGGATTTGTCGCGAGGCTTTCTCGCCGGTCCGAAGAGGGGTATGATTAAATCATACACCTCAATCTTTGGACGGCTGCCATGCGCACGACCCAGGCCCTGACGATCACCCTCCCGCTGGAAATGGCGCAAATGGTCAAGGACAAGGTGACGTCCGGCCAATACGCTACCGAAAGCGAGGTCATCCGCGACGGGTTGCGTTCACTCGCCGCCCGCGACGCGGCAATCGAAAAATGGCTGGTCGAGGAGGTCGTTCCGACGCTGACAGCGCTCGACGCTGATCCATCGCGGGTCATTCCGGCTGATGAAGCCTGGCGACGCATCCAGGCGCATATGGATGCGCGCACTCTCAAGAAACGTGGCGAATGAACTACCGGGTCGCCCTGTCGCCGGAGGCGATACGCGATTTTCAAGCGCTATACGATTATCTGTTGCCGCGAGCAGGCGAACGCACAGCAGCGAGCTACGTGGGCAAGCTTTATGCATACTGCATGGAGTTGCGGACATTCCCGCGTCGCGGCATGCGAAGGGACGACCTCCATCCCGGGTTGCGGATCGTCGGCCACCGCCGCAAAGCGAGCATCGCATTCCGTATAGACGGCGATGTCGTCACCATCGTTCGGGTTTTTCATGGCGGCCAAGACATCGCTTTTGAGGACGACGTGCAGAGCTGACGGCCATTGCGGCGCCGCGTGAGACGTGCGAACCCTGCAACGCTGAATGGCTGGTTGGGGATGCTTTGGCACATCCCGCATCTAGCATCGCAGTTCGGCCGCAATGTGAGGGTGCCAGGATGACCGCAACCACCGTCGATGCCGTTCCACGGCGCGGCATCTGGGGCTGGATGCTGTTCGACTGGGCGGCGCAGCCGTTTTTCACTGTCGTGACCACTTTCATCTTCGGCCCGTATTTCGTGTCGCGCATGGCCGGCGACTCTACGTTGGGATTGGCCGCCTGGGGCTGGGGCGTGGGCGCCGCCGGCCTCGCCATCGCCATCCTGTCACCGGTGCTGGGCTCGATCGCTGACCAGACCGGACGGAAAAAGCCGTGGATCATGTTCTTCGCGGCGATCAAGATCACCTGCCTTACGATGCTCTGGTACGCGGCGCCGGGGTCGAGCCTTGTCGAGGTGCTTTTCTTCTTCTGCCTCGCCACCATCGCCGCCGAATTTTCGATCGTCTTCAACGATTCGATGATGCCACGCCTGTTCTCGAAAGAGGAAACGGGCCGGGTGTCCAATATCGCCTGGGGCCTCGGCTACCTCGGCGGCATGATCGCGCTGATCTTCGTGGTCACCTTGCTCGCTGCCTTGCCGGAGACTGGCAGGACCATCGTCGGCCTGCCGCCTCTATTCGGGCTCGATCAGGCGCAGGGCGAGGACGCCCGCGCCACCGGGCCGCTGGCGGCGTTGTGGTACTTCGTCTTCATCCTGCCAATGCTGTTCTTCACGCCTGATGGCGCTCGGGGCATGCCGCTTGGCCCCGCCATCCGCACCGGCCTTTCCGAACTGAGGTCAACTCTCACGGAAGTGCGCCGGCGGTTCGGCCTTGTCCGCTTTCTCGTCGCCCGCATGATCTATCAGGACGGCGTCAACGCGCTGCTGGCGCTGGGTGGGGCCTTTGCGGCAAAGATGTTTGGCTGGACGGTGACCGAATTCGGCATCTACGGCATCATCCTCAACGTCATCGCCATATTCGGCTGCTTTGCGGCGAGCCGCCTCGACACCGCTTTCGGCTCGAAATGGGTGGTGATCGTCTCTCTGATCCTGCTGACGCTTGCGACGATCGGCATCGTCTCGACCGGGCCGGGTTTCACCCTGTTCGGACTGATCGATCTATCGACCGCCGACAGCGGCGGCATGTTCGGCACCGCGGCGGAGAAGGCCTACATCGCCTACGGCCTGCTTATCGGCATTGCCTTCGGGCCTGTGCAGGCGTCGTCGCGCTCCTACCTGGCGCGCAGCGTAACGCCGGAGGAGGCGGGGCGCTATTTCGGCATCTATGCGCTCGCCGGACGGGCAACCAGCTTCGCAGCGCCCTTCATGGTCGCGACCGTTGCTGCCGTGACCGGCTCCGAGCCAGCCGGCATGGCGATGATCCTGCTGTTCCTGGTCGTCGGTCTGCTGATCCTGCTGCGCACGCCTTATCCCGCCGATCGGCCCGTCCGCTGAGTTACGTCCGGCCCGCCGGCGGGATTCGGATCAGTGCCGAAAATGCCGGACGCCGGTAAACACCATGGCGATGCCGTGCGCGTCGGCCGCCGCGATCACATCCTCGTCTCGCATTGAACCGCCCGGCTGGATGACCGCCGTGGCCCCGGCCTCCACTGCCGCCAGCAGCCCGTCGGCGAAGGGAAAGAAGGCGTCGGAGGCGACCACCGATCCCTTCGTCAGCGGCTCGGCCAGTCCGGCGGCCTCGGCTGCGTCCAGCGCCTTGCGCGCGGCGATGCGGGAAGAGTCGACGCGGCTCATCTGGCCGGCGCCGATGCCGACCGTCGCGCCGTCCTTCGCATAGACGATGGCGTTCGACTTCACGTGCTTGGCAACGCGGAACGCGAAGCGCATGTCGGAAAGTTCGCTCTCGCTCGGCGCGCGCTTCGTCACCACCTTGAGGTCGATCGCATCGACGACCGCATTGTCGCGCGACTGCACCAGCAAGCCGCCTGACACCGACTTCACCGTCACGCCCGCCGTAGCAGGATTAGGCAGGCCGCCGGTGACCAGCAGGCGCAGGTTCTTCTTCGCCGCGATGATCGCTTGGGCCTCCTCGCTCGCCTCCGGCGCGATGATCACCTCGGTGAAGGTTTTCACGATCTCCTCCGCCGCTTCGGCGTCGAGCAACCGGTTGACCGCGACGATGCCACCGAAGGCCGAGACCGGATCGCAGGCCAGCGCCTTGGCATAGGCCTCGCGCAGCGAGACGCCGACGCCGACGCCGCAAGGGTTCGCGTGCTTGATGATGGCGACCGCGGCGGAGCGGGCCGGATCGAACTCGCCGGCCAATTCGAAGGCGGCATCCGTGTCGTTGATGTTGTTGTAGGAAAGCTGCTTGCCTTGCAGTTGTTTCGCCGTGGCAACGCCGGGCCTTTTGTCCCCGGTAACATAAAAGCCAGCGGACTGGTGCGGGTTCTCGCCGTAGCGCATAACCGTTTCCAGTCTTCCGCCGAAGGCGCGCCAGGCAGGATGCTCGACGTCCAGCGTCTCCGCGAACCATTGCGAGATCGCCGCGTCATAGGCCGCCGTGCGGGCAAAAGCCTTGGCCGCCAGCTTCTTGCGGAACTCCAGCGTCAGGCTGCCGGTGTTGAGCTCCAGCGCGTTGAGCACCGCCGCATAGTCGTCCGGCTCGGTGACGACAGTCACATAGGCATGGTTCTTGGCGGAGGCACGCACCATCGCCGGTCCGCCGATGTCGATGTTTTCCACCACCGACGGATAATCCGCGCCGGACTGGCGCACCTCCTCGAACGGATAGAGATTGACCACGACCAGGTCGATCGGCTCGATCCGGTTGGCGCGCATCGCCTCTGAATGTTCCGGATCGTCGCGAATGCCGAGGAGGGCTCCATGCACCGCCGGATGTAATGTCTTCACGCGCCCATCCATGATCTCGGGAAACCCCGTCAGGTCGGACACGTCGCGCACCGCGATGCCGGCGGCGGCAATCGCCTTGGCCGTGCCCCCGGTCGAGACCAGTTCGATGCCGAAGACTGTCAGCGCCCGGGCGAACTCGATCAGCCCGGTCTTGTCCGACGCCGAAAGCAGCGCGCGGCGGACCATGACCAGATCGGGCGCGGGAATGTTTTTCGAGGCAACGGCCATGGCAGGACCCTTCAATCTGGATTCAGGAGGCTGGCGCGGGCCTAACACAGGTTTTCCGGAAATCAAGCCAGGCGCGCAATCCGCCGTCACACCTGCGGCATGTTCAACTCACGGCGTTTCTTCTGCAATTGCCACTGCACCTCCGTCACCTCGGAGGCACGGAACGCCAGCACGATCTGCCGGCTGCGGCGCGGGCCGCCGAGCGCGGCGAAGAAGATCGATTCCTCGACCCGGGGGGCAACGCTGCTGGAGAGGAACCAGCGGTCGGCCTGCGGCGGCGCAAGCACGAGCCGCCCCTTGCTGTCGCGAAAGAGCTCGACGTCCGGATGGAGATGGAACCGGATCGTGACCGCGTCGTCTTCCGACATGCGCCCGCCCTGCGGCATGAAGCGGTCGACGCCGGAAAGATTGTCGCCGTCGGCCGACAGGGTCATCCGGCGCTCATGGAAAATACCGAAACGCCTGACATAGCCGTCATGGCCGGCGATAAACCCCTGGCTTCCCGGCTGGTCGAGCCGGTCGCAGCGAACCTCATGCGGCCCGTCCACCAGCGGCGCGCCGATGATGCTGCTGATGCGCTCCGCATGGTTGAACCGCGCCAGCGACGTATCGTTGATCGAGGCCGTGGAATGGGCAGCCGTAGCGCGGCCGAGCGGACGGAACTCGTCGGCGCCATAGGTGTCGACGCCGGCATTGACGATGAACTGGTGCCGGCCCGACGACAATTCGAAGGACAGGCAGCCGGCATGAGCGGCCTCGGCGACCTCCAGGGGCGGCAGCGCTCCAGTATCGGCGATCACCACCGTCCCGCCCATGGCGAGCCGCTCGTAGCCGGAATGCGGCGCGTGCAGCAGCGGCGCGCCGGCCGTGTCGTCATGGCGCAGGATGGCGGACACGCGTTCGTGGATGGTAACGCCCATGCCGTTGAAATGCGCCAGGCTGCCGTCTGCGTGACGGAAGAAGCGCAGCGCCGGCAGCATGCGCTCGACGGCGCCGAAAAGTGCCTGCGGCGGCGATTCCGCCTGGTTGGCATAGGTCTGGCGCAGCGGCAGCAGGTCCGCCAGCAGTTCCATGATGGCCATCGGGTTGCGCGAGATATGGCCGCCGTCGGGAAGGATCTGGCGCTCCAGTTCGTCCGCGAGATTGCGCGTGGCGTTGCGCAGCGCCGAAGGCGGCGCCGGCAATGACAGCGCCGCATAGGCCAGCGCGATGCGGGCGCGCAGCCTCCCCTCGCCCTCGGGCATTTCCCGCACCACCGAGCGCAGATAGCGGATCTGCATCGCCAGCGATCTCAGGAACGACCGGTAGAATGGGAATTCGGCGCCTTGCAGGACGACCGACGAGTGCTGCAGCCAGGCGATGATGCGCTTGGCCGTCGTCGCCGGCTCCCAGGCCACCCCCGCAATGTGCGAGCCATGCGCGGCGATCCAGTCCGACATCAGCGCGCGGGCATTGGCGGCGGCGAGTTCGGTGCCGGCGGCGCGCATGTGACGCAGCCAGCGAAAACCGTTCAGCGATTTCAGCCAGCCGCGATCCGCCACGTCCAGCAGGAAAGGCGAACGGCCCCCCGTCTCGACCATATGGCCGCTCAGCGGAAAACGGCCGTGATAGATTTCCACGGCGACCTGGGCATCGGCGAGGCGCAGATCCGGAGGGGCGATCAGCACGCGCTCCGGCGTACGGCCGCTGTAGCGCCAGCGGTAGAGCGGCCCCGTGCGCAGGCGACGGCGCGCCCGCCGCCAGTATTCCCTGGCGACCAGCGTCCACAGGCGCCTGGAACCGGCAACCGCCAAAAATTGCTCCCCCTACGCTTCGGCTAATCCGCGCCTTGTAGATGATTCAGCCGGTGCTGCGAAGGCGAAACGCGCTCGCTCGGCCGAACCGGCTCAAATCCTCCGGCGCAGCCGGGCGGCGAAAAATCCGTCCATGCCGGAAAGTGCGGCATCCGCCATCGGCATGTCCGCGGGCGTGGTGCGCAGCCAGCCTTCCGGCGTGATGAAATCGTCCATGCCGGCGAACTCGCCCCGGTCGATCGGCTCGGTAACGAACTCCGTATTCTGGGAAAGGAACTGTCGAACCATCTCCTCGCCTTCCAGCGGATCGAGCGAGCAGTTGGAAAAGACGATCCTTCCGCCGGGCTTGAGCAGACGCACGGCATGATCGAGCAGCCGGCGTTGCAGGCCGGCAAGCTTCTCTATGTCCGCGGGCGATTTCGTCCACGGCACGTCCGGGTGACGACGCACGGTGCCGGTCGACGAGCACGGCGCATCGAGCAGAACCGCGTCGAATGCTTCGGCAGGCGTCCAATCGATGGCATCGGCCTGAACGATGTCAGCCTCCAGCCCGAGTCGGTCGAGATTGGACCGCAGCCGCATCAGCCGGCTGCGCGAACTGTCGAGCGCGGTGACGATGGCGCCGGCCGCAACAAGCTGAGCCGTCTTGCCGCCGGGCGCGGCGCAAAGGTCGGCGACGCGCAGCCCCGCGACATTGCCGAGCAGCCTTGCCGGCAGCGCAGCCGCCGCGTCCTGCACCCACCACGCGCCCTCGGCATAGCCGGGCAGTTCGGCGACCGAGACTGGCAGCCTGCCCACACGGACCGATCCAGTCGGAAGCACGATGCCGCCGAAATCTTCCGCCCAGTGCCCCGGATCGGCCTTCACCGTGAAATCGGTCGGCGTTTCCAGCCGATGCGCGGCGAGGATTTTTTCCGCGCGTTCAGCGCCATAGGCCTCGCGCAGACGGGCAATAAGCCAGTCGGGCGCATCGGCGACCGTGGCCAGGGTTCGTGGCAGATCGGCAGCCTTGTCGCGCGCAATGCCCCTCAGCACGGCATTGACCAGGGCGGAAAAACGCGCGGTGCGCGGGTCGCCCTTGGCGTGCGTCACCGCCAGATCGACGGCCGCGCTGTCGGGCACGTCGAGAAACAGGATTTGCGCCGCGCCGACATGCAGGATGTGCGATAAGGTTGTCGCATTGGCCGGCAGGGGCGAGCGCAGCCGCGCCGCGACCTGCGCCTCGATCGTGCGTCGAAATCGCAAGGCTGTGACGAGGATGGCGCGGACCAGTGCGCGGTCGCGCTGGTCGAGCGCCCTGAATTGCGGGTGGCCGTGCTCCTGGTCGGTCAGGCCGTCCAGCGGCGTCTTCGCGTCGATCACCGCCGCCAGCAGGCGCGCCGCCGCCATGCGCGCGCCAAGCCCTGGCGCGGACTGTTCAGTGGGCCTGCCCGGCTTTGGAACCGATTGTTTGCTGCGTCGTCTGTCCCGCGGCGGCGATGCCTCGCCGCTCACGACCAGCGGCCTCTGCGCGGCCCGGTCGGATTGCGGCCCCAGGGATTGGCCTTGGGCTCAGGCTCCGGAGCGGGCTCGGAGGGTGCCGCCGACGGATTTCCCCAGGGGCCGCTGGTCGGCGTGGGTTTGCGGGCAGGCGCCTCGGCGCGTGGCTGCGGAGGGGGCTGGGCGGTCTGGCCCGAACCGAATTCCTGCGCCATCGCCTGCAGCGCGGCGATGCGGTTCTCCGTGTTCGGATGCGTTGAGAACAGATTGTCCATGCGCTCGCCGGACAATGGATTGATGATGAACAGCGGCGCGGTCGCGGGATTGCGCTCCGCATCGTCGTTGGGGATACGCTCGACATTGCGGGCGATCTTGTTGAGCGCCGAGGCGAGCCATAGCGGATGGCCGCAGATCTCCGCGCCACGCCGGTCGGCGGAATATTCGCGGGTGCGGCTGATCGCCATCTGCACGATGGCGGCGGCGAGCGGCGCGACGATCATTGCCACCAGCACGCCGATGAAACCGAGCGGATTGTTGTTCTCGCGATTTCCCCCGAAGAAGAAAGCGAAGTTGCCGAGCATGGAGATCGCGCCGGCAAGCGTGGCGGTGATCGTCATGGTCAGCGTGTCGCGATTCTGCACATGCGCAAGCTCGTGCGCCATCACGCCGGCGACTTCCTCATAGGAAAGGCGGTTGAGCAGGCCCGTGGTGGCCGCCACCGCCGCGTTCTGCGGGTTGCGGCCGGTGGCGAAGGCATTGGGCTGCGGATTGTCGATCAGATAGACCTTCGGCATCGGCAGGCCGGCCCGCGCGGCGAGGTCTCGCACGATGCGAAAATATTCCGGTGCGTTGCGCTCGTCGACCTCGACCGCATGGTGCATGCGCAGCACCATCTTGTCGGCGTTCCAGTAGCTGAACAGGTTCATGCCGGCGGCGATGAGGAAAGCGATCATCATGCCGCCCGCACCGCCGATCAGATATCCGACTCCCATGAACAGCGCCGTCATCAGCGCCAGAAGCATGGCAGTCCGCATGATGTTCATCGATCACTCCTTACCGGTCGATCCCAAGGGATTTGCTGCTATATGATGGGGAAGACGCGAGATTCTTTCAATGATTTCCGACAAGCCTGCAACGGTAGAAGGCACGGATTCGGGGGGCGACGAGGCACCGGCGCCCGCCCTCGGCGGGGCGGCAAAGCCGATGGCGCCCGCCGCGCGCCGGGCGCTTGAGGAGGCGGCCGCACGCCGGGCCGAGACCGAGGCGCGGGTGGCCGCCATGCCGCGCGAGTTCGGCGGCCGCGGCGGGCAGGAGCCCATCCGCTATGGCGACTGGGAAATCAAGGGCATAGCCAGCGACTTCTGAAGCCGCGGGAGGTGGTTCCGTCCGGGCGACGGCCCCTCGCAAGCGTCGGCTGAACGGAACCGAATCGCCCGGCACAGCGTTCTGGAGAACCTTCTTCCCCGGACACGGCGAGGCTTCTGATGCTCATTCGGCTCGGCTACGAAATCGCGATAAGCTGCTCCCAGCCGACGCCGGTGATCTCCCTTCTCGAAATCCACAACGAACGCCAGCCGGGCATCAAGCGGCAAACCCGAGTGCTGACCTCCCCCTCGGTGGCCACGCGCACATATAAGGACCTTTTCGGCAACATCTGCCGCCGTTTCACCGCGCCGGCCGGCGGCGTGCGCATACTCTACGACGCCGTCGTCGAGGACAGCGGCCTGCATGACGAGGCCAACACGCTGGCGCGGGAAACGCCGGTCGAGGAACTGCCGGACGATGTACTGGGCTATCTGCTCGGCAGCCGTTATTGCGAGACCGACCATCTGATGGATCTCGCGTGGCAACTCTTCGGCCATCTGCCGCCGGGCTGGGCGCGCGTGCAGGCGATCGTCGACTATGTCCACGCGCGCCTGTCGTTCGGCTACGGCTATGCCCGGGCCACGAGGACGGCGGCGCAGGCGCATGAGGAGCGCGTCGGCGTCTGCCGCGACTTCGCGCATTTGGCTATCACGCTCTGCCGTTGCATGAATATCCCGGCCCGCTACGTGAACGGTTATCTCGGCGATATCGGCGTGCCGGCCGATCCGGCGCCGATGGATTTCAGCGCTTGGATGGAGGCCTATCTCGACGGCAAATGGTATTCGTTCGATCCGCGCCACAATATTCCGCGCATCGGGCGTGTGGTCATCGCCCGCGGCCGCGACGCCACCGACGTGCCGCTGCTGCATACGTTCGGACCGCACTCGCTGTCGACCTTCAAGGTCTGGACCTACGAGCAGGGAGAGACCGAAACGCAGCCGCCGGTGAGAGCCGCAGATCGCATGATCGGCACGCATATGCTATCATAGGTTGAATTTTTTCGAGCCAGGACAACCGCGCTATAGGTTTGTGTTGCGCAACTCATGAAAGAGGAATAAATTCCTTTTCCATGAGTCGTCGTATGTTTTCTCGCCTTGGCATGGCGACCTTGCTCGCAGCAGCCGGATTCGTCTGCCTGTTTCCGTATCGGGCAACGTTTGCCGCCGTGGGTTTCGCCGGCCCGGTGGAAGCGCGGGTGCTTTCCGTCCTCGACGGCGACACCTTCATGGCGGAAGCCCATGTCTGGCCGGGGCAATTCGTGCGGATCAACGTGCGTATCAGAGGCGTGGATGCGCCGGAGATGAAGGGACGCTGCGCTTCGGAGCGGCAAGCGGCGCGGCAGGCACGCGACGTGCTGACGCTGATGCTCGGCGAGGAGCCCGTCATCATCTCCAACATCGGCGGCGCCAAATATTACGGCCGCGTGCTTGCCGACGTATTCACGTCCGATGGCGAGGAGGTCGCGCGGGTGCTGATCGAGGAAGGGCTGGCCCGGCCGTATCACGGCGGCAAGCGGCAAGGCTGGTGCAATTGATCTGCCACCCGCCATCGGCCCGATTTTGAGTTGCGGATGGCCGTTAGCAGCCCGCCAAAGAAAAAGGCCTCTGTCCCGACCGGGACAGAGGCCTTCCGTGTTTTTCGTCCAGCGCGGCCGTCAGCGGCGATCCCTGGGGATCACCTGCCGCACGTGATCGCGCTTCAGCGGGAAGACTGCTCCCCGAAAAGGCAATCCGCCGAGACCACACGCTGGGAAACGAATACACTCGACATCGGATCACCTCCTTTCGATTGGTTGAACACCAGCATATGATGGGGTCTCGCCGCCGGTTTGGCAAGAGCGGCCGCAACCTGCGGGCGTGCAAGCAGATTTCCGGCGTTGAACGGAGGATCAGGTCCTCATCGCAGGCTAGGCTATGAGGACTGCCCATGGGGGTGGGAATGGACGCAGGCGACAGGGCGATCCGCATCATCCGGGCGGCCGTCGATACGCTGAAACCGGCATTCGCGGTCAAGCTGTGGACGGGCGAGCGCCTCGGCCCTCCATCCGGCCCGACGCTCGTACTCAACGACCAGGCTATCGTCTGGCGCCTGCTCCGCTACCCCAAACTCGATACGCTGATCGAGATGTGGGTGTCGAAAGCGGTCGACATCGAGGGCGGAACGCTGTTCGACATCTTCGAACGCCGCTCGGATGGCAAGCTCAGGACAAAACTGAAAACCCTGCCGAAGCTCGGACTGCTCCGCGACCTGCCCATCATCCTGTTTTCCGGAAACCCGACGCGAAAAACCGCGGAGCTTGCGGGGCGCGACCCGTTCGTCAGCGGCTCGAGCGCCGAAGCGATCCGCCATCACTATGACATCTCCAACGCCTTCTACCGGCTCTTCCTCGACGATCGCATGGTCTATAGCTGCGGCTACTTCACCGATTTCGGCAACAGCATCGACCAGGCGCAGGCCGACAAGCTGGAGCATATCTGCAGGAAACTTCGGCTGAAGCCGGGCGACCGGCTGCTCGACATCGGCTGCGGCTGGGGCGCCATGCTGATCTACGCGGCAAAACACTATGGCGTCATTGGCCATGGCGTTTCGCTGTCGGAGCGGCAGACCGAACTTGCCCGCGAGCGCATCCGCGCCGAGGGGCTTGAGGACCGCATCACGATCGAGATCAAGTCCTATACGGAACTCACGGGCCATTTCGACAAGATCTGCTCGATCGGCATGTTCGAGCATCTCGGTATCGCCAACCACGCCACCTATTTCGCCAGCGTGCGCCGCCTGCTGAAATCCGACGGCATCTACCTCCATCACGCGATCACGAGGCGCTCGAAAGGCACGCTGCGCAAGACGCTGAAGAAGGGCGCCGAATACCGGGCGATCATCAAATACATTTTTCCCGGCGGCGAACTCGACACGATCGGCATGACGACGGGCAATCTCGAGGCGCACGGCTTTCTTGTCTACGACGTCGAGAATTTGCGGGAGCATTATGCCCGCACCTGCAGGCTTTGGGCCGAGCGCCTGCAGAGCCGCTTCGATGAGGCGGTAGCCGAGGTCGGCGAAGCCAAGGCCCGGCTGTGGCTGCTCTACCTCACCGGCTGCTCGATCACCTTCCAGCGCGGCTCGACGCAGATTTTCCAGACGGTCGCGGTCAAGCGCGGCAAGGGCTTGAGCATATTGCCGCCGACGCGCGCGGATCTCTATCGTTAGCGTGGGAAATGCTACCGCCTCCGGTCGAGCCGCCTCGACGCGGCTCTAAAGGAAGCGCATCGGCGCGCCGAGCGACACCAGCGCGGGGCGATCGACGGTACAGTAAACGCCCATATTGTGGGCGTTGTGGCGAACGAGGTTGCGCAAAATGTTCGGGTCGTTGTCAAAACCGTCCTGCGCGATGATGGTGAAGCCGCAGCGGCGGCACGGTTCTGAAATCGTCAGTTCCAAATCGCCGATCGCCAGCCGCCGGCCGATCCATTCCGTCTCGGGAAACGATCCCTCGACTTCCGGCATGTCGACCACGATGCTCGGCCGAAACCGCCGCGCATCTGGGGCGCCCTCCGGACAAAGCGCTTTCAGCCGCGCCATGGACGCCGTGGTGAGCAGATGCACCGGCGCCTTGCGGTAGCGTTCCGCCGTCAGCGGCCCGGCATAGGCATCGGAAACACTCTTTCGATCGAATGGGCGGATGGATGCCCTAAAGCCGAGATAATCCGACACCGCCTCGTCGCTTTCGCCACTCGGCGCCGACAGCCAACCGCTTTCCGGCATTGCGATTTCCAATAAACCGTCAGGCGAGAGCCGCGCCTTGATGCGCGGCACCTTGTGCCATTTGCGGTCGCCGTCGGGCCGGGCGATTTCGTCCGTCGCGACCTCGACCAACCCGAAAAGCCGGTCGCCGTAGGCGCCTGATAGGCCGATGTCGAGAATGCCCATCGGTTCGCCACCCAGCGAACTCGCCGGATAGCGCCACAGTCCGGATACGCGGCCGATCTCTTCCACGCGTGGCATCCCGACAGAAATCAAGCCTTCTTGTTCTGCCTGTTGGCGATCAGATCATCCACCACCGCCGGGTCGGCCAGCGTCGACGTGTCGCCCAGCGCTCCGAAATCGTCCTCGGCGATTTTTCGCAAAATGCGCCGCATGATTTTTCCGGACCGTGTCTTCGGCAGGCCCGGAGCGAATTGCATCTTGTCGGGCGAGGCGATGGCGCCGATCTCCTGGCGCACATGCGTGACCAGTTCCTTGCGCAGATCGTCCGATCCCTGCTCGCCGGCCATCAGCGTCACGTAGCAGTAGATGCCCTGGCCCTTGATGTCGTGAGGATAGCCGACGACCGCGGCTTCCGAGACCTTCGCGTGGCTGACCAGCGCCGATTCGACTTCCGCCGTGCCCATGCGGTGGCCCGACACGTTGATCACGTCGTCGACGCGGCCGGTGATCCAGTAGTAGCCGTCCTCGTCGCGGCGGCAGCCGTCGCCGGTGAAATATTTGCCCTTGTAGGTCGAGAAATAGGTCTGCACGAAACGCTCGTGGTCGCCATAGACGGTGCGCATCTGGCCGGGCCAGGAATCGCTGATGCAGAGATTGCCGCTGACGGCGCCCTCCAGAATATTGCCCTCGCCGTCGACCAGTTCCGGCTTGATGCCGAAGAATGGCCTTGTCGCGGAGCCGGCCTTCAGGTCCGTCGCTCCAGGCAGCGGCGTGATCATGATGCCGCCGGTCTCGGTCTGCCACCAAGTGTCGACGATCGGCACGTTGCCGTTGCCGACCACGTTGAAATACCACTCCCAGGCTTCCGGATTGATCGGTTCTCCGACCGAGCCCAAAACGCGCAGGCTCTGGCGCGATGTCTTTTTGACAAAGCCGTCGCCGGCGCCCATCAGGGCGCGCAGCGCCGTCGGCGCGGTGTAGAAGATGTTGACCTGGTGCTTGTCGATCACCTCCCAGAAGCGCGACTGCGAGGGATAGTTCGGCACGCCCTCGAACATCAGCGTGGTCGCGCCGTTGGCCAGCGGCCCGTAGACGATGTAGCTATGGCCGGTGACCCAGCCGACATCCGCTGTGCACCAGTAGATTTCTCCCTCATGGTAGTCGAAGACATATTGGTGGGTCATCGACGTCCAGACGAGATAGCCGGCGGTCGTGTGCAGCACGCCCTTCGGCTTGCCGGTCGAACCCGAAGTGTAGAGGATGAACAGCGGGTCCTCCGCCTTCATCTTCTCCGGCTTGCAGTGCGCCTCCACCGAGGCGACCTCGTCGTGATACCAGACGTCGCGGCCCGGCGCCCAGCCGACCTTGCCGCCGGTGCGGCGCACCACCAGCACGCTTTTGACCATGACGTGCTGGCGCGCGGCGATGTCGATCGCCTTGTCGGTATTTTCCTTGAGCGGAATGGTCTTGCCGCCGCGCAGACCCTCGTCGGCGGTGATCACGAAACTCGATTCGGCATCGACGATGCGGCCGGCCAGCGAGTCGGGAGAGAAACCGCCGAAGACGATCGAGTGGATGGCGCCGATGCGGGTGCAGGCGAGCATCGCATACGCCGCCTCGGGGATCATCGGCATGTAGATGGTGACGCGGTCACCCTTCTTGACTCCATGCTTCTTCAGCACATTGGCGAGCCGGCAGACGTGGCCGTAGAGCTCCTTGTAGGTGATCTTCTTGTCGTCATATGGATTGTCGCCCTCCCAGATGATCGCCACCTGGTCGCCGCGCTTCTTCAGATGGCGGTCGATGCAATTATAGGAAACGTTGGTCCGGCCGTCCTCGAACCACTTGATCGAGACCTTGCCCTGGTAGGAGGTGTTCTTGACCTTGGTGAAGGGCTTGAACCAGTCGATGCGCTGGCCGTGCTTGGCCCAGAACTTGTCCGGGTTCTTGATCGAGTCGGCATACCATTTCAGGTAGGTGTCGTTGTCGATCAGAGCGCGCTTCTTCCAGGCCGGTTGGACCTTGTGGACATGCACCTCGGACATTGTTTTTCCTCCCTTGCGCCGCGACCCATCTGCCATGTGTCGCTGCCCCGACGCCAGCCGGCCCGTGATTTTCGCCGGCATTATTATCAATTCGCCCCAAACGACAATATTAGACGTTGGGGGCGCGTGGCGGGATGCCGCATCGCCGGCGATTGCAGCCCGGCGCGGCTTGTCAGCACTCAGCCGGCTTCGCTGCCAAGTCACTGAAATTCTTGACAGAACCGGGATGCCTAAGGCGAAGTTATTAATTGACAGGTAACCGTTGCGTCGCACAATTTGCTTGGGAGGACTGTACGGCGCTCGAAACGAGGACTGCCATGCGAACGACTTGCGAAATGGAACTGATGCTCCAGGGCTACGGGCTTACCACCGCCAAGATCCTCTACCACTATCCCGACCATCCGCATCTGCTGCAGACCTATGTCTGGCAGGAATTCGACCTCGCGCCGAAGTTCCCGGTGCTGTTCAAGTTCCTGGACTTCTGGCAGGAAAAGCTGGAAGGGCCGCTGCACTCGGTGGCCTATACCCATCGCCGGCTGATCGCGCCCAATGAGTGGCGCAAGGTCGACGGCGAGATCGTGCTGCACTGAAGACCGGTTCCGCCGCACAAAATCCGGATGGCGGGGCGGCGGTCGCGCCCCGCTGAAAAAATCGCCGCGCGGTCCCCCTCCGCGCGGACTCCTGGTTCAAGCGCGTTTAATCAGCCCGACGATGACCAGGATGATGATCGCGCCGATCGCCGCCGCGATGATCGAGCCGATCATGCCGCTGCCCAGCGAAATGCCGATCTTCGGAAGCAGCCAGCCGGCGACGATCGCGCCGATTATACCCAACACGACGTTGCCGACGAGGCCGAAGCCGATGCCCTTGACGATCAGGCCGGCGAGCCAGCCGGCAATGCCGCCGACGATGATCCAGATGATGATGTTGTAGAGTAGGCTCGAGCCTTCGACGGCTGCGTTTTCCATTTAAGGTCCTCCTGCACCGACCATGGTCGCTGCCCGGCAGCGAATCCTCGCCATGGCCGAATCAAAGGATACGCCTCGCAGGCGGTCTTATCCAGCGGATGGTTGCCACCCCTTCCCGGCGCTCAGCCCTTGGGTGCAAATAGCGGGCCAGCAGCGTCCCTCTCCCCGTCTCTTTACCAGGGCAATCGCATATGGATTTGCTTTGACAGCGATCCTCCGCATCTCGCCTGCGCGAGACGCCGAGGCATCACCCCCACTCCGCCTTGCTACGCTCGCCACCTCTCCCCCTGCCCGGGGGAGAGGAAACGCGCTGCCGCGATACCGGCGCTTCTCCACCTTGGGTTCCTCTCCCCCGGGCAGGGGGAGAGGTCGCCCGAAGGGACGGTGAGGGGGTGATGCCGAAACGAGCCCGCGAAGCCGGATCGGAGCGGATAACTGTTCACATGCGATAGCCCTGATCTCTTTACGGGGAGAAGATTCCGGCAGGCAGGTAAGGGGCGGTTCTGATCGTCGAGGCAAGGGCGTGCAACCAAGACGTTGGAATTGCGGGGAAATCTCATCCCATTCGGTCACGCATGACGACCTCCGTCCCTATCGGCCGGCATTATTTTCCCGCCGTTTCTCCCCGCCCCTCCCCACCCGCGCGATAATCGCCTCAGCCCGTGCTGCGAAAGGAAACGGCTGTGTTGGCGATGGACTGGACTGCGGCGATCGACAAGAACCGGGAGGCGCTGAAGCGCATCCTCGCCATGCTCGTCGCCATGGCCGGGCTGGCTGCCGGAGCCAAGCCGGGCGCCGATGCCGGGCATGGCGCCGGAGAGCTTGGCGCTGGGGGACAGTTTTTTTTGTTTCCGCAGAAGGGCGCTGCCGCTGCAAGGCGGGCGCGGGCGGAAAAAAATAAACTGTCCCCGGCACTGACCCTGCCCCGCCGTCTCCACCGCGCCATCCTCAGACTGCTGCGTCCGGCCGAAGCGGCAGCTCGACGCCTGATCATCGTGGCCGCGCGTGGATTGTTGGTGACCTTGCCGCCGCGGCGCCCGCGAATACCGAAACCGAAAAACCCGGAACCGCTGCTGCGCGGCTTTGGCATCGCCGTCACCCTGTCGCGCGACGATCTCCGGCGCACCGCAGCGGCGAGACACGCCGCCGCCCTGCGTGCCGCCCGCCCGAAAACGCTCAGCCTGCCGCTGCTCGATCCGCTGCGAGACCCGTTCCGTGTCCAGCGCCGCTACCAGCCCGCGCACAGCGTGCCGCGCATCCTGTTTCCCGGCGTCGCCGATCCATCTTCCTTCCCGCGACCGCCATCGTCCCGCGATCCGATCAACGCGGAGCGTCTGGCGCTCCGACTGCAAGCGCTGGCTGCCGCCCTGGACGATCTGCCGGGCCAGGCAAGACGTTTTGCCCGCTGGAAGGCACGGCGCGACGCGGCACTCGCACGAGACAGGGACGCAGGCAAAGCAGGTACACAAACCCGACGGCGCGACGCGGCCAGTTCGCACAGCAAAGCTCGCCGCGCGAATTGGATCCGCCTCGGTCCGCTGAAACCCGGCCGGCCGCCCGGCTGGAGCCGAAAGCCCACCCATGACGTCCACGAGGTCTTGGACGTCGTCCACGGACTTGCCATGTGGGCGCTGGAGCCTGCCGACACGTCATGACCGGCGTCATTCCGGACAATGCAAACGTAGGCATCGACGGCCGGCGCGGATTTTTCGCGGCCTGGCGGCGATGGGTGCTGTCCGAGAGGACCTCGCTCATTCTGATGGCCCAGCCGGCCACCTGCCTAAAGGAAGTTCGGCACGACCCACGGATTGATCTCGATGCCCGAGCGCTCTCCACGTGGCGCCGGCGCGTTCCCGCCCGTCCGCTTCGGCACTGGATCGATGGATTGGGTCTTGAATTGGTCGAGCACCGGCCGCTCCACAGGCTTGACCACTCGGGTCTTGGCGGCGGGCGCCTCGGGTTGCTGCTTGACGGCATCCTTGGCGAAGAGCGGACTGGAGACGGCCACCATGACCGCCAGGGCAAGGGCTACTTGTTTCATGGCCAAATCCTTTCGTACATGTACGACGATATGTACACATACGGCATAGGGCGGTCGTGCGCAATGAGAATTTCGTACGCGTACGAATTTCTTTCCAAAACGTTAAAGGAGGCTGCGGGAGGCGGGTCTTTTTCAGCAGCGCCGCGGATCGTCCAGCGGCGGGACGGGCGCGCTGCGGATGCCCGCCAGCACGACTTGAATCGACCGCTCGACATAGGCGTCGCGGTCGCCGAACGGGTAGTTGGGAAAACTGATCAGCAGCGACACGGTGCCGTGCCCAAAGGTCCAGATCAGCGTGGCGATAGCGAACACGTCTCCCGCGAGCACGCCGGCATCGACGCAGGCCTGGACCCGCTGCAGCAGGAGCAGCAGCGCCGGATTGTCCTTGTGGATGCCCTGCAGATCCATGTCCGCGAAACCGGCGGGGTCGCGCGTCATGAAGACGGTGCGGTATTCGTTGGGATTGTCGAAGCCGAACGCCGCATATTCGCGCATCAGCTTGGTCAGAGCCTCAAGAGGGTCGGCGGGCGCGTCACGCTCCATGCGCCTTGCCAGCACCGCGAAGGCGTCCTGGGCCAGTGCGAACAGGATGGAATGCTTGTCCGGGAAATAGGAATAGACCGACATCGGGGCATAACCGACGCGCGCCGCCAGTTTTCGAATCGTCAGGCCTTCGTAGCCGTCTTCCTTGACCAGCGCGTGCGCGGCCTCGATCAATTCGGCGCGTATCTCGGCCTTCTGCGTTTCCCTGCGACTCCTGGCTGGCATGCTTGGCGGGCCTCCCGGCCTGGACTATACGCTGTACGGAAAACGCTTCAACGGCGATGCGGGTTGCACGAACAAGGTTTCGAGGATGGCAGGCCTTGCGATGACGGGAGAGACGAAGCTTGCGGCGCTGCTTGCCGGGATGCGGCCGTCACTCCAGCCGGGCATCTTCGTGTTCTGCAGCATGCCGAGCGGCCACGCCGTGCCGCAAGATGTCGAACCGGTCATGCTGTTCCGGGAAGCCGAAGGCACAACGCTGATCTTGAGCGAGGAAGAGGCCGACGCCGCCGGTCTGCCAAAAACCTTCCCGTGCCGGATGATCACGCTGGAGATTCATTCTTCATTGGAAGCGATAGGTTTCCTGGCCGCCATCACCACGCGGCTGGCAGCGGCCGGCATGGGCGTCAACCCGGTCTCGGCATTCTACCACGACCATTTGTTCGTGCCGGCCGGCAGCGCGGAAGAGGCGATGGCGATCCTGCGGGAAATGACGCAGGGCTGAAGTCAGCGCCTGCGGACATAGAGTATGTCCGGCAGTTTTTCCTCATTGCCGCTGCCGTCGCCAAAAACCTCGGCTTGAAAGCCGTGCCGTTCATAGAAGCGGCGGGCGCCGGAGTTGGCCTGGAAGCAATAAAGTCTGACCACCGGCATGGTCTCGACCGCCTGCGCGAGCAACCGGCTGCCGATGCCGCCGCCGGTGAAGGCCGGATCGAGATAGAGCTGTTCAATCCATTCGCCTTTCACGGCGATGAAGCCGACGATGTTTTCGCCGGCCTCTGCGACCGCAACGATCTGACGGGGAAGAACCCGGTCGGCGATGAAGGCAAGATCTTCATCGGGCGTATGCAGCACCGGCATCCAGTCGAAGGACGCCAGCGCCGCCCGCATAGTCCGCGCTATGCCGCCCGCGTCAGCCTGATTTGCCCGACGCAGCACGACCTGCCGCGAAGCAGCGGCTTTCAAGCCGCCTTCTTCTTCGGCTTCACCAGCCCGCGTGCCACCAGCAGTTCGGCGATCTGGATCGCATTGAGCGCCGCGCCCTTGCGCAGATTGTCGGAGACGATCCACAGGTTGAGGCCGTTGTCGAGCGTCGAATCCTCGCGGATGCGGCTGATATAGGTCGCGTCCTCGCCGGCCGATTCCAGCGGCGTGATGTAGCCGCCGTTCTCGCGCTTGTCGATCACCTGGCAGCCCGGCGCCTCGCGCAGGATGTCGCGCGCCTCGTCGGCGGTGATCGGCTTCTCGAATTCGAGATTGACCGCCTCCGAATGGCCGATGAACACCGGCACGCGCACGCAGGTCGCCGTCACCTTGATCTTGGGGTCGAGCATCTTCTTGGTCTCGGCCACCATCTTCCACTCTTCCTTGGTCGAGCCGTCCTCCATGAAGACGTCGATATGGGGAATGACGTTGAAGGCGATGCGCTTGGTGAACTTCTTGGCTTCGACCGGATCGGCGACGAAGACGGCGCGGGTCTGCTGGAACAGTTCGTCCATGCCTTCCTTGCCGGCGCCCGACACCGACTGGTAGGTCGAGACGACCACGCGCTTGATGGTGGCCGCGTCATGCAGCGGCTTCAGCGCCACCAGCATCTGCGCGGTCGAGCAGTTCGGATTGGCGATGATGTTGCGCCTGGTATAGCCGTCGATGGCGTCCGGGTTCACTTCCGGCACGATCAGCGGCACGTCCTGATCGTAGCGCCAGGCCGACGAATTATCGATGACGATGCAGCCCTGCTTGCCGATCTTGGGCGACCATTCCTTGGAGACGTTGCCGCCGGCCGACATCAGGCAGATGTCGGTGTCGGAAAAGTCGTAGGTGTCGAGCGCCTTGACCTTCAGCGTGCGGTCGCCGAACGACACTTCCGTGCCGACCGAGCGCCGCGACGCCAGCGCCACCACTTCGCCGACCGGGAAGCCGCGTTCCTCCAGAATGTTCAGCATCTCGCGGCCCACATTTCCCGTGGCGCCGACAATCGCTACCTTGAATGCCATGTTACCTGCTCCTGTCCCTCACCGCTTTGCTCTGGGAAAACCCGCTGGCCGGCGCGGGTCTCGTTCCCGGGCCGGACCCGGGTGAGGGCGAGATGGCCAGGGAAATCAGACCGTTTTGGTGACGGTCGTTTTTTTGGCCGGGGTTTTGGTCGAAGCGAAGAACGCGCGGTCGCGCCCGGCGTCATGGCCGGGGAAATCGACTGCAAAAAGCGCCATCAACAGGCCGCGCATCGTCCACCTTTTTCGCGGTCGTGACTGTCAAGACCGCCGGCTGTTCGCCCGCGCGTCTCTTTACGCGGTTCGGCTGGAGAGTCAATTGCGACACGCGCGTGTTCAGCGCGTGCGGCGGAAGGCCGGCTCCTGTCCATGGGCGACCTAGAACAGTTGCGCCGCGCCGTCCCACAGCAGCTTGACGGCGATCAGCCCTACCGTCGCATAGGTAAACGGATAAAAGATCTCCGGCCGCATGCGGCGCACCAGCCACGCGCCGGCAAGCGTCGACAGCGGCGCGATCGGCATCAGCACCGCCGAAGCCGAAAGATTGGCAGTGTCGAACTGGCCAAGCGCGAAATAAGGGACCAGTTTTACGGCGTTGCTGACGGCGAAGAAGATGGCGCCGGTCCCGGTCAGCACCTTTGGATCGAGCCTTAGCGGCAGCGCATAGACCTGAAAGGGCGGTCCGCCGACATGCGCGACGAAGCTGGTGAAGCCGGCCACCGTCCCCCAGAACGCCGCCATAACCCGGTTTCGCTTTGCCTTGTGGGCGGAGCCGTGGCGGATCTGCTGAAAAACCCAGCGCAGCACGAACACCAGCGCCACAGCTCCGACGATCAGCCGCACCATGTCGGCCGTCACCAGCGCCGCGGTCAGCCACCCCGCGCCGATGCCCACCAGCGAACCGGGCAGCATCGACCACAGCAGGTCGCGGTCGTAGACGCCGCGCCATGTCCAGAGCGACACCACGTCCATCAGCACCAGGATCGGCAGCAGGATCGCCGCCGCCTGCACCGGCGACATCGCCAGCGCCATCAGCGGCACGCCGACGAAGCCGACCGCGCCCCCGAAGCCGCCCTTCGACAGGCCGACCAGGATCACAGCGGGGATTGCTGCGGCGTAGAACCACGGGTCGGTCAGGAGAGGGATCATGCGGAGGGCCTTGGGACGTCGTCGTGCCATAGCGCACCGCGTCACGCTTGGCGAGTGCCGGCCTGTTCAAATCGGGCGGCCTCGTTTATGCCAAATTCCAACCAAGATCGCGCGGCATGGCTGCGCGCATCCTCATTGTTCGAACCACAAGGCGCTCCGCCGCACCGACATGACCGACCGATCGCCTCCCAACCGCTGCCGCGTCGTTCTGATTGCACCGACCGACGAAAACGCCGAGCGTTTCGGGCCGCGCCTGCGGGAGGCCGCGGCCGGCGGGGATATCGCCTCGCTGATCATTCCGGCGCGCGGCGACGAGGCCTCGTTCCAAGATTTCGCGGCGCCCATCGTGCGCATCGCGCAGACGGCGGGCATCGCCGCCATCGTTGCCGACGACACGCGCATTGCCGGCCGCGTCGGCGCCGACGGCATTCATCTGGAAAGCGGCAAGGGCGAAATCGGACAGGCGGTCGAGCGCTGGCAGGGCAAGCTGATCGTCGGCGCCGGCGGCGCCACCACCCGCGACGACGCGCTGGAACTCGGCGAGACCCAGCCGGACTATGTCTTCTTCGGCCGCTTCGGTTTCGACAACAAGCCCGAGCCGCACCGCCGCAACCTGTCGCTCGGCGAATGGTGGGCCGGCGTGGTTCAAATTCCCTGCATCGTGCTGGGCGGCTCGGATGTCGCTTCTGTCGAGACAGTCGCCGCCACCGGCGCGGACTTCGTGGCGCTGTCCAGCGCCGTGTTCGGCGAAGGCGTCGACCCGCGCGCGGCGGTCGAGCGCGCCAACGACATTCTCGACCGTACCGCTCCGGCGTTCGAGGATTAGACGATGGAATCGATCCGCCGGACATCCATGGCCGTGCTCGTTTCGGCGCTCGCCGCCGTGGCGGTCGTGCCGGCGCAAGCCGTCGAGACGAAAGACGATCAGGTGGGACTGAAGCCCGCCGATCCCGAACGGTTCTCCGGCGGCCTGACGCGCGACGGCAATGTCGATCCGGAGCGTTTCGGGGCCAAGCAGCCGGACCCGGCCTATGGCGCGTTCCAGCGGGGCCTTTACATCACTGCCTACAATCTGGCCCTGCCCCGTGCCGAAAACGGCGACCCGGCGGCGCAGACCCTGGTCGCGGAAATCTTGTCGCGCGGGCTCGGAATGAAACGCGACGAGGCAAAAGCCGCCGATTGGTACGCGTTGGCGTCCGAACAGGGCATTCCGGAAGCCCAGTTCCAATATGCGCTGCTGCTGCTCGACGGCCGCTTCGTCAAGAAGGACGATAAGGAGGCTTATGCATTGATGCAGGCCGCCGCCGAGGCCGGCAATCTTTTCGCGCAGTTCAATTTCGCGCAGATGCTGGTGAAGCGCGAGCCGGATGAGCGTGGGCTCAAAAAGGCGGTGTCCTACTATAAGCGGGCGGCCGATGGTGGGTTGGCCGATGCGCAATATGCGATGTCGCAGGTCGACGCCAACGGCACCGGCGGCGAACGCAAGGACGATGCCGCGGCACGCCATTGGCTGCTGCTCGCTGCCCGCCAGAACTACGACACGGCGCAGCTCGATCTCGGACGCTGGCTGATGATCGGACGCGGCGGCGAGCGCAATCGCAAGGAAGGGTTCGGCTGGCTGCTGCGCGCCGCGCGCGGCGGCAACGTCGCCGCCCAGAACGAGGTCGCAAAACTCTACATGCAGGGGATCGGCACCGACCCGGACAACGCCGCCGCCGCATCCTGGTACATCCTCGCCCGCCGCGCCGGACTGGTCGACCCGATGATGGAGGATTTCTTCGACGGGCTGACCGAGGAGGAAATCAAGCAGGCGCTGGAGCGGGCGAACCGGCTGCGATAAGCCCCTCTCTTGCCTCTCCGGCCGTTTTATGGTCTTGGAAGCCGCGAAAATCGCCCGTCGGCGAAATCCCTCCTTCCGGAAAACCAAGAATGGCCAAGATCAACGGCAATGAAATCCGTCCGGGCAGCGTCATCGAGCACCAGGGCGGCCTGTGGGTGGCGGTGAAGACCAATACGGTGAAACCCGGCAAGGGCGGCGCCTACAACCAGGTCGAACTGAAAAACCTCATCAACGGCACGAAACTCAACGAACGTTTCCGCTCCGCCGAAACGGTCGAGCAGGTCGACCTCGAGTTCAAGGATTTTTCGTTCCTGTACGAGCAGGGCGACGCGCTGATCTTCATGGACACCGAAAGCTACGAGCAGCTCGAACTCCAGAAGGATTTTGTTGGCGACCGCGCCGCCTTTCTTCAGGACGGCATGATGGTGACGGTCCAGCTTTACGAGGAAAAGCCGATCGGCATCCGCCTGCCCGACCAGGTGGTCCTGGAAATCACCCAGGCCGACCCGGTGGTGAAGGGCCAGACGGCAGCCTCCTCCTACAAGCCGGCGATCCTCGAAAACGGCATCCGCGTCATGGTGCCGCCCTTCATCGAGTCCGGCGAGCGCATCCTCGTCGACACCAACGAAGTCGCCTATCTGCGCCGCGCGGACTGATCGAGGCAGTTGGTTATCGGCAGTGGGCCGTCGAAGAGGATATCAAGGACGCCTGCCGATCGTGTCGTGATACCAGTCACCCCTGCTGCCTACTGCCGATTGCCAACCACGAAAGTCTTCCCATGGCCCGTTCAGCACTCCTCAATGTCATGGTTCAGGCCGCGATGAAGGCCGGCCGCTCGCTGTCGCGTGATTTTGGCGAAGTGCAGAACCTGCAGGTCTCGCTGAAGGGACCCGGCGACTATGTCAGCCAGGCCGACCGCAAGGCGGAAGAGATCGTCTTTACAGAACTGTCCAAGGCGCGCCCCGGCTATGGTTTTCTGATGGAGGAGCGCGGGGCGGTTTCAGGCGAGGACGACCAGCACCGCTGGATCGTCGACCCGCTCGACGGCACCACCAATTTTTTGCACGGCCTGCCGATCTTCGCCGTATCGATCGCGCTGGAGCGACAGGGCCAGGTCGTCGCCGGCGTCATCTACAATCCGGCCATGGACGAACTCTACACCGCCGAGCGCGGCGGCGGCGCCTTTTTGAACGACCGCCGCCTGCGCGTCGCGGCGCGCGCAAAACTGTCGGACGCGGTGATCGGCACCGGCGTTCCGCATCTCGGCATGACCGGCCACGGAAACTACCTGGTCGAACTGCGCAACGTCATGGGCGAGGTGTCGGGCATCCGCCGCCTCGGCGCCGCCTCGCTCGACCTCGCCTATGTCGCCGCAGGCCGCTTCGACGGTTTCTGGGAAGACCCGCTGCATCCATGGGACATCGCCGCCGGAATGCTGCTGATCCGCGAGGCCGGCGGCTTCGTCTCCGACAGCGACGGCGGACAGGCGATGTTCGACAACGGCTCGATCGTCGCCGGCAACGAAGCGATCCACAAGGCGCTGCTGAAGACGATCAAGAAGCCGGTCTCGGCGCGCTGAGCACGCTTCTGCAAGCTCTCGATTTGAATTGCAGGGGCGCGGTGAAAGCAGGCATGGCCTCGACCACCTGAGCCAACGCTGTTCGACTCGATCAGACTGCCACGACCACTCGAAAAGGGTTCGCGGTTCGCCTCGACGCCCGACCTTCGCCTGCTCGGCAACCGGGTTCAGGCATGATCACTCGGCCAGCGTGTTTTTGTAGACGACGCCGTCCTTCATGATGATCTTGAAGTTGTTGGCGGGATCGGCCACCAGGTCGATGTTCTCCAGCGGATTGCCGTCGACGAGCAGGAGATCCGCCAGCGCGCCTTCCTCGACCACGCCGAGCTTCCCCGGATAGGGGTTGCGTTTGCCGGAAAGCGCCAGCAGCTCGGCATTGGTCCCGGTTGCCATGGCAAGGGCTTCGGCTGGCGTATACCAGCGGACGAGCGAAGCAAGAATTGCGCCCTGCTGCCGTGCCAGCGCGCGGGAGAACAGGATATCCGTGCCCCACGCCGTCTTGATCTTGTACTTCTTCGCCAGCTTGTACGTCCGGTCGATGCCGGGCCAAACCTCTTCCGCCTTGGCGCGCTCGACCGAACCTTCCGGAAGGCTTGTCCTCATCAGATCGTGAAGCGGCTGCAAGCTAAGCCAGATGCCGTTTTCCGCGATCAGCTTGGCGTCATCCTCATTCATCAGGAAGCCATGCTCGATGCACTTCACGCCCGCCGCGATAGCCATCTCGATCGCCTCGGGCGTGAAGGCGTGCGCGGCGACATAGGTGCCCCAGTTATCGGCAATTTCGACGGCGGCCCGCAATTCGGGAGCGGTGAAGGTGGTGACGTCGAGCGGACTGTGGGGCGACGACACGCCACCGCCCGCCGTCAACTTCAGCAGCACCGCCCCCTGCATGAACTGCTCGCGGGCACGCAAACGCACCTCGTCGGGGCTGTCCACGACGATGCTGCCGCCGTTTACCTCCATCGGCGTGAACGGGCCGCCGATCCTCCGCGGCAAGTCGCTGGGCTGGCGGAAATCCCCGTGCCCGCTGGTCACGGTGATCATGGCGCCGGACGGATAGATACGCGGTCCCGCGATGATGCCTCGGTCTATGGCGCGCTTGAGGCCGAACGCCGGCCCGCCTACGTCACGGACGGTGGTGAAGCCGCGCATCAGCGTATCCGTCGCCTCGTCGCCGGCAGCGAGATTGGCGAAGCCGATGTCTTCCATCGCCTCCGCCGGGGTGGTCGCAATCAGCATTGCGTGCCAGTGCGCATCGATCAGTCCCGGCATCAGCGTCCGCCCGTTGCCGGCAATGCGCTCCGCACCTTCGGCCTCGACGGGATCGGTGGAGATGCGCGCAATCACATTGCCCTTGACCAGCACGTTCGAGGGAGCCGAGAGCGCCGTTCCTTTCCCGTCGAAAATCCGGACGTTTTCGAAAAGAATGTCATCGGCGCTGGCGGTCGCGCAAAATCCGAGCAGAAGAGCCGCCGCAAGCCGTTTTTTGCCCTGGAGAATCTTCAGCGAAGCCGAGCGGACAAGGGACAGCACTGTTGACTTGCATCGCGCGGCGACGCCCACGGCGTTGGACATTTCGTCCAGTTCGAAAGATTTGGAAGACACGGCGACACTCCAGCTTGGGATTGGACGGCCACATTGCAAGAAAAAGTTGTAACGTCCGCGTCATGGGGGTCAAGTCGTGCCTGTGAGGGTCGAAAGCGCGCGCGCCACGTCCCGGGAAGAATCGACCTGGGGTCATGAATGGAAATCCAACCTGAGCCACCGCCGCGACCATCCGGCGCCTTGCCAGTCAGCCAACCGCAATGCTGATATCGGGGTCCTTGAGGGCACGGCGGCGATGAAAGACTTCTCCGGCATCGATATCCCCTTTCGCGGGCGCTTCGCCTATTCCAGGGCGGAGCTGATCGCAGACGGCGTCGTGCATGCGGTCGGCCTCGTGCTGGCGATTTCCGCGGGCTCGATCCTGCTGGCCTTCGCCGCTTTCCGCACAGGACCTTGGGAATATGTCGCGACGCTGCTCTACGTCGTATCGCTGCTGGCGCTGATGTCGATCTCCTTTGCCTACAATTTGTGGCCGGTCTCGCCGGTGAAATGGAAATTGCGCCGCCTCGACCATGCGGCGATCTACCTGCTGATTGCCGGCACCTATACACCATTCCTGGCGCAGCTCGACGATCCGGCGCTTGCCGGCGGTATGGCTGCGCTCGTCTGGGCCGCCGCGCTGACCGGCATGGCGATCAAGATTTTCCTGCCGGGCCGCTTCGACCGCCTGTCGGTGGTGTTTTATCTCGCCATCGGCTGGAGCGGAGCCGTCGCGGCGCGTACCCTCGGCCAGACCTTGCCGGAAACCACGATCTGGCTGATCGTCGCCGGTGGCATCGCCTATTCCTGTGGCGTGGTGTTCTTTATCTGGCAGCGTCTGAAGTTCCAGTCCGCCGCCTGGCATTGCTTCGTCGTGCTCGGCGCCGGCCTGCATCTGGCCGCGATGATGGACTGCCTGGTCATAGCAAGGGCTTAATCACGGTCGGCAAACCCGCGCCGTCCAGCGCATTGCAGGCGCCGCGCCATTCATTTTCGTCACAATTCCGTTTAGAGTCGCGTGCACAGCAAAATGCGGGCATGGATTCGGAGAGCGGATGTCGTTCTTGAAAAATCTTGGGGGCGGCGAGACCACCGGCGTCTACGATCCGTATAAGCTTTCGAGCCCTCAGGTCTTCCTGCTCTCGATGCTGATCTTCCTGGCGATCGTCGCCTTCATCGCCGCGATCCTGACCCGCCAGATCACATCGGCCTTCTCGACCAATCCCGGCCTCAACGGTCTCATCGCCGGCGTGCTGCTCGTCGGCATCCTGCTCGCCTTCGGTCAGGTGACCCGCCTGTTCCGCGAGGTGCGCTGGGTGAACTCCTTCCGCGCCGGCTCGGAAACCAACGAGCCGGTGTTGCTGGCGCCGATGAAGGCGATGCTCAGCCGCTCCTCGGCCATGGCGCTGTCGACGAACTCGATGCGCACCATGCTGGATTCCATCGCCACCCGTCTCGATGAGAGCCGCGACGTGTCGCGTTATCTGGTCGGGCTGCTGGTCTTCCTCGGCCTGCTCGGCACATTCTGGGGCCTGCTCGCCACCATCGGCTCGATCGGCGAGACCATCCAGTCGCTCGATCCGGGGTCTGGCGATACGTCCGCCGTGCTCGACGCGCTGAAGGCCGGCCTGTCGGCGCCGCTGGCCGGCATGGGCACCGCCTTCTCGTCATCGCTGTTCGGCCTTTCCGGGTCGCTCGTGCTGGGCTTCCTCGACCTGCAGGCCGGCCGCGCTCAGACCCGCTTCTACACCGAACTCGAGAACTGGCTGTCCTCGGTCACCGATCTGTCCTCCGACGTCGCCGTGCCCTCCGCGCTGCGCGGCGGCACCGCCGACGAACTCAAGGTGCTGGGCGAGCGGCTGCGCGCATTGCAGGAGAATGGCGGCTCCAATCCGCGCGTCGCCACGGCCATGGCCAACCTCGCCGACGGCATTTCCGGCCTCGTCAAGAACATGCGCAGCGAGCAGCAGATCATGCGCGATTGGGTCGAGGCGCAGTCGCAGGAGCAGAAGGCGCTGCGCACCACGCTCGACAGGATCGCCGAGGCGCTGAAGAAGCGGGAGATGAACTGACATGGCGCTGGCCCGCGCGCGCCGCAACGACCGCCGCATCGACTATTGGCCCGGTTTCGTCGACGCCCTGTCGACGCTGCTGCTTGCCATCATGTTCCTGCTGTCAGTCTTCGTGCTGGCGCAGTTCCTGCTGTCGCGCGAAATCTCCGGCAAGGACGAGGTGCTGACCCGGCTCAATTCGCAGATCAACGAACTCACCCAGCTTCTGGCGCTGGAGAAGTCGAACACCCAGGACGCAGAGGACCAGCTTGTCAACCTTCAGGCATCGCTGCAGGCCGCCGAAACCGAACGCACGCGGCTCCAGCAATTGCTCGACCGCGGCGCCGGCGCCGGCGCGGCTGCGGACCAACAGATCGGCACGCTGACGGGGGAACTGGATTCACAGCGCCAGATCAGCGAGCAGGCGCTCTCCCAGGTCGAGTTGCTCAACCAGCAGATATCGGCGCTGCGCAAGCAGATCGGTGCGCTGGAAGACGCGCTGAACGCATCCGAGACGCGCGACCGCGAATCAAACACCAAGATCGCCGATCTCGGACGTCGGCTGAACGTCGCGCTGGCCCAGCGCGTGCAGGAACTCAACCGCTACCGGTCCGACTTCTTCGGCCGGCTGCGCGAAATCCTTTCCGACCGCGAAAACATCCGTATCGTCGGCGACCGCTTCGTCTTCCAGTCGGAGGTATTGTTCCCGGTGGGTTCGGATGAGATCAACGAGGCCGGCCGAGTCGAGATGACCAAACTGGCGCAGGCGCTGATTGAATTGCAGAAGGAGATCCCGCCGGAGATCAACTGGGTCTTGCGCGTCGACGGCCATACCGACAACCGGCCGCTTTCCGGCACCGGACGCTACCGTGACAATTGGGAGCTATCGTCGGCGCGCGCCACCTCGGTGGTAAAATTCCTGATCGCCAACGGCGTGCCGGCCAACCGGCTCGTCGCGGCCGGCTTCGGCGAATACCAGCCGCTCGACCCCACCGATACGGACGAGGCGCGCAACCGCAACCGCCGCATCGAACTCAAGCTGACCGAACGTTAGGCCGGTATCGCCGTTGCCTGCGGCGCAACCCGTCAAGCCCTTCGCAAGATTATCATTTTGTAATTTGCGAAGCGCCTTCAACCGGGCGTAGTCTTCCGCCGGGCTGGGAACTGCCGGCAAGTGCCGGCTCCCGATCGACATGGCCGACGCCCTCCCCTCGGCCGCGCTGACCTGGACAGGCGTTGCGACGCGACAGGACCGGACAGCCGTTACCGCGTAGAAAGTGACGTTTCTTCGCGTTGTAAGAGGAGGAGCATCATGCGTTCCTTCGTCATGAAATCCACCATCGCAGCCATTCTCGTCTCGACTTCTCTTGCCGGCGCATACGCAGCTGCCATGACCGGCAGCGGAGTGGATCCCCGCGCGCCCCGGATGAACATGCTTCAGTCGGAGGCCTGGGCCGGCCATGACAACCAGCCGGACGACATCGACAGCATGACCATGAGCTCCATCGCGACACCGGCACAGACTGTGCAGATCGCTCCGAGGACTGCGCGGGTCGCAGTCCGGCACGAGGAAGTCCGCCCGAGGATCGCCCATATCGATCGTGAACTGGTGGCCGCGAATCATCGGATCGGCGTCGACCGCGAGCGCGGCTATCTGACGGTGGCCGAATATCATGCGCTACGCGCCCGCTCCCACACCATCCGGGCGGAAGCCCAGCAAGTCGCGGAGCGGCATGACGGAGCTCTGCCGGCGGCGAGCTACGACGTTTTGCAGCATCGCGTCGCCATGCTTGACCGGACGATCCACCGCGAGGCGACCACCTGACAACCAGCGGCACCTCAAGCCCGTCGGCTGCCGGTGTGACCCGGCAGCCGACTCCGAGCTTCAAATGCTGGCACCGGCGCGGCCTGCGAGGCGGACTCGGATGTCAGGGGAGGCATGATCCCAATGAAGAAGTCTGGTCTGCGGCGGCGCAACGATGAAAGCTAACGCCGAGATTGACCCTGGGGAATGGCGAAGAATCCGGGATGTTGGCGATACCTATGGCCCGGCCCATCGCCGTCAACGCGTTTGAAAGATTATCATTTTGTAATTTGCCGAGCGCACCGGACCGGGCGTAGCGTCCGAGCCGTGGCTGGGAACTGCCGGTAACGCCGGGCATCCCGATCGACGCGGCCGACACCTCCCGTTGGCCGTGCCCGACCTGGAAGGCGTTACGACGCGACGGGACCGGACAGCCCTTTTCGCGCGGGACCAAATTGCTCTCCCGCGTTCTGACAGGAGACGCACCATGCGTTCCCATATCCTCAAGGCGGCGCTCGCCGCTGCTCTCGTCTCAACCTCCATCGCTGGCGCTTTTGCCGCATCATTGCCCGCGGACCCTGGCACACCCATGCCCGGAACCGCCGCGCAAGCGCAGCCGGTCACGCCCAACACCATGACGATGACCTCGCCAACGCCCGCCACGCCGAAGCCGGCTCATACGGCCATGCGGCATGAGACGCTTCGCCCGAGGCTCGCTCATATCGATCGCCGGCTTGGCGAAGCCAATGAGCGGATTCGCGTCGACCACGGACGCGGCTACCTGACAGCTGCTGAATACAGGGCCTTCCGAGCCCGTTCGCACGAAATCCGCATGGAGGCCCAGCGAACCGCCGCCAACCATCAGGGTGTGCTGCCCAAGGCAAACTTCATCGCCTTCCAGAACCGCATCGACAGGCTGAACCGGGAGATCCATCACGCCGTGACGACCTGACCGCGTCGCATAACTTTCGGATTCATCGGCTGCCGGCATCCACCGGCGGCCGATCTGCTTTCACAGGCCTGCGTAGAGGCAGATCAGAGCCAGCACGGCTGGCGCCGCCTGGACATAGAGGATGCGCCGCGACGCGGTCACCGCGCCGAACACACCCGCCACGATCACACAGGCCAGGAAGAACACTTTTATCGAAAAACCGCCTTCGCCGAGCGCCAAGCCCCAGATCAGCCCGGCAACGAGAAAGCCATTGTAAAGACCCTGGTTGGCGGCCAGCGCCTTGGATGCCGCCGCGAACTCCGGTGATGTGCGGAAAACTTTTCGGCCGAGCGGCTGTTCCCAGGCGACCATTTCCAGATACATGAAACCGAGGTGGAGCAGCGCCACCAACGCGATCAAAATGCTGGCGAGCATTGCTTCCTCCATCAGTCCTGTGCAGCCGTCCATCTTGCCGTTCGCAATCACTTCCGCAAGGCCTGACCGGAGGTCAAGCGAGGGCTTGCGGTTGCCACCGAGTTCGTGTCCCTTCGGCTGACCAAAGCAGGAGCAAGCATGTCCTTCGCGAAACTCGACGAAACGAGCCGCAAGCTGGAGGCGCTGGAACATGCGCTGGCGATTCTCGGCGCCGACGAGGCGACGCATATGGCTGTCGGCGGCGGCGAGAAACGCGCCGAGGCGCTTTCCACCCTGGCCGGCATGTATCATAGGCAGGCGACCGCCCCGGAAATCGCCGACTGGATTGCCGCCGCCGAAGGCGAGTCCTTGAACGCCGAACAGCTTGCCGCGCTCGCCGAATTCCGGCGGCAATACACCAACATGACCTGCCTGCCCGCCGAATTTGTCGAGCGGCAGACCAAGGCGCGGCTTCGCGCCGAACAATTATGGCGCGACCTGCGCGCCAGGAACGACTGGAGCGGCTTTCTGCCGGCGCTCGCCGGCATCGTCGACCTGGCCCGCGAGGAAGCGGCACTGCGCGCCGAAGCATTGGGCCTCGATCCCTACGACGCGCTGATCGAGCAGTACGATCCGGGCAACCGGGCGGCGGAGATCGCGCCAATCTTCGCCGAGCTGAAGACGTTTCTCAGGGATTTCGTGCCGAAGGCGCTCGCCGCGCAGGACAAGCGGCTCGCCAAAACGCCGATGCGGCCGCTCTCCGGACCCTATGCGCAGGAGAAGCAGCGCGAGCTCGGCCTCGCGATGATGACGGCGGTGGGTTTCGACCTGACCCATGGCAGCCTGTCGGTGTCGCACCATCCTTTCTGCGGCGGCGTTCCGAGCGACGTCCGCATCACCACGCGCTACAAGACATCCGACTTCCTCTCGGCCCTGATGGGCGTGCTGCACGAGACCGGGCACGCGCTCTACGAGCAGAACCTGCCGAAGGACTGGTCTCACTGGCCGCTTGGCAAGGCGCGCGGCATGGCCATGCATGAGAGCCAGAGCCTGTTCGTCGAGATGCAGCTTGCGCGAAACCCAGCCTTCTGGCGCTGGGCGCTGCCCATCGTCCAGCGGCATCTCGGCGAAGGCTGGAGCGTGCCGGATATCCTCGCCCATGTGCTGCATGTGGAGCGCGGCCTGATCCGCGTCGAAGCCGACGAAGTCACCTATCCGCTGCATGTGATCCTGCGGTTCGAGCTGGAGCAGGAGCTGATCGCCGGACGTCTCGAGGCGGCCGACATTCCGGAGGCCTGGGATGCCAAGATGCGCGATTATCTCGGCCTCTCGACGCTCGACAATTTCCAGGACGGACCAATGCAGGACGTGCATTGGCCGGGAGGCGCCTTCGGCTATTTCCCGTCCTATACGCTGGGCGCGATGTTCGCGGCCCAGCAGGCGGCCGCCCTTCGCCGCGACCATCCGGCCTTCGACGACGACATCGCCGAAGGCCGCTTCGACGCGATCAACGACTGGCGGCGCGAAAAAATCTGGTCGCAGGGCTCCCGCTGGTCGACGCCGGACCTTTTGCAGCGCGCGACCGGCGAAAAGCTTAATGCGGCTTATTTCATAGAACATCTGAAAGCCCGCTATGCCGCCTAACAATCGCGGGAAAACACTCGGTTCGAGAGATCGATCGGGGAGGCGCCAAAAATGAAAACGTCGCCAACGATCTCAGTATTCGGCGCCGGCAGCATCGGCTGCTACATCGGCGGCAGGCTGGCGGCGGCAGACGCAGACGTGCGTCTGATAGGCCGCGCACGTTTCGGCGAGGCGATCGCAAAAGGCGGCCTCAGGATCGCCGACCATCGCGGCGTCGACTTCCGGCTGGAACCCGGCGCAGTCGACTATCGCACCGATCCCCAGGCACTTGCCGATGCCGCCCTCATCCTGGTCACCGTCAAGGCCGGCGACACCGCCTCCACCGCTGCCATACTGGCGGAACACGCGCCGCCCAAGGCAATCGTTATCAGCTTCCAGAACGGCATCGGCAACGAAGAGATTTTGCGCGCGGCACTTCCGGGACGAACAGTGCTGGCCGGCATGGTGCCCTTCAATGTCGTCCAGCTTCGGGGACCGACCTTCAAGCAAGCCACGCAAGGCGCGCTCGATGTCGAGGCGAGTGCCGCTATCATGCCCTTCCTGCCGGTCTTCGAGAAAGCCGGTCTGCCGCTGACCCGGCATGCGGAGTTTCACCCCGTGCAATGGGGAAAGCTCCTGCTCAACCTCAACAACGCCGTCAGCGGCCTTTCCGGCCTGACGTTGCGCCAGGAATTGTCGCAGCGCGCCTACCGGCAATGCCTTGCAATGGCGCAACGCGAGGCGCTGGCGGCGATGAAGGCTGCCGGCATCCGACCGGCAAAACTGACGTCGCTCCCACCCACAATGGTGCCCTGGCTGCTCGGCCTGCCGGATTGGCTGTTTCTGCGCATCGCTGGCAGCGTACTGGAGGTCGATCCGGCCGCCCGCTCGTCGATGATCGATGCGCTCGACGCCGGCCGCAAGACCGATGTCGACTGGCTGAACGGCGAAGTTGTCCGACTGGCCGAAAAGAACGGCGTGTCCGCGCCGGTCAACCGCAAACTGGTCGAACTGGTGCATGACGCGGAGATCGGCAACCGCCGTCGCTGGAGCGGCCCCGAGCTGCTCGCGCAATTGCGTTCGGCCCGCTAGCCGATACAGTTCTCATAGTATCAGTCTTGGATTCAAGCTGTAGGACAGGCTCCAATACGGGGGGAAAAATGGCCGAACAAGCCGATGCCATCGTCGTCGGCGCGGGTCTTGCCGGCCTGGTCGCCGCCGCCGAACTGGCGGACGCCGGCAAGCGTGTCATCGTCCTCGATCAGGAAGGCGAGAATTCGCTCGGCGGACAGGCATTCTGGTCGTTCGGCGGCCTGTTCTTCGTCGACAGCCCCGAGCAGCGGCGCATGCGCATCCGCGACAGCCGCGAACTCGCGCTCCAGGACTGGCTCGGTTCCGCGCAGTTCGACCGCCCTGACGATTTTTGGCCGCGCAAGGCGGCCGAGGCTTTTATCGATTTCGCGGCCGGCGAAATGCGCCCCTGGCTGCACGCGCAAGGCATACGCTGGTTTCCCGTCGTCGGCTGGGCTGAGCGCGGCGGTGGCTTTGCACATGGCCATGGCAACTCAGTGCCGCGTTTCCACCTGACCTGGGGCACGGGTCCGGGCGTGCTGGAACCGTTCGTGCGGCGGGTGCACGACCATGCCGCCAAAGGGCGGATCTTGCTCAAATTCCGCCACCGCGCGAGCCGCATCGTCAAGAGCGGCGGTGCCGTCGCGGGGGTCGCTGGCGAGGTGCTCGAACCCTCGACAGTCGAGCGCGGCCAGAAATCCGGCCGCGCGGTCGCCGGCGATTTTGAGTTTGCCGCCGCCGCAGTGCTGATCACCTCCGGCGGCATCGGCGGCGACTTCGATCTGGTGCGGAAAAACTGGCCGCGCGACCGGCTGGGCGAGCCGCCCCGCTCCATGGTCGCCGGCGTGCCGCCGCATGTCGACGGCCGCATGATCGGCATAGTGCAGGAAGCCGGCGCGGCGATCATCAACGCCGACCGCATGTGGCATTACACTGAGGGCCTACGCAACTGGGCGCCGATCTGGCCGAACCACGGCATCCGCATCCTGCCGGGGCCGTCCTCGCTATGGTTCGACGCGCGTGGCGAAAGGCTGGAGGCGCCCTGCCTCCCCGGCTTCGACACGCTGTCGACGCTGAAGCGCATTCTGTCGACCGGCTACGACTATTCGTGGTTCGTGCTGACCCAGAAGATCATAAAGAAGGAGTTCGCGCTCTCCGGCTCCGAGCAGAACCCCGACCTCACCTCGAAGAGCTGGCTCAATGTGCTGCGCAGCCGGCGTGGCACGGGCGCACCGCCCCTGGTCGAGGCGTTCAAGAACAAGGGCGAGGATTTCGTCGTCGCGCATAATCTCGCCGACCTCGTCGCCGGCATGAACCGGCTTGCTGGCTCCGCCCTTCTCGACCTCGAGCGCCTCAGAATGCAGATCGAGGCACGCGACCGCGAACTCAACAATCCGTTCTCCAAGGATGCGCAGGTGATCGCCATCAACGGCGCCCGCCGCTATCTCGGCGACAAGCTGATCCGCACAGCGAAGCCGCACAAGATTCTCGATCCGGCCAATGGCCCGCTGATCGCGGTACGCCTCAATATTTTGACGCGCAAGACGCTGGGCGGGATCCATACAAACCTCGACGGCCAGGTGCTGGACGCGGCTGGCGCGCCGATCCCTGGCTTGTTCGCTGCCGGCGAGGCCGCCGGTTTCGGCGGAGGCGGTTACCACGGCTACAATGCGCTGGAAGGCACGTTCCTCGGCGGCTGCATCTTTTCGGGACGCAGCGCCGGACGGGCGGCCGCCCGCTGAAAGGCATTTCGAGGTGGCACGCTGCCGGTCCGGCAGTCATAGTGGCCTGCGACAAGCGCGAGGGCCGCGCCGGCAAAAACACGAGAGCCTGTTGCATGGCTCGGGACCACGGGAGGGATATCGATGAGCGAACTGCCAAGTTTCGACCTTTCGGGAAAAACTGCCTTGGTCACCGGCGCCGGGCGCGGGCTTGGCCGGGCGATCTGCCTGGCGCTGGCGCAATCCGGCGCCAACATCGCTCTCGGCCTTCGCAACCGCGAGCAGGACGGTGACACCGCAGCCGCCGTCAGGGCACTCGGCCGCGAGGCGCTGCCCTTGCAGATGGACGTTCTCGACCTGAAGCAGTCCTATGCGGCGGTCGACGAGGCGGAAAAGCACTTTGGCGGCGTCGACATTCTGGTCAACAATGCCGGCGGCGGCACCGAGGGGCCGGTCGAGAATTTTTCCGAGGAGGAGTTCGACTGGACCGTCGCCTACAACGTCAAGGCAAGCTTCTTCATTTCGCAACACGTCGCCAAGAAGATGATGGCGGGCGGCAAGGGCGGTTCCATCGTCAACATGAGCTCGCAGGCGGGTTTCATCGCGCTGCCCGGCGAAGCGATCTACTGCCTGACAAAGGCTGCCATCGCCCATATGACCAAATGCATGGCGGTCGAATGGGGCAAGCACGGCATCACCGTCAACGCCGTCGCGCCGACCTTCATCGAGACCGACGGCACCTCCGAGGCGCTGGGCAATCCGGACTTCAAGGCGGATGTGATCGAGCGCATCGCCGCCCTTCATCGGATCGGCAGACCGACGGAAGTCTCCGGCGCGGTCGCCTTCCTCGCCTCGCCTGCCGCGTCGCTGATCACCGGCCAGACCCTCATCATCGATGGCGGCTGGACGGCTCGGTGAAGGCGGTACGCTGCTGAACTACGCTGGGAGCCGAATGATCATGGACCTAACCAATCGAGACATCGCCGATCTCGTCGCCTTCCGGCGCGAGTTGCACCGCTATCCCGAGATCTCCAACGAGGAGGAGGCAACGGCGCGTCGCGTGGTTGATTTTCTCGCCGACACATGTCCCAGCGCTGTCTTGACCGGCCTTGGCGGCCATGGCGTCGCGATGGTCTTTGAGGGCGCCGAGCCGGGGCCGGCCGTTCTTTTCCGCAGCGAGCTCGACGCGCTGCCGATCGAGGAACTTCCGGATATCCCGCACCGCTCCGCGATACCCGGCAAGTCACATATGTGCGGCCATGACGGGCACACTTCGATCCTTGCCGCGCTCGCCCGTCAGTTCGACCGCCGTCCGCCGGCGCGCGGGCGGGTCGTGCTGATGTTCCAGCCGGCGGAGGAAACCGGAGACGGCGCCGCCGGTGTGGTCGCCGATCCGCGCTACGAAAAGATCCGCCCGGATTTCGCCTTCTCCCTGCACAACCTGCCCGGCACGCCGCTCGGCCATGTCCGGCTGAAGTCCGGCGTGGTCAACTGTGCGTCTCGCGGCATGCGCATCGTGCTCGTCGGCAAGACCGCGCATTCCTCCATGCCGGAAACCGGTACATCGCCGATGCTCGCCGTCAGCCGGCTGATGCCGGCGCTGGCGAAACTTGGTGGCGGCAGTTTTCATGACGACGATTTCGCCATGGTCACCGTTACCCATGCTTCAATGGGCGAGCCGGTCTTCGGCATCGCGCCCGGTCATGCGGAAATCCGCGCCACGCTGCGCACCCGCCTCGACGAGCGCATGGCCGATCTCTGTGCGTCAGCCGAGATACTGGTGCGCGAGGCCGCCGACGGGGACGGACTCCGTCATGCGATCGACTATCACGAAATCTTCGTCGCCAGCCTCAACGATCCCGAGGCAGTGGAGCATCTGCGCGCCGCGCTCGACGCCGAAGGCATCTCCCATGACGAAGAGCAACTGCCGATGCGCGCCTCGGAGGATTTCGGCGTGTTCGGCCATTCGTCGAAGTCGGCGATGTTCTTCCTGGGCGCAGGCGTCGACCGGCCGTCGCTGCACAATCCGGACTACGATTTCCCCGACGACCTGATCGCCATCGGCGCGCGCATCTTCATGCGCACGGCACGCAGTCTGTTGGGATAGGCGGCGTCCAACGCACACGTGGCGAAAGCACAACTGTTCGGCCATGTGACGCTGCTGGCCGACCGGAAACCCGGCTGAGCCGCTATTCGGCCGCCCTTGCAAACGCTGCCTTGCCGTCGGCGAACTGCAATTCCGCCAGCCGCGCATAGAGCCCGCCCTTCGCGACAAGGCTTTCATGCGTGCCTTCCTCGACGATCCGACCGTCATCCATGACCAGAATGCGGTCGGCCTTCAGCACGGTTGCCAGGCGATGGGCGATGACCAGCGTCGTTCGGCCACGCATCAGCCGTTCCAGCGCCGTCTGCACAGCGCTCTCGCTCTCCGCGTCGAGCGCCGAAGTAGCTTCGTCGAGCAGCAGGATTGGCGCGTCGCGCAGGATGGCACGGGCAATGGCGATGCGCTGGCGCTGGCCGCCGGAAAGCGTCACGCCGCGCTCGCCCACCTCAGTGTCGTAACCGTTGGGCAGTTTTCGGATGAACTCGTCAGCAACCGCATCGCGGGCTGCGGCTTCGATTTCGGCGGAGGCCGCTCCGGGCCGGCCAAAGCCGATGTTTTCCGCAGCAGTCGCCGCGAACACCGTGACGTCCTGCGGCACGATGGCAATCCTGGCACGCAGTTCCGCCGGATGGGTGGTGGCTACGTCGATCCCGTCCACCAGCACCGTGCCGGACCGCGGATCGTAGAAACGCAGGATGAGCGAGAAGATCGTGCTCTTGCCGGCGCCCGACGGGCCGACGAGTGCGATGCGCTCGCCGGGATTCACGAAAAAACTCATGCCGTGCAGCGCCGGCAGGTCGGGGCGCGACGGATAGGAGAAGGCGACGTTCCGGAACTCGACCGAGCCGAGTGGTTTTACCGGCAAGGGCTGAGGATTGATCGGGCTGGCAACGGCGGGCGTCTCAGCCAGTAGCTCGGTCAGTCGCTCGGCCGCGCCGGCGGCCTGGCTGAGTTCGCCCCACACTTCCGACAGTGCTCCCAGCGCGCCGGCGGCAAACACCGAATAGAGCAGGAACTGGCCGAGCGTGCCGGGCGAAATCGCGCCCGAAAGCACGTCGCGCGAGCCGAACCACAGCACGGCGACGACGGAGGCGAAGATGGTGAAGATCGCAAAGAAGGTGAGCAGCGAGCGCGCCAGCACCGAGGAGCGCGCGGCCTGGAACGCCGCTTCGACCGCCTGGGCGAACCGCCCGGTGACCAGCCGCTCGTTGGTGAAAGCCTGCAGCGTGCGGATCGCGCCGATTTGTTCGCTGGCATAGGCTGACGCCTCGGCCAGTGTGTCCTGGGCCAGGCGCGACTTGCGCCGCACCGAACGGCCGAAGGCGACGAGCGGCAGGACGATGACCGGGATGGCGACGATCACGAGGCCGGACAATTTGGGGCTGGTGATCACCATCATCACGACCGCGCCGATGCCCAGAATGGCGTTGCGCAATGCCACTGAAGCGGTTGCGCCCACCGCCGACTTGATCTGCGTGGTGTCTGCAGTCAGCCGCGACACGATCTCGCCGGACTGCACCGTATCGAAGAAACCCGGCGACAGTGTCGTGACATGCGAGAACACGTCGCGCCGAAAATCGGCGACGACGCGTTCGCCGAGCGTGATGACGAAATAATAGCGGGACGCCGAGGCGGCAGCGAGCACCGCCGCCAACACGACGAGCATCGAGAAATAATTGGCGATGAAGGTGGAGTCCGATGACGAAAAGCCGTGGTCGATCATGCGGCGCACGGCAAGCGGCAAGGTCAGCGTCGTCGCGGCGGCGAGAACCAGCGAAATGCCGGCGCCGATGGCCAGCACGCGGTAGCGCAGCACGTAAGGCAGCAGGCGTCGGAGCGGCTTCAGCGAGCGCCTTTTCGTTTCCTCCATCGGTTTCCTTCCACGATGCGGCGGCCTTGTGATTCCATTCCGGCTGGTGTATAGGCCCGCCGACCGTTTTTGCAGCCGTAGCCGTCCAATAGCTGCGGCTTCATTCGTTTTGACAGTAGGCGCATCGCCGCAGGGCGGACCGGGCGTCACCGCGAAAGCCAGGAACAGACCGATGAAAGAAAAAATCCATCCCGACTACCACACCATCAAGGTCGTGATGACCGACGGCACCGAATACCTCACCCGGTCGACCTGGGGCAAGGAAGGGGACACGATGAACCTCGACATCGACCCGACCACGCATCCGGCCTGGACCGGCGGCCAGCAGACCTTGCTCGACCGCGGCGGCCGTCTCTCGAAGTTCAAGAAGCGCTACGAAGGCCTCGGCATCTGAGCCAAGCTTGCAGTCGCTGCCAGAACCCCGCTCCGGCGGGGTTTTTTGTTGGCCTGTCCTCAATTGGCCATTGATCGCGGGCGATGGATTTACCCAGCCAATCTCCACAAACCGCTTGTACAAGGCGCCGGAATAGCCACATCTTTGAGGCAGACACCACATTTTGATTCACAATCCGATTGCGCCGGACCCGTGATATCAGGCAAAACCTGTCCAGGGTGGGTTTGAACGGGTTGCGGGAAAGCGGCTCAACAAGCCTGTCGCGCCGTCGAGAGATCCGGCGTGGAGCTTGCGGATCGCTATTGGGGGCAGTGTGGATTAGGGGTTTTCGGAGGAAATCATGTCCGCCGCTTTCAGGGTCTTTGTCCGGGACAGATTTGCTCGTCTGCTGCTGGTCCTTGCTGTCTGCATTGCGGGTTTCTCCGCTTCCATCGGCCGCGCCGCGACCGAAGACTGGACGCTTGATCCGGCCTCTTCGATCCTGACCTACCAGTCCGTCAAAAAGAACACGATCGTAGAAACCAATCAGATCAGGAACCTGGAAGGCACGCTGTCGGCCCAGGGCGACGCGGAAGTCCGGCTCGATCTGAACTCCGTCGACACCGGCGTCGACCTGCGCAATGTGCGCATGCGCTTCCTGTTCTTCGAGACTTACAAATACCCGGTCGCGACTGTCGTCACCAAGGTCGATCCTGCCGCCTTTGCCGATCTGTCGTCCAAACGGCGCATGACGACGAAACTGCCGTTCACTCTCAACCTTCACGGCGTCGACAAGCAATACGAGGCCGACGTGATCGTCACCATGATCACCGATACCTCGGTGTCGATCTCCTCGAAAACACCCGTCGCTGTTCATGTCGAGGATTTCGGGCTGCTTCCCAATGTCGAGAAACTGCAGCAAGCTGCGAATGTGAGCAGTATCGTGCCGACGGCCTCGGTCTCGTTCGATTTCATCTTCAACAAGGGCTCTGCCGGAGCGTCGCCTCCGCAGGTCGCCGCTCTTGCAGCCGGGACTGCGAGCGACGCAAGCGCGGCTGCAAGCCCCACCGCGGCCGGACCGGTCGAAACCGACGCTTCTAAGGCCAGCTATGCCGATGAAGAGTGCGTAAACCGGTTCGAGGTCCTTTCGCGCACCGGCGCGATCTACTTCCGCAGGGGCAGCGCACGGCTCGATCCGGCAAGCAAGCCGGTACTCGACACGGTGCTCGACGTGGTCGGAAAATGTCCGAAACTGAAGGTCGAGATCTCCGGCCATACAGACTCGGACGGAACGGCGGAGGAAAACCGCGCGCTTTCGCTACGCCGGGCTACCGCGGTCGCCGGCTATATCCACGACGCAGGCATTCCGACGGATCGTATCGCCACGGCCGGTTATGGCGAGGACAAGCCAATCGCCGCAAACGACAGCGACAAAAACAAGGCGCTCAACCGCAGGATCGAGTTTTCGGCCTCCTCGTTCGTTAACTGATGAGGTGCCGCCGATGAATCATGGCTGAACGCATGCGACCAATATCGATTTTTCATTTCCTGGCAGTTTTGATTGCGCTATCCACGCCGTTCTTTGCCGCGCAGGCTGCGGAACGGCGCGACGTGCTCGTGCTCGGCGCCGCAGCAAATCGCCGAGTGGCCCTGGTGCTCGGCAATTCCGAATACCAGAACGTGCCGCCGCTCACCAACGCGACCTCGGATGCCCGGGCAATGGAGAAGCTCCTTCAAGGTCTCGACTTCGAGGTGGTTTCCGGCTTCAACCTGACGAAAGCCGAAACGCAGGAAACGATCGCTCATTTCGCGAAGGAGGTGCGCGGCGCGGACATCGCTCTCTTCTTCTATGCCGGCCATGGCTTGCAGGTCTCCAACGTCAATTATCTCATTCCGATCGATGCGGTGCTGGAGGACGAGACGTCGCTGGACTTCGAGGCAGTCCAGATGAACTTCATCCTGCGCCAGATGTCGCGCGAGACCGGCGTGCGGCTGGTCTTCCTGGACGCTTGCCGCGACAATCCGCTGGCTGAGGCGCTGTCGAAGGCGGGCAGCACCGAGGTGTCGAGCGGTCTCGCCGAGATGCAGATCGAAAATGGCGGGGCGGGAACGCTGGTCGCCTTTGCCACGGGTCCGAAAGAAGTGGCCTATGACGGCCAGGGCGAACATTCACCCTTTTCGGCGGCCTTGCTCGCGCATCTGAGTGAAAAGAACGAGCCGCTGACGGCAATCATGACGCGCGTGACGAAAGAGGTGTACACGTCGACCAAGGGCCTGCAGCGCCCGTGGGTCAATCTGTCCCTGACCGACGACATCGTGCTCAACCGCGTCGACGAGCAGCCGGAGCCGGCGCCAAAGGTCGCGGCCGCGGGTCCGGAAGCAGGCCCCGGCTCTAACAGCCGGACCGCAGCAGGAACCGCCACTGGTCCTGCTCCCGACGATGCCGGCCAGGTCGCGCTCAACATGCTGCGCCAGCGCATTCCGAAAATCGAGACGGAGGGGCCGATCTCCTTCGACATGCCGATCGTCTTCGGTGATCCGCAGATCGACGGCAAGAGTATCGAGGAACTGCTGCAAGGCAGGCCGCTCTATCCGCCGGTCGAGGGCCTCGATCAGTCCGTCTGGGACAACCATTGCTCAACCTGTCACCAATGGACGAAGGCAAGGCTATGCGAGCAGGCCCAGAACTACGACAAGATCGACGTCTCGATCATGCGTCTGGAGCATCCGCTCGGCAATCGGTTCAAGGTGGCGCTGGCGAACTGGGCGCACAACGGCTGCAAGTAGTGGCGAAAGGGTTCCGCCGATGGAACGTATTGCAAGCGGGTTCCGGCCCATCGCAGGCCATCAACGGTGAAGGTGGCAAGGTTTGAGCGCTGGCATCATGCCGGCGGGGCGGTCCCTTTCCGGTCCGCGTGACCGAGATCGCGACTTGGATCGATCACGTCGCGGACAAGTTGCTTCAGCTTGGCGGCATCGGGAAAGCCGCCGTCGCGTTTACGGTCCCAGATGAGCGTTTCGTTGCAGGTGATCGTAAATATCCCGCCGGTGCCGGGCACCAAGGCGACCTCGCCCAGATCGGTCCCGAAGGTCGAAAGCAGCTCCTGCGCCATCCATCCCGCCCGCAGCAGCCACTGGCACTGCGTGCAATAGGCGATGCGGATGGAAGGCTTGTCGCTCACGCCGCGCTCAGCTTGGCCAGCGTCGCTTCGTCAACCTCGAAATTTGCATAGACGTTCTGCACGTCGTCGTCGTCCTCGAGATTGGCGACGAGTTTCATCAGCGACTGCGCGCGCTCCTCGTCGACCGGCACGTTGTTCTGCGGCTTCCAGATGATCTTGACGCTCTCTGCCTCGCCCAGCGCCGCTTCCATCGCTTTCGAAACCTCGCCGATGTTTTCGAAGGCGCAAAGGATGGTGTGGCCGTCCTCGTCGGACTGCACGTCGTCGGCACCGGCCTCGATCGCCGCTTCCATCACCTTGTCGCCGTCGCCGGCCTTCGCCGGATAGTAGATTTCCCCGGCCCGGTCCCAGAGAAACGACACCGAGCCGGTTTCGCCCAGGGCGCCGCCGGCCTTGGTGAAGGCCGCGCGAACATTGGAGGCGGTGCGGTTGCGATTGTCGGTCAGCGCTTCGACGATGAGGGCCACGCCGCCCGGGCCATAACCCTCGTAGCGGACCTCGTCATAGTTCTCGGCGTCGCCACCGGACGCCTTGTTGATCGCCCGCTGGATGTTGTCCTTGGGCATGGATTCGGCTTTCGCCGCTTGCACCGCCAGCCGCAGGCGCGGGTTCATCGCTGGATCGGGCGTTCCGAGCTTGGCGGCGACGGTGATCTCGCGCGCCAGCTTGGAAAACAGTTTCGACTTCATCGCGTCCTGCCGGCCCTTGCGATGCATGATGTTCTTGAACTGAGAATGGCCGGCCATGGGACCCCTGTCGTCTCGGCGAATTTCGGAATGGCGGGGCTTATAGATAAATTGCCGTCAAACGTCCAGAAGGGGTTGGAACAAGGCCGGATTGCCGACGGAAACCGGTCTCCTTGTCCAGGCTCGCAGAATTTTGATCGTCCCTTCGGCGATAACGCTCGCGCAAGAGATGCAGGCGCTTAACGTTGCGGCACATCCGACGCGCGGAGTCCGACGGGAACGCTCATGCCGCTTCGCCTGCTTGCCGCCCTCTGCTTCATGCTCTTCGCTCCGGCCTTGGCCGCGGCGCAGGACGGCGCGCGGCCACCCAGCAAATGCATGGCGATCGCTGAGGCGCTCCCAAAAGTCACCTATGCGAATTTCACGCCTGTGGCGGGCCAAAATGAAGGCGAGGTGGTCATCACCTATGCCGGGCACTCGACCTATCTCATCGATACGCCGGCCGGCGTCCGCATCGCCACCGACTTCAGCGGTGTCTACGGCGGCAATCCGCCGCCGCGTATTGCCACCATGAACAAGGCGCACCGCACGCATTTCACCGAGACGCCGGACCCGGCGATCGAATATGTGCTGCGCGGCTGGAATCCGGACGGCGGCCCCGCCTACCACGCCGTCGTCGTCGACGATGTGTATATCCGCAACGTCACCACCGACATTCGCGACTGGGGGGGCAACCTGGAGCGTGACGGCAATTCGATCTTCATCTTCGAGGTTGCCGATCTCTGCATCGGCCACCTCGGCCACCTGCACACGAAGTTGAGCGACGCCCAAATCGGCGCCATCGGCCGGCTCGACATATTGATGGTGCCGATCGACGGCGGCATGACGCAGTCGCTCGGCTCGATGAGCGAGATCACCGCGCGGCTTCAATCCTCCATCGTGCTGCCTATGCACCGTCATTCCACGCCGATGGCCGAATTCCTCGGCATGATGGGCGACGGCTTCGCGGTGGATTATCGCGACAGCCGCTCGCTGACCGTCTCGCTGCGCAGCCTGCCGGACAGGCCGACGATCGTAGTGCTGGACGGGGTTTGAGCGCGGGGGAAGCGCGTTCAGCCCCTGTTCAGTGCAAGTCGGGCCTTGTCCATGCCCTCGGCCCAGTGATCCACATCCGAGCGGTGCTCGAAGCAGTCGCCATTGCGCGGAAAAATGTTCGCCGCATAGCCGGGCGCGATACGTTCCACCTCGGTTAAGGTGCGGCCGGCTTCCGCGACATTGCCCATTTGTGCCTGGCAGGCGGCCAGTCGTGACAATCGCCAGGGTGTCGCTGGCAATTTCAACAAACCGGCAGCCGCGCCGGCATAGTCTCCGGCGCCATACTGCGCCAAAGCCCGGTCATAGTGATACCAATCCGGATGGATCGGATTGATGCGCACCGCTTTGTCCATCCATTCGATCGCTTCGAAAGGTTTGCCACGCATCGTGAGGAGATATCCCATCTGGTTCATCGTATCGGCGTCGGACGGGTTCAGTTCGATAGCGCATCGCAAATGATATTCTGCTGCGTCGAACTCGCGGGCAAGCAGCCGCGCAAAACCCAGGATGCGATGACAACGAGCGTCCTCGGGCGAGAGATTCACGGCTATGGCCGCACGCTCGACGGCGGCCGATACCAATTCGGGCGGCGCCTCGCCGTATCCGCCGATGGCCAGATCGATCAAGGCCAGATAGGCGTGTGCAAGTCCGTAGTCGGGATCTCTGTCGCAGGCCTTCTCCACAAATTCCTTCGCCGCCAGATTGTCTTCAGGCCGGTATCCTCGAAATCGGGCAAGCCCACGAAGCAAGAGTTCGTAGGCGGCCAGGCTGGACGGCGGCCTGCCCGCCAAGCCTGCCACGCTGGCGTCGTCGATCCGGCTCACCAGCCGGTTGACGATCTTGAGAGCGATCTCGTGCTGCATGGAAAATATGTCGGCGCCGCTCGCAGTGAAGGTGCCGCTCCACTGCACGGCCCCAGTCGATGTCTCGATCAGCGTCACGGATGCCCACATTGTCGAGCCGGAGAAATTCATCCGGCCGCCGACCAGATAAGTTGCGCCGAGCCGGTGCCCGATCGTACGCCAGTCCGGTTCCATAGTCGGATCGAACGAGAAGCTGGAGTTTCGGGCCAGCACGTTGACCCGCCGAAACGCCGCGAGACAATTCACCAAGTCTTCGGTGAAGCCGTCGACAACCGGCTTGTCCTTGTCACCGCCTACATTTGCAAAACGCAGCACGGCCACGGTTGGCATGTTTCCGGTCGCAGGCAGTTCGGCGACCGGCAAGGAGAGCATGTAGCCACGTCGCGCGACGCTTTTGATTGCGCCCTGCCCCCACTCGCCCAACACCTTGCGAACGTCGTGTATGGCCTGTGTCAGGGAATCTTCGGTTACAACGACGTCCGGCCAGACCGTATCGATCAATTCGGACTTGCCGACGACCCTGCCGGCATTGGCGGCGAGGTGTCGAAGCAAGGCAAACGCCTTCGGCCGAAGGGGAACCGCATTGCCGTCACGCAGCAGAAGCCCCCGAGCCAGATCCAGCCGGCATTCGCCAAGCGCGAAGACTTGCCCAGAGCCCTCCTGCGGCATTGCAGATCCTCTCGCCAAATCCGAAAGTCTCTGCCTGTATTCCGCTACCGTTCCCTTCCCAGGTCAAGTGTCGATTGACCGCATTGCTGGTGAAATAACCGGCCTCGCGCCGCTTCAGGGCGGCAATCTCCAGCTTTTCGACCAGTATCCCCTGCGTCGTCATATAGCATGGCATCGACATGCTCGTGGAAATGATCTCAAGAAAGTCTTGCCTGGCATCGGCCATGTCGCCTTGGTCGAGCATCGGTCCAGCCTCCAGTTATCCCGTGAAGGCATTTTAAGATTGTCGGCGCGGCCGTGTACCGGCAAACTTCTGAAATTTGGCTGAAAGTCGACCTCAGCGTTTCCGCGCACTGGTGACCGGCTCATCCTTCCAGATCGGTTCTCAGCCGATCAAGTACGCTCATCGCGTGGCCTGCATATTCGCTGATCCAGCGGTCGTGAATCCGCTTGATCGGCAGCGCGTTCAAATGATTCCAGCGCTCGCGCCCCTCGCGCCGCACCACGATCAGTTCCGAGTCCTCCAGCACCTTCAGATGCTGCATCACCGTGCAGCGGTCGAGTGAGGGCAGCGCCTCGCACAGCATTCCCGTCGTTCGTGGCGCCTCCTTCAGACAATCGAGCAGGGCGCGGCGGGACGGATTGGCCAAGGCCTTGAAAACGCTGTCGTCCATGGTTTCGCTTGACATGTTATATTTCTATAACATATTAAATCTGGCATCAAGCAGGAGGACTGGCCCATGCCCCTTGGATTCACAGTTTCCGCTCGCATCGCCAAGCCGCCGGCCGAAGTCTTCGACGCCGTCGTCAACCCGAAGAAGCTCAGCGGCTATTTCACCACCATCCGCGGCGCCAGCGCTCCACTGGTGGCTGGCACGACAGTGATCTGGTGGGGTGACGTGCCGGTCGAGGTCGACGAAGTGCGGGAGAATGACCGCATCGTGCTGCGCTGGGACGCGCTTACGGCGGACGGCAAACCTGGCTACAAAACCCGCATTGAAATGGGCTTTACCGGGCTGGACGACGGCGCGACGCTAGTCACGATCGCAGAGGCGGGCTGGCGAGAGGATGAGGTCGGGCTGAAGAAATCCTACCTCAACTGCGAAGGCTGGACACAGATGATGTGCAGCCTGAAGGCCTATCTCGAATACGGGATCAATCTGCGCGACGGTTATTACCGCAGCGAGATGGTTGGCGAACCGGCCCGTGAACACAATCTTTGAACAGACCGAAGGACGACACCATGGCTGCAGACATTCGCGGCGGCATCAACATCGCCATGAAGGTGCCTACGCATCAGTATGAGGCGACGATCGCCTTCTACCGCGACGTGGTCGGCCTGAAACCCTTCACCGACAAGGCGCCGGCGATTGGCTTCGAACTCGGGCCTAACAAGCTTTGGATCGACGAGGCGCCGACGATGAGCCAGGCGGAAGTCTGGCTGGAGCTTTTCAGCGACGACCATCGGAATGCGCTCCAACATCTCAAGGCCGCCGGTTCCGTCCGCTGTGACGCGATCGAGCCTCTTGGCGACGGCTTTCGCGGCGGCTGGATCATGAACCCCGCCAACATCGTCCACATGGTCCGAGAGCCCGACGCCTGGTGATCGGCCGCAGCCGCCTCAACAGCAAAAGGGAATGACATGGAGTTGAACCAATCGCCGGTCGCCAGAGCCGGCATGCTGATCCGCAAGCCGGCGCATGAGGTCTACGAGGCCTTCGTCGACCCCGAAATCACCAGAAGCTTCTGGTTCACCGAGGGCAGCGGCCGGCTGGATTCCGGTAAGCCTGTGACATGGACATGGGCAATGTACGGCATTTCGTCGGAAGTCCGGGCAACGGAGATCGTCGAAGATCGGAAGATCGTGGCAGCCTGGTGCACCGGCGCCGACGCCAGCACCATCGAGTGGAATTTTACGGACCGGGCGGATGGGACTACTTTCGTCGATATCAGCAATTCCGGCTTTCAGGGCGATGGGGATGGCCAGGTTGCGCAGGCCATCGGATCGACCGACGGGTTCGCCATCGTGCTCTGCGGCCTGAAGGCATGGCTCGAACAGGGCGTCCGCCTCAACGCGATCGGCGACCGGTGGCCGGACGGCGTCGGTTGACCGTATCGGCCGCGCCAGAAAAATCGGGCTACCTTGTCGGGAAAGCCGACGCGGCAGCGTCCTATGGCAAGTCAGCCAACCGGAGACGCATCCATGCCCTATGTCGAAGCATTCGTGCTCGCCGTGCCGAAAGACCGGATCGAGGACTACAAGAAGGCCGAGCGCAGCTCCGAATCGATCTTGAAGGAGTTCGGCGCTACAGCCCTCGTTGAATGCATCGGCGACGATGTCCCCTACGGCGAGCTGACCTCATTTCCGCGCGCCGTCCAAGCTAGGGATGACGAGATCGTCGTCCTGTCCTGGATCGTCTATCCGTCGAAGGACGTGCGCGACGTAGCCAACGCCAGAATGATGTCGGACGAGCGTTTCGCCGAGATCATGAAGGACGCACCGATCGACGGAAAGCGCCTGATCTCAGGCGGGTTCGTTCCTTTCATCGGACTCTGAACGAAGCAGGACCGGCCGGCTTTTCGACCAGCCGGTCGTCCGTCACCGCTTCTTGCGCCGCCTCGCCAGCATGTTGAGCCCCTCGACCAGCGCGGAAAAGCCCATTGCGGCGTAGATGTAGCCCTTCGGCACGTGGAAGCCCATGCCGTCGGCGATCAGCGTCATGCCGATCATCAGCAGGAAGCCCAGCGCCAGCATGACGATGGTCGGGTTCTTGGCGATGAAGTTCGACAACGGGTTGACGGCCAGCAGCATCACCGTGACCGCCACGATCACTGCGATATACATGATCGCGATTTCATCGGTCATGCCGACGGCGGTGATGATCGAATCGATGGAGAAGACCAGATCGAGCAGCAGGATCTGGAAGATCGCCGCGCCGATTCCTATCGCCACTGCATCTCCCACCATCGTGTCCTTGTGATCTTCGGGATCGACCGTGTGATGGATCTCCTTGGTCGCCTTCCACACCAGGAACAGGCCGCCGGCGATCAGGATCAGGTCGCGCCAGGAGAAGCCGTGACCGAAAAGGCTGAAGACCGGGTCGGTCAGCCGCACGATGATGGAGATCGTCGCCAGCAGCACCAGCCGCATGATCAGTGCGGCGCCGATGCCGATGGTACGCGCGCGCTGCTGCTGTTCCTTCGGCAGCTTATTGGTCAGGATCGAGATGAAGATGAGGTTGTCGATGCCGAGCACGACCTCCAGCACGATCAGTGTCAGCAGCGCCACCCAGGCGGTCGGGTCGGACAGCCAGTTGAAATGCATCGCAAGGAAGTCGGTCATCGGCTTCTCGTCGGATCAAGACAGGGGTGAAGGATCGTAGGTAAAGTCGCGACAGAGGTAGGAGAAGGGTCCGCTCACGTCAACGGTTCTGCCAGAAGGACGGGATGGTTTCCTCGAGCCTCGGTCCAAGGCGAAGCGCGGCGATTCGCTCCGTGAGTCCCGTCCGGTCGGAGATCTCCACGCCGAGTCCGCAAATCGTCGCAGGGCCGCCGGCAGCCTCGAAACGGCCCTTTGGCACCTTCGACAGGAAGCGGTTGAGCGGCTCCTCCTTGTCCATGCCCAGCGAGGAATCATAGTCGCCGCACATGCCGGCATCGGTCAGATAGCCTGTGCCGCCATTCAGGATCTGGTGGTCGGCGGTCGGCTGGTGTGTATGGGTGCCGACGACCAGGCTGGCGCGACCATCGACGAAATGCGCGAAGCACATTTTTTCCGAGGTCGCTTCCGCATGGAAGTCGATCACGATCGCGTCCGCCTGTTCGCCGAGCGGACAAGCGGCAAGCTCCCGCTCGCCGGCGCGGAACGGATCGTCAAGCTCCGGATGCATGAACACACGGCCCATGATGTTGGAGACCAGCACGCGCGCCCCGTTGCGGGCGATGTATACGCCCGAACCGCGGCCCGGCGTGCCTCGCGGGAAATTCGCGGGTCGCAAAAAACGCTCCTGGCGCGGCGCGAAGTCGAGCGCTTCCCGCTGGTCCCAGACGTGGTTGCCGGTGGTAACCACATCGGCGCCGGCCGCGATCGTCTCGCGAAAAATTTCCTCGGTAATGCCAAACCCGCCAGCGGCATTCTCTCCATTGACGATGACGAAATCCAGCTTGAAGTCCGAAATCAGCCCCGGCAGCCGTTCCCACACGGCGGTGCGCCCCGACCGTCCAACCATGTCGCCCAGAAAGAGAAGTCTCATGCCAACTTCTAGTCAGGTGATGCGCGTCGAGGCAAGTCGAATTGCCTGCGGACCGCCTTGCGGGGCTCGTTTACGCCTTTCCGAATGTCTGTCGACGGCGATTCTCGATGCCGCGCACCGGCGCATTCGAGCGGACGCCCGCATGGGGCGGGCTCTTGCGCCGGGGCCAGACAAGCCAGATGTAGAAAGCGACGAGACCCGCGGAGAAACCGAAGATCAGCAGGCCGCCAAACCAACCTTTGTACTCAGCGGTATCGATGTCCTGGGGCGAGGAGGGGTCGTAATAGAGCATAAGCTTCTCGCCGGTACGTGCGTTGTAGACGCCCGCATCCGCCAGCTTGCCCTCCCATTTCCGCACGCCGCCGTCGGTGTCGTAGGCGAGCGCGCCGTATACGCCCATCAGCGTTCTGGGCGTCGTGCCGCCCTTGGGCAGGATGAGATCGCCCATCGTCTCGCAGGGACCGCGCGCCGCAACGGCCCGCAACACGGCGTCAACCGGCTGATAGGTGACCTCGCACAGGGTTTCGGAATTGAGCACCGTAGCAGTGGTCGGCTGCCAAGCGAGCCTGTGATGCAGCGTGAGCCCGGAAACATGGGTGATCATCGCCAGGAAGACCGCCGCCATCAGCACGAACGGCGCCAGTACGATTTTCAGCAGCAACATTCCGCCCTCTCCAGCAACGTGCCAGGCACGCTAAACGTCGCTGCTGAAAACTATGTTAGATGATTGCCGCAAATTGGCTGGGTGTGCGGCTTCTCTCAGCAAACCCCAATCGGCTTTGCGGATGCCGAGGGAGCGATACCCGGGGCCGGTTTCGATGCGGGGCCAAAGGAAAAAATCAATTCGCCCCGAACCGCCTCAACCCGCTCTCCGTCAAAATTTCCGGCAGGATCACGTCATGCGGTTCGTCCGGCACTTCGCTGACCTCCTGGCAATCGAAGGCGACGCCGATCAGCCGGACGGAAGCACCCTTGTCGTGCAGCCGGGCGATCGCCCGGTCATAGTGACCGGCGCCGTAGCCGATGCGGTGTCCCCGCGCGTCGAAAGCTGCGAGCGGCACCAGCATGATCGTCGGGTCGACCACGTCGGCTTCCGGTCCCGGCCCGGACGTGCCGAAACCCATGTCGATAATCGCGGCGCCGCGCACCAGTTCGCGGAATACGATGGTCGTGCGGTCGACGATGGCCGGCAGGCAGAGTCGCGCCCCGCTCTCACGCAGGCCGAACAGCGTCGGCCGTGTATCCACCTCCGAACGGATCGGCCAGAAGCCGGAAACGATGTCGGAGCAGCCCGCTTCGACATTGCGCCGCGCAATCTCGGCCATGTCGAGCGAAGCCTCGATGCGCCAAACCGGGTCGAGCGCGTCGCGGCGTGCCAGCGCTTCCAGTCGCAGTCGCTTTTTCAGGTCTTTGGGAGGTGTCATGGGCAACCCGTATGGAACTGGCCGTGAATGACACGATGCGGCGCCTGTCCGCAATGGTTGTTGAACGGCGGCGGCGGGAACAAGACGACGCCCATCAAGGCCGCCGGCCACCACACGGCAACTCACATTGCCGAAATTTCATCCGCCGCGTTGCTGGATTGCATGTTGCAGTGCAATATCTCCATCGACGCGCGTCTTTGACGCCGATGAACAGGAAAAATCTCCATGGCTAACAGCAATGCTTCTCCGAGGACGGCGATCGTCACCGGCTCCACCTCCGGCATCGGCCTCGCCATCGCGCGAAAATTCGCCGCCGACGGCTGCAATGTCGTGCTGAACTCATTCAGCGACACCCCCGAAGACCATGCCTTCGCAACGGACATCAGGCAGGAATTCGGCGTCAAAGCGATCTATGTACAAGCCGACATGTCGAAAGCGGACCAGTGCCGGGCGCTGGTGACCAAGGCGGCGGAAGCCTTTGGCACGGTCAACATCCTCGTCAACAATGCCGGCGTCCAGCATGTCGCGCCGGTCGAGGAGTTTCCCGTCGCCAAGTGGGACCAGATCATCGCCATCAACCTGTCATCGGCCTTCCATACCTCGGCCGCCGCCATCCCGATCATGAAGAAGGCGGGCCAGGGCCGCATCGTCAATATCGCATCCGCCCACGGCCTCGTCGCTTCGCCGTTCAAGTCAGCCTATGTCTCGGCAAAACACGGCATCATGGGTCTGACCAAGGCCATTGCACTGGAAGTCGCCCGCGACGGAATCACCTGCAATGCCATCTGTCCAGGCTATGTGCTGACGCCGCTGGTGGAGGCGCAGATTCCCGACCAGATGAAGGCGCACAACATGGACCGCGAGACCGTCATCCGCGAGGTCATGCTCGACAAGCAGCCGACAAAGGAGTTCGTCACGGTCGAGCAGATCGCCGCCACCGCGGCGTTCCTGTGCTCGCCCGAGGCGGGAGAGATCAACGGCACGCATATCTCCGTCGATGGCGGCTGGACGGCGGAGTGAGGAGCGGTCGGCCGCAGGCCGATCAATCGACAGTGATCTGTCGATTGGAGCGACGAACGCCCGGAGCCATGGCGAAGGGCAGAGCCAACGATTCGACAAACCATCGAAAGGCAAACGCTCGATGACAACGAACGGCGCATCCCCTGCCAAGAAGCGGATCAATATCGCCTTGCAGGGCGGCGGGTCGCACGGCGCCTTCACCTGGGGCGTGCTCGACCGGTTGCTCGAGGACGGCCGGCTCGATTTCGTTGCCATCTCGGGAACCAGTGCCGGCGCCATGAACGCGGTGGCGCTGGTCGACGGCTGGGTGCGCGGCGGGCCGGAAGGGGCACGCGAAAAGCTTCACGAATTCTGGAGAGCGGTCGCCCGCAACGGACGCTTCAGCCCGATCCAGCGCACGCCTTGGGACATTTTTCTGGGCAACTGGTCCGTCGAGAATTCACCCGGCTACATCTGGTACGACGTGATGAGCCGCGCCTTCTCGCCTTATGTCGCAAACCCGCTCAACATCAACCCGCTGCGCGACGTGGTCGAATCCGAGATCGACTTCGACAAGGTGCGCGCTTGCCAGGCGATGAAACTCTTCATCTCCGCCACCAATGTCGAGACCGGGCAGATCAGGGTTTTCAATCCCGAAGAGATCACGCTCGACGTGGTGATGGCCTCCGCCTGCCTGCCGCAGATCTTTCGGGCGGTCGAGATCGATGGGGTGCCCTATTGGGATGGCGGCTACGGGGGCAACCCGGCGCTCTTCCCTTTCTTTTACGCAACCGAAACCGACGACCCGCTGCTCATCCAGATCAATCCCATCATCCGCGAGGGCACGCCGCGCAGCGCCAACGAGATCCAGAACCGCATCGACGAGATCACCTTCAATTCCGCCTTGCTGCGTGAATTCCGGGCTATCGCCTTCGTCAAGAAACTGATCGCCGAGGGGCGTCTGACGGATGGTGACTATCGAGACATCCGGCTGCACCGCATAGATGCCGACGAAGCCTTCAAGAACCTTTCGGCCTCATCGAAAATCAGCGCCGAATGGGCCTTCCTCGAATATCTGCGCGACCTCGGCCGCAATGCCGCGAGCGACTGGCTGGAAGAGCATTTCGACTCGGTCGGAAAACATCCAACGGTCGATCTCAAGGCCGATCTTGTGCCGCAACCGCTGTTGCAGAAGAAACCGGGCCACCGGGTAAGCGCCTTCCTCGCCAACCGGCCGAAGCCGCACGCTGCCCGTCAGGGCTGAAGCGTCCGCTCGACGATCTTCACCAGCCCGCGCACCGCCTTTCGCTGCTCTTCGGGATCGCTCAGACGCGATTTCATACCCTCAATGCCGTCGAGAAGAAACTGTGACAGCATTTCGGGAGAGAGCTCGCCGGCCGCCAGATCAACGCCGTTCTCCTCCGCTTCCGCCTCGATCGTATCGCGCATAATGCCGCCAAGATCGCGTTTCCATGACAGCAGCAGGTCGGCCGAGAGCGTGCTCTTGGCGTCCAGGATTTCGGCGCCGTGCGGCGAGGCCGCGATTTCCGAAAAGATCGAGATCATGCAGGAATCGATCGCCATATTCATCCGCTCGGCAAACGTGCCTTCGGCAGCCAGCGCCACACCCGCCTTGCCCAAGGATTCGGCCATGAGGCTTGCGGCTATCGCCTGGTAAATGTCGGCCTTGTTGCGGAACACCAGGTAGAGCGCCGGCCTTGACATCTCGGACGCCCTGGCGATGTCGTCCATGGTGACGCGGGAAAACCCGTAGGCGAGAAAAACCTTCATCGCCGCCTGCAGGATGCGGGAGCGCTTCGCATCCTCCGCTGTTGCACCGGATGGTGCTGGATTTTCGGCTCGGCGAGGACGTCTTGACATTTTGACGGATTTTGTCATATTGTTGGGATAAGTCAATTCCCACCCTTCCTACCCGCTGGCAGAAGGATTTCCTATCCAATGCGCCTGATCGTCGACGGAAAGCCCACGGAAATCGATGCCGATCCGGACATGCCGCTGCTCTGGACGTTGCGGGACCTCGCGGGCAAGACCGGCCCGAAATTCGGCTGCGGCGTCGCCATGTGCGGCGCCTGCACGGTGCATGTCGACGGAATGCCGGTCCGCTCCTGTGTGTTGCCAGTGGGTAACGTCGACGGCGAGATAGTGACCATCGAAGGACTGGCGCAGGGCGGAAAACTGCATCCGGTGCAGCAGGCATGGCTGGAAGAACAGGTCGCTCAATGCGGCTATTGCCAGGCCGGCCAGATCATGAGCGCCGCCGCCTTGCTGGATCAGGTCGCCGACCCGACGGACGACGACATCGACGCGGCGATGAGCGGCAATCTCTGCCGTTGCGGCACCTATCCGAAGATTCGCGCTGCCATCAGGAAGGCGGCGGCGCTCAAGACAGCAAGGATCTGACCATGGCCAGCTTGGGCAAGATCACCCGACGCGCCTTGCTGTTCGGCGCGGCTGCCGTCGCCGGTGGCGCTGCCTTCGGCTACTGGTATGTTGCGACGCCTTACTCGAACCCTCTGGAAGGCGACCTCGCCGAGGGCGAGGCCACCTTCAATCCCTACGTGAAGATCGCCACCGACAACACCATCACCGTCATCGCGCCCCGCGCCGAAATGGGCCAGGGCATTTCGACGACGCTCGCCGCAATGGTCGCGGAAGAACTCGACGTGCCGCTGGAGGGGCTGAAGGTGGAGCACGGGCCGGCGTCCTGGGCCTATTACAACGCGGCGATGATCGAGGAAGGCGGACCTTTTGCCTTCTACGACGAGAGCGTCACCGCCGAGATCATGCGATCCGTGATGGGCGGCGTCAGCAAGATTTTCGGTCTGCAGGGCACGGGCGGCTCGGCCTCGACCCGCGACGGCTTTATCAAGATGCGGCAGGCCGGCGCTGCTGCGCGGCTGATGCTCGTTGCGGCAGCCGCCACTAGGCTTCAAGTTCCCGCAGCGGAGCTTGAGACCGCAGGTGCCGCGATTCTCCACAAGGCGTCGGGCCGCTCGCTGACCTATGGCGAGGTGGCCATCGACGCGGCCAAATTGTCGCCGCCCTCCGACCCGCCGCTCAAGCCAAAGTCCGACTGGACGCTGCTCGGCAAACCGCAGAAGCGCGTCGACATGCTGGCGAAAGTCACCGGCGCACCGATCTTCGGCATGGATATGGTGCTGCCTGACATGCTTTTCGGCACCGTAAAACTCAGCCCACGGTTCTGGGCGAAACCCCTCAAGGCTGACCTCTCCAAAGCCGAGAAAATGCCGGGCATGATAAAAATCGTGCCGCTGGCGACCAATTACGGCCATGGCTTCGGCATCATCGCGAAAAACACCTGGGCGGCGTTCAAGGCGGCGGACGCCATCGAGGCAGAGTGGGACGTGCCCGAATATCCGCTCGACACCGCGGCCATCGCCAAGGTGCTCACCGATGCCCTCTCTTCGCCCGACGGCTCGGCGATGCGTGACGACGGCGATGTCGACGTCGCTTTTGCCGATGCGCCGGCCGAAAAGCTGGTCGAGGCGGAATATTGGGTCCCCTATCTCGCCCATGCAGCGATGGAGCCGATGAACGCCACGGCGCGGCTGAAGGACGGCGTGCTCGACCTGTGGGCCGGCAACCAGGCGCCGACGATCACGCGGCGCCTGTGCGCAACGGCGCTGCAACTCGACGAGGTCAAGGTGAATATCCATACGCCGTCGCTCGGCGGCGGTTTCGGCCGAAGGGTTGAGGCGGATTTTTCGCTCTGCGCGGCCCTGATGGCGAAGGAGACAGACGGGCGCCCCATCAAGGTTGTCTGGACGCGCGAGCAGGATTTGCGCCAGGACGCCTACCGGCCGGCCGCCGCCGGAAAGTTCCAGGCGCGGCTCGGCGATGATGGCCTGCCCGTCGCGCTCGACATGAAAGTCTCCTCGCCTTCCGTCATTGCCAGCACCTTGCGGCGGCTGTTTCCGTCGATCCCGCCACTCGGTCCGGACAAGACCATCGTCGACGGCGCCTACAACCAGCCCTATACGATCGCCAATTACCGTGTGACCGGCATCGCCGCCCCGGTCACCATTCCTGTCGGATCGTGGCGTTCGGTCGGCAACTCTTTCAACGGCTTCTTCCATGAGTGCTTCATGGACGAGATCGCGGCCGCTGGAAAAACCGACCCGGTCGAATTGCGCAAAAAACTGATGGCCGTCTACCCGGCGGCGGTAACGGTGGTCGAAAAAGTTGCAGCTATGGCGAAATGGGGCGAAGCCTTGCCCGCCGGCAAGGCAAAGGGCATCGCCTTCACGCTGTCCTTCGGCAGTTGGGTCGGCGAGGTCGTGCAGGTCGCCCAGACACCTTCCGGCATCCGCATCGAGAAAGTGTGGATCGCGGCGGATGTCGGCACAGCGCTCGATCCCGGCATTATCGAGGCGCAGCTTATTTCCGGCGCGATCTACGGCCTGTCAGCGGCTGTGGGCCAGGAGATCACCTTCGCCAACGGCGCGGTCGAGCAGTCGAACTTCCATGACTTCGACGCCATGCGTATCCATCAGTGCCCGGAGTTCGAAGTCGCCATAATCGAGAACTTCCACAAGATGGGCGGCGTCGGCGAGATCGGCACGCCGCCGGCCGCTCCGGCGCTGGCCAATGCGATCTTCGCGCTGACGGGAAAACGCATCCGCTCCCTGCCGCTCGGCAAGGAGGTAGCGTTCGTATGAGCTGTGCGACAATATTGCTGACGGCTGCTGCCATTGCTGCACTGTCCGGCAAAACCAGGCGTTGCAAGGCATTCTACGCTTCGTGAGGATGTTCCAATCGCTCGAATCCTGATCGGTTGATAAAAAATTCTCACTTTTGGGCGATGACAAGATGATGTACGTGTACGCCGCCCCCCCGGGGGTTCGCCGACCGGGCGTGTAACTGCGGCCATACGTACCCATATGCGGGGCTGCGAATGCCTCGGCTTAATCGGCAAACGGAAACGATCATGTCGAAGTTCAGATTCCATAAGGTGGCTGCGGTCGTCGTGCTGGTCGCTTTCGCCGCCTGGATGGGAACGGGCCGGTTCTCGTCGGTCGGCAGCGCCGCGCCGGAAGCCGAGGAAGCAGCGAAGAAGGCGGAGGCGGAGAAGCCTCCGGTCGTGCTGCGCACGGTCGCGGTCATCACACCGCCGCGCACCCAGCATGCGCGCGCCATCCGTATCTCCGGCCGGACAGAGGCCGAGAAGCGCGTGACGTTGGCCACCCGCGTCATGGGCGTCATCCAGAGCCTGCCGGTGAAACAGGGCGAGCGCGTCAACCGCGGCGACCTGGTGATGCGCCTGGACGCCGGAGACAAGGAAGCTGCGATCCGCATGGCGGAGAGCGTGGTCGCGCAGCGGCAGGCCGAGGCCGACGCCGCGGAGAAGCTGGTGAAGGGCGGAAACGCACCGAAACTCCAGGCCGACCAGGCTCGTGCGGCGCTTGCCACGGCCCAGTCGCAACTGGAGGGCGCCAGGGCCGAGCTTGCCAACTACGAAATCTACGCGCCGTTCAACGGCCTGATCGACCGCGTGCCCGTCCAGCGCGGCAGCGCCATCCTGGCCGGCGCCGAGGTGGCGACGCTGATCAACCTCGACCCTCTGTTGGCCATTGGCGAAGTCAGCGAGCGCGACCTGCAATATCTCAAGGTCGGGGACGAGGCGGAAATCCAACTCGTCGACGGCAAGAAGCTCAAGGGCACGCTGCGCTATATCAGCCGCGATGCCTCGGCCACGACGCGCACTTTCCGCATCGAGGTGGCGATTCCCAACGAGGACAAGGCGCTGCCGGCCGGCATGACCGCCGAGGTCACGCTGCGCGGGCAGCCGACCGATGCCGTCATGCTGCCGCGTTCGGTGGTGACGCTCTCCGACGCCGGCGACATCGGCATCCGCGCGGTCGATAAGAACGATAAGGTTGTCTTCTTCCCGATCGACATAGTCGACGACACACCGACGGGCTTGGTGCTTGGCGGCATACCCGCCGATGCCCGAATTATCGTCGCCGGCCAGGATCTTGTCGCCGAAGGCGCCCATGTGAAGGCCGTGCCGGCCGACGAGGCGACGATCAAGAAGCTGGTCGGCGAAGCCACCGGTACCAACTGACGTCAGGACGGCAGAGGGTGAGAAGCTAATGGATATCGTCAAGCTCGCCATACGCAATGCGCGGCTGACCCTGTCGGTGCTCCTCTTTCTGGTGATCGCCGGGGCGGTGGCCTACAACTCCGTGCCGAAAGAAGCCGAGCCGGATGTCGCCATCCCGATCATGTATGTCAGCCTCATCTATCAGGGCATCTCGCCCGAGGATGCGGAGCGCCTGCTGCTGCGGCCCGTGGAGTCCCAGCTGAAGAGCCTCAAGGGGCTCAAGGAGATGAAGTCCAACGCCTTCCAGGGCGGTGCCAACGTCATCGTCGAGTTCGATCCGTCGGTCGACCTGGGAGACGCGCTCATCGATACCCGTAACAAGGTCCAGGACGCCAAGCGCGACCTGCCGGCGGGCGTCGAGGAGCCGACCGTCAACGAAGTCAACCTCTCCGAATTCCCGGTGGTCTTCATCACCCTGTCCGGCGACATTCCCGAGCGCGTACTGACCGCCGCGGCAAAGACCTTGCGCGACCGCATCGAGGAGGTTCCGGGCGTTCTGGAAGGCGAAATCCAGGGCTCGCGCGACGAGCTTGTCGAGGCGATCATCGATCCTATGCGCCTCGCCTCCTACGGGCTGCGGTTGGACCAGATGATCCAGGGCATCGGCGCCTCCAACAGCCTCGTGGCCGCCGGCGCGATCGAAGGCTCGGAAGGCAAATACGCGGTCAAGGTGCCGGCGCTGATCGAAACGCCAGAGGACGTCGCCAACCTTCCGGTCGTGGCCGGCCAGGATGCCGTGGTGCGCGTTCGCGACCTCGCCACGGTGCGCTCCACCTTCAAGGATGCCGAGACGATCGCCCGCATCGACGGCAAGAGCGCCATCACCATCGCCGTCAAGAAGCGCATCGGCGCCAACGTGGTGCAGACGATCGAGGGCGCCAAGAAGGTAGCCGAAGAGTTCCGCGACCAGAACAAGCAGACGCTGCCCGACCTCACGGTGACCTACACCCAGGACAAGTCGACTTTCGTCAACCAGTTGCTCAACGACCTGCAGAACCACGTGCTGATCGCGGTCATCCTGGTTTTCATTGTCATCCTCTACGCGCTGTCCGGCCGCGCCTCGCTGCTGATCGGGCTCGCCATCCCCTCGTCGTTCCTGATGGGCATCCTGCTGCTCGCGCTGATGGGCTACACGATCAACATGATCGTGCTGTTCAGCCTGATCCTCGCCGTCGGCATGCTGGTCGACGACGCCATCATCGTCACCGAATATGCCGAGCGGCGCATGGGCGAAGGCATGCCGAAGGCGCAGGCCTTCGAGGAGGCGGCCAAGCGCATGGCCGGGCCGGTCATCGCCGCGACGCTGACGCGCATCGCCGCCTTCTCGCCGCTGCTCTTCTGGCCCGGCATCGTCGGCGATTTCATGAAATACCTGCCGATCACGCTGATCGTCACGCTAGCGGCGTCTATGGCCTACGCGCTGATCTTCGCGCCGGCGATCGGCGCCCTCATCGGCAAGGCGCCGCTGCACGGCGAACACGAGAACCGTGACGGCGCCTACATGGCGGTGGTCAAGACCGCCGTGCACTGGCCGATCACGGCGCTGGTGCTGACCGTCCTGCTGCTTGGCGGCGGCATGTTCGCCTATGTCAAATACGGCAACGGCGTCGAGTTCTTCCCGACCGTCGAGCCCGACTACGGCCTGCTCTACGTGCATGCGCGCGGCAACCTCTCGCTGGAGGAGATGGATGCGGCGACCCGGGTCGCGGAGGAGCGCATGCTCGGCTGGCCGGGCATCAAGTCGGTGCTGACCAAGGTCGGCAAGACCCGCGGCGGCGAGGATATCCCCGAGGACGTGGTCGGCGTCATCAACTACGAGTTCATCGACTGGCGCGAACGCAAGTCGGCACACCAGATCCTCGACGATCTGCGCGTCGCCATGGCCGGCATTCCAGGTGTCGATGTCGAGGTGCGGGTGCCGGATGCGGGACCGCCGACCGGCAAGGCGATCCAGGTCCAGCTCTCGGCAACCGACCCTGCGGGTCTGAATGACTACGCAAAGCAGGTCGCCGCCGCGGTCGCGAAAGTGCCGGGCGTGATCGACCTGTCCGATGGCCTTCCGCCACCCGGCGTTGACTGGGCGCTCCAGATCGACCGCGCCAAGGCCGCGCAATACGGCATTTCGCCGGTGGCGGTCGGCACGGTCGTGCAGCTCGTTACCACCGGCTTGAAATTGACCGACTACCGGCCTCCGGGCGCCGACGATGCCGTCGACATCAGGCTGCGCCTGCCCGAGGACCGCCGCACGCTGTCGGCGCTGGACGAACTGCGTGTCGAGACGGCGCAAGGCTCCGTGCCGATCTCGAACTTCGTCACGCGCAAGCCGGAACCGACCGTCGGCGTGCTCAACCGCATCGACGGCAAGCGCACCATCACCATCCAGGCCAACGTCGCCTCGGGTTTCCAGGTCGCGGAGGTGCAGGCCGCGGTCAGCAAGGTCGTCGGCGACATGGCCAAGACCGGCGTTGACTGGAAGCTGGCCGGTTCCAACGAGGACAGCGCGGAGGCTGGCGCGTTCCTCATCAGCGCCTTCGGCGCGGCGATGTTCCTGATCTTCATCGTGCTGCTCGCGCAGTTCAACAAGTTTACCAGCGTCATCCTCGTCCTGACCTGCGTCGTCATGGCGATCGTCGGCGCGCTGCTCGGCATGCTGCTCACCGGACAGACCTTCGTCATCGTCATGTCCGGCATCGGCTTCATCGCGCTGGCCGGCGTGGTGGTGAACAACAACATCGTGCTGATCGACACCTACGACCGGCTGCGCGAGGAAGGCTGGGAGAAAGAAGAAGCGGTGCTGCAGACCTGCCGCGAGCGCGCCCGTCCGGTGGTGCTGACGGCGGTGTCGGCGATCCTCGGCGTGCTGCCGATCGCCTTCGGCCTTGGCCTTGAAATCTTCCACCAGGAGACGACGATCAACGCGCCGTCGACTCAATGGTGGATCGCGCTGTCCTCGGCGATCGTTTTCGGCCTGTCCTTCGCCACCGTGCTGACGCTGATCGTCACGCCGTCGATGCTGATGGTGTTCACGCGCAGCAAGAACAGCAAGGTCTACGGCTTCTTCCGCCGCGTCTTCCGGCGCAACAAGGCTACGCCGGCCGTCGCCGCGTCGAAGCCTGCCGCGTCTCCCGTGCCCTTCCCGAAGGCCGCTGAATAGCGGCCTTCGGGATCAGGGGCGCAGCCTACGCATTGAACAACTCGACGTCAGGTCGACATTTTTCGGGATTTGTTCCAGCCGAACCCCCAAGGTATTGGTCCAGCAAGCTCCCGGCGACTGCACCGGTTCTCGCTGGCGCGAAGAGGCTATGAAATCACCGGCAAATCTGGTTTAGCCGCGGTTGCGAAGGAGGAACCCGCCGGTGACCGACCGCATATCGCCCCTGGCTCCCATGGGGCATCCCGTGTTCCGGGAAATATGGTTCGCCAGCCTCGCATCCAATCTCGGCGGCCTGATCCAGTCGGTCGGCGCGGCGTGGCTGATGACCTCCATCTCCGCATCCGACGACATGGTAGCGCTCGTCCAGGCATCGACCACGCTGCCGATCATGATCTTCTCGCTGGCCGCCGGCGCCATAGCCGACAATTTCGACCGCCGCAGGGTGATGCTCGCCGCCCAACTTCTGATGTTCACGGTGTCGATCCTGCTGGCGGTTTGCGCTTATCTAAATATCCTCAATCCCTGGCTGCTGCTGGTCTTCACCTTCCTGATAGGATGCGGCACGGCGCTCAACAATCCGTCCTGGCAGGCTTCCGTGGGCGATATGGTGCCGCGTCCCCTGCTCTCCGCCGCGGTGATACTGAACAGCGTCAACTTCAACCTCACACGCAGTGTCGGACCTGCGATCGGCGGCATCATCGTCGCCACCGCCGGCGCGGCTGCCGCCTTCGCTGTCAACGTGCTGAGCTATCTTCCCCTGATCTTCGTCATGGCCCGCTGGAAGCGCGATACCGTTCCCAGCGCGCTTCCGCCGGAGACGCTCGGCCCCGCCATGTCGGCGGGTCTGCGCTATGTCGCCATGTCGCCGCACATCGAGAAGGTGATGCTGCGCGGTTTCGTCTTCGGCCTCAGCGCCATCGTGGTGCTGGCGATGCTGCCGCTGGTGGCGCGCGACCTGCCGGGCGGCGGGCCGCTGCTCTACGGCCTGCTGCTTGGCTGCTATGGCATCGGTGCGATTGGCGGCGCCTTCCTCGGTGGCCGGATGCGCGAGAACTGGTCGAACGAGGCCATCGCGCGCGCCGCCTTCATTGCCTTCGCTGTCTGCGCGACCATCATCGCGCTCGCCCCAAATGCCTGGGTCGCCGGGCTGGGAGTCGCCATCGGCGGCGCAAGCTGGGTATTCGCCCTATCGATGTTCAATGTGACGGTGCAACTGTCGACGCCGCGCTGGGTGCTCGGCCGAGCGCTTTCGCTCTACCAGACCGCGACCTTCGGCGGCATGGCGCTGGGCGCATGGGTCTGGGGGCTGGTGGCGGAAGAATACGGCACGGACATCGCACTGCTGTCGGCCGCGGGCATCATGCTCCTTGGCGCGGCGATCGGGTTCAAACTGGCGCTGCCGGAAAAGACCTCCGACAATCTTGATCCGCTCAATCGTTGGAAGGTCCCGAATGTCGCGCTCGACCTGCGCGGACGCAGCGGTCCGGTAGCGATCCTGATCGAATACGTCATTAGGGAAGAGGACACCCGCGCCTTCCTGAAGGCCATGCACGACCGCGAACGCATCCGCCGCCGCGACGGCGCGCGGCAATGGGAACTGCTGCGCGACACTGAAAAACCCGAGCAATGGATCGAGTCCTATCACGTCCCGACCTGGCACGATTACCTGCGCCACAACCAGCGCCGCACCCAGGCCGATGCCGTCGTGGACGACCGCATCCGCGCCCTGCACAGCGGCGCCGAGCCGCCGAAGGTGCACCGCACGGTCGTGCGCCCCACCGACTGGACCGAGCCCGGCCTTCAGGTGAAGCCGCCGGTGGATATAGGCTAACCGGCTGCCGAAGCCCCCCACCCCGCTGCTCGTGCTCGCAAGGCTTCGACCTGTCCGCGCAGGCTGTATTCGAACCGAACATCGGCATTCTCGGCTGTAATTTCGCGTATGGCGAGGGCTGCGGCTGGATAACGCGCCAGCAGGCCGTCTTCCTCGGCGGATGCGTCGCCGCCTTGCGCCTTTGCCGACAGCGATTGTTCCTCGATCGCGAACCCGATGACGAAATAGACGAGGCCGAATGCCTCCCAGCTTGCCTTGCGGTCATCCGCGCCCGCTGCCTTGAGGCATTCGATCAGGAGCGAGCCAACCCGAAGCACGTTTTCCGACACGGGATAGGTGCCGGCAAAGACGCGTGCGGCGTCGCGATGCGACAGCAGTGCCTGGCGCACCTCGCCGGCAATGCGGGCAAGGCGCGTGTCCCATGTCTCGTCTTGCGGGTTCTGCCGTGCCACCGGCGCCATCAGGGCGTCCGCCATTCCCTCCAGCAGCACCTCCTTGCTGGCGAAGTGCCAGTACAACGACGGCGCCTGTATCCGCAGCGCATCGGCCAGCTTGCGCATGGTCAGCCCCTCCATCCCTACCTCGTCCAGCAAATCCAGGGCGGTGGCGACGACATCCTCTTTGACGATGCGCATTCGGCAGTCTCCATTTCCTATTGACAATCTAACATCGTTAGATAAATCTAACAACGTTAGATTGGAGCAATCGACATGAAAAAAACCTATGAAGTCATCGTCGCCGGAGCCGGTCCGGCCGGGCTCTGGCTGGCCTGCGAACTGCGGCTCGCCGGCGTCGATGTTGCGGTGATGGAGCGGCGCACCGAGCGAAGCGCTCAGTCTCGCGCCCTGACCGTACATGGCCGGTCTCTGGAGATATTCGCCTTGCGCGGCCTTGCCGACCGGTTCGTCGCGGCCGGCAAGCCGATCCCGACCGGGCACTACGCGGTGCTCGACACGCGCCTCGATTTCTCGCCGTTCGAGACGAGCTTCCCCTACACGCTGTTCATCCCGCAGGCGGCGACTGAGGAGCGGCTGGAAATGCGGGCGGCCGAACTCGGCGTCGATATTCTGCGCGGCACGGCTGTGGCCGGCGTCGAGGATCTCGGCGACCACGTTCGCGTTTCAGCCGGTGGCGAGACCTTCACTTCGCTCTATGTCGTAGGCGCCGACGGCGCGCGAAGCCTCGTGCGCGAACAGGCGGCAATTGCCTTCGACGGATTTGCCGCCCGCAACACGATGATGCTGGCCGATGTCGTTCTGGGCATGCCGCCGGCACGGCCCGTCGTCTCCGTCACCGACGAGAACGGATCGGTGATGCTCGCTCCGTTGGGCGATGGAATCCACCATCGTATCGTCCTTGTCGATCCCCGGCGCATGCACGTGCCCCGGTCCGAACCGGTGACGCTGGAGGAGGTGGCCGACGCTGCCCAGCGCATCCTCGGCCTCGACTGCCAGCCGCGCGATCCGATCTGGCTGTCGCGTTTCACCGACGAGACGCGGCTGGCCTCCGCCTATCGGAAGGGCAGGGTGATGCTGGTCGGAGACGCCGCCCACATTCATGCGCCGATGGGCGGACAAGGCATGAATGTCGGCATTCAGGATGCGATGAACCTTGGCTGGAAGCTGGCCGCCGTTGTCAGGGGAAGCGCGCCGGAAACCCTGCTCGATTCCTACGAAGAGGAGCGGCGTCCGGTCGGCCAGACGCTCTACGCCAATACGCTGGCGCAGGCCGGTCTCGTCACCCGTTTCGATCCGGCGACCCTGGCGTTGCGCGCCACGCTGAACGACCTGCTGGCCATTCCCGCCGCCAATCGTCGTATGGCTGGAGAGCTCTCGGGTTTCGACCTGGCCTACGGACCGGAAGCAGCGGCGGTCCGTACAGACGGACGTCTGGCAGCCGGCGCGCGGGTGCCGGATACGGTTCTGGCGATACACGGCAAGGAAGAGAAGAATCTGTACGGGTTGCTGGAGGCCGGCAACTGGCTGCATCTGGCATTCGATGCCGGCGCCGAAGCCCCGCCGCCGGCATGGCTCGATGCGAACGCCGTCCGCTTCGTCTCCGCCGCGCCGAAGCATGACGGCATCTTTGCCGGCGTGCGGGCCGCTCTCGTTCGTCCGGACGGCTACGCCGCCGCTGTCGTCCGCCAGTGAGCCAGAGGTGCCATCCATGGAAAAGCTCAATCCCGCGGAACTCACCCAGGCCTTCTCGCATCTTATCGCGCAGATCGCCGTCGCCCCGACGGGCGCTCGTCTCGCGGCGATCTCCGGCCAGGTGGCAGTCGATGCCGCGGGCACCCTTGTCGGCGGTTCGGACCATGCCGCCCAGGCGCGCCAGTGCTTCGCCAACATTCGCGCGGCGCTCGCCGCGCTGGATGTCTGCCCGCGCGACATGCTGCAGATGAAGATCCATGTCGTCGGGCACAGGCCCGACCTTGTTCCGGCGATCTTCGCCGCGGGCCGGGACGTCTTCGGCGACAGCTGGCCGGTCTGCGCGAGCACGTGGATCGGCGTCGAGACACTCGCAATGCCCGAATGGCTTGTCGAGATTGATGCGCTGGTGGCGGTAAGTTGAGCCGTCACGTGTCCGGTCCTTCGGCAATGCCCAAGGCTGGATCGCGGGCGTAGCGCCCCGTTTCGCCAACCGCGCGGCAAGCAGCGCCATTGACAATGATTGCCGCATCCTCCACCTCATGGGCGGAATTCACCGACCGATGAGGCCAGCCGGCCATGACCGGATATCAATCCTTCCCCTTGCCGCGGAGGCGTTCCGTCGGCGTGAATGTGGGCGGCGTCATGGTGGGTGGAGACGCGCCTGTTGTCGTCCAGTCGATGACCAACACCGACACCGCCGACGTCGACAGCACGGTGGCGCAGGTCGCGGCGCTGGCAAAGGCGGGCTCCGAGATCGTTCGGATCACCGTCGACCGTGACGAGAGCGCGGCCGCCGTCCCCGGCATCCGTGAGCGGCTCGACCGGCTGGGCATCAATGTGCCGCTGGTCGGCGACTTCCACTATATCGGCCACAAGCTGCTCGCTGACCACCCAGCCTGCGCTGAGGCGCTGGCGAAATACCGCATCAATCCCGGCAATGTCGGCTTCAAGGAGAAGAAGGACCGGCAGTTCGGCGCGATCGTCGAGATGGCGATCCGCTACGACAAGCCGGTTCGCATCGGCGTCAACTGGGGCTCGCTCGACCAGGAATTGCTGACCGCGCTGATGGACGAGAACCAGAAAAACGGCGCCCCGCTGACCGCCGACGAAGTCACCCGCGAAGCGATTGTCCGCTCCGCGCTACACTCGGCCGAGGCGGCGGAAGAAATCGGGCTGTCGCGCGACAAGATTATTTTGTCGGCTAAGGTAAGCCGCGTCCAGGACCTCATCTCCGTCTACACCGAACTCGCCAGCCGTTCCGATCATGCTCTGCATCTCGGCCTGACCGAGGCCGGCATGGGCTCGAAGGGAATCGTCGCGTCGTCCGCCGCCATGGGCATCCTGCTGCAGCAGGGAATTGGCGACACCATCCGTATCTCGCTGACGCCCGAACCGAATGGCGACCGTACCCGCGAGGTGCAGGTGGCGCAGGAACTCTTGCAGACGATGGGTTTCCGGCAGTTCGTGCCGGTTGTCGCCGCCTGCCCCGGCTGCGGGCGGACTACCTCGACCGTGTTCCAGGAACTCGCCCAGAACATCCAGGCCGATTTGCGCAAGAACATGCCGGTCTGGCGGGAAAAATATCCAGGCGTCGAGGAACTGAAGGTCGCCGTCATGGGCTGCATCGTCAATGGCCCCGGCGAATCCAAGCATGCCGATATCGGCATATCGCTGCCCGGCACCGGCGAGACGCCGTCGGCCCCGGTCTTCATCGACGGGCGCAAGGCGGCCACCTTGCGCGGCCCCAACATCGCCGAAGATTTTGAAAAAATGGTCGCCGACTATATCGAGACGCGCTTCGGCCAGTCCGGCAGGCAGGCGGCGGAGTAACGGCGTGCTCGGCGGCGCGGTCCATATCGGGCTGTCGCTTCTGAGGCTTTTCCATGTCGGGGTGTGGCGGGTTTCGCCGCTGGCACTGCTGTTCGGGTTCTGCCTCGGCGATGGCCCGGCTCTCGCCGACCCGCCGAAATCGCGCATCATGACGACGGCGCGTATCTGCGACCTGATCGACATCCATGCCCGCGCCAATGGCCTGCCGCGCGATTTCTTCGCCCGCCTGATCTGGAAGGAAAGCCGCTTCGATCCGGACGCCGTCAGTCCGGCCGGGGCCGAAGGCATAGCGCAGTTCATGCCGGGCACCGCGAAGATGCGGAAGCTGAAGAACTCCTTCGATGTCACCCAGGCGCTTCCTGCTTCGGCCAAATACCTTGGCGAGTTGAAGACAGGCTTCGGCAATCTCGGCCTCGCCGCTGCCGCCTACAATGCCGGCGAGACGCGGGTGACGCGCTGGCTGACGTCGGGTGGCTTCCTGCCGCTGGAGACCGACGAATATGTGCTCGACATCATGGGTGAGCCCGCCGACAATTTTTCGGAGCGCACCTATCTCGGCACGATCCGTCCGCTCGACCCGAAGCGGCCGTTTCACGAAGCCTGCCGCAACATGCGCACCATCTACGCCCAGACCATCGCCATGGCGACCATCGCGACAAAACCCTGGGGCGTGCAGGTCGCCGGCAATTTTCGCCGCGCCGCCGCGATAAAGCAATGGCAGCGCGTCGCCGGACGTTTCGGCAAAATCCTGAAAAATCCCGATCCGGTCGTCAGCCGCGTGCGCACGCCGCGCGGCCGCCGCGGCATCTACGCCGTGCGCATCGGCGCCGACGACCGCGCGACAGCCAACAGGATCTGCGCCACTTTGCGTTCGGCTGGCGGCTCCTGCATTGTCATGCGGAACCGGTGACGTCGGCCGCTTGGGGACCGGTCGCGGCGAACACGACGAAAGTGACCTGATGTCCTACCGGTCCCGTTCGGCGATGAAAGTCGCGACCGACTTCAGGTTTCTGCCGCTTTCCCCATAGGGTTCCAACAGATCATGCGCCTGTTCGACTAGGCCGGCGAGCTGCCGTCGCGCCCAGTCCGCGCCATGCAGCGCCACCAGCGTCGCCTTGCCGGCCGCCGCGTCCTTGCCCGTCGCCTTGCCCATGACCTCGGGTACGGCAGTTACGTCGAGAAGGTCGTCCGCAAGCTGGAAGGCAAGCCCGATGGCCGAGCCGAATTCCGCCAGCCTCTCGCGGTCGATCGCGCTGGCGTCGGCGACGATCGCACCCGCCTCGCATGCAAAGCGGATCAAGGCACCGGTCTTCATCGCCTGCAGCGTGATGATGCCTGCCTCATCAGGCGTGGCCTTCTCGGCGGCAAGGTCGAGCGCCTGCCCGCCCGCCATTCCGCCGACGCCCGCGGCGCGCGCCAGCCCGCGAACAAGATCGAGCCGGCGCCGCGCCGATGCCGCAACGTCGCGCGGTCGGGACGACGTATCGTCGGTCAGGATGTCGAAGGCAAGCGTCAGCAGGCTGTCGCCGGCGAGGATGGCGCTCGCCTCGTCGAAGGCGCGATGCACGGTCGGCTGTCCCCGGCGCAGGTCGTCGTCGTCCATGGCCGGCAGATCGTCGTGGATGAGCGAATAGCAATGCACGCATTCCAGCGCCGCCCCGACCGTCACCGCCTCCGCGCCGTCAGGGCCGAACAGCTTGGCACTTTCCAGAACCAGGAACGGACGCAACCGTTTTCCGCCGTTGAGCACGCCGTGGCGCATGGCGGCGAGCAGTTTTGCCGGTCGCGTGATCTCGCCGTCGCGCGGCTTGTCGTCAAGCAGCGTTCGCAGCAATTCTTCGACCTGGCGCGCGCGCCGGCCGAGAAGGTCCTCGAAGTCGGATGTGCTCAGGAGCGTCATGCCACCCCGTTTAGGCGATACGCCGCCGTGGTCAAGCCGCCGCTTATCGGGTCGGAGGCGTTGCGCTCGCGGCCCGTCGCCATTATTCCGTTTCGGACAGGACGCGAAGGCGGGTGGCTTGGGCGAGACCGTTCAATCGGAGGCCGGCGAGGTGGCAGGGAAGGGCAGCGGCCGGTTGAACCGGCGCGGCATCCGTCTCTGGCTGCGGCGGCTGTTCAAGATTGCGGTCGTGCTTGGGCTGATCCCCGTGGTCCTGACGATCCTCTATCTGCCGCCCTTTGTCCGTCCGGTCTCCACGCTGATGCTGGCCGACCTGGTGACGCTCAAGGGCTATGACCGCCAGTGGGTTTCGATCGACGACATCTCACCGGTCCTGATCCACTCCGTCATCATGTCCGAGGACGGCCAGTTCTGTAATCACTACGGCGTCGACCTTGGGGAACTCAAGAAGGTCATTCTCGACCCGAGGGGCCCATCGCGCGGCGCCTCGACCATCACCATGCAGTCGGTGAAGAACCTCTATCTGTGGCCCCGGCCGTTCGGAACCATTCGAAAGATCCTCGAATTGCCCTACGCCACCTATGTCGATCTGGTGATGTCGAAACGCCGGATCATGGAAATCTATCTCAACATCGCCGAATGGGGCCCGGGCATATACGGGATCGAGGCAGCCGCGCAGCATCATTTCGGCGTTTCGGCTAAGAATCTCAGCCGCAAACAGGCCGCTCTGCTGGCGGTGACCCTGCCCAATCCGATCCTGCGCAATCCCGCAAAGCCGTCTCGCGATATGCGTTTCCTGGCCAATCGCGTGCAACGCCTTGCAGCGCGTTCCGGCGCCTATGTCCAGTGCGTCGAATGACGCCGGGCACGCTGCCGCAAAAAATATTAGCCGCCGCGCTGGTCAAACCCGCCTCGCGCGTGTATAGGCACCCCGGATTTCTCATACCGGCCCGGAACGCGCGGCTCCCCTTGCCAGAGCAGCCGGGTCCATTGACCGAAGGAACGCAATCATGGCTGTGCCAAAAAGAAAGACCTCGCCGTCCAAGCGTGGCATGCGTCGCGCCGCCGACGCGCTCAAGGCCCCGACCTATGTCGAGGACAAGAATTCGGGCGAAATGCGCCGCCCGCACCACATCGACCTGAAGACCGGCATGTATCGCGGCCGCCAGGTGCTGGAGCCCAAGGAAAGCTGAGCGTTCGGCTTTTCGGACTGGTTTGAAGGGACCGGCCTCGCGCCGGTCTTTTTGCGTTGAGACTTCCCCTCAGCGGGCCATCGGGCTTGACGCAGCCCGAGGCTGCCTGAAATAGGTCAGGCTCCAATGGCCGAGGTGCGCAAAAAATGCTGGGCATGATTCCGCTGCTGATCATCCCGTTCCTGCTCTACAATCTCGGCCTTGCCGGCCTGTTCGGCGGGACAGAAGCAGACCCCTTCGCGACCGAAATCTTTTCGCTCACCATGATGTCCGGCGGCGTCTGGACCATGTCGGTCGGCGACCTGCTGATCGTCATCGCGCTGGTGCTGCTGTTCGTCGAGATGATGAAATCGACGCGCTCCTCCAATGCCTCGATCGTCGACCATCTGCTGTCGACCTTCGTCTTCGTCGCCTTCCTCGTCGAATTCCTGCTGGTGCGCGGCGCGGCGCACCCGGTCTTCTTCACCCTGATGGTGATCACCCTGATCGACGTGCTGGCCGGCTTCTCGGTGACGATCCGCACGGCAGGCCGCGACTTGAACGTCGAGTGACCGGCTCGAGGGTCCTGCCGATGGCCGCGGGCGAGGATGCCAACCGCCAAGTCGCCAGGAGAGGCGGCATAGGCGGTTTCTTCACCGCGCGCTGGCGGGGCGAGGTTCCCCTCGCAACGCTGTTCTGGCGCGACACCATAGTCATCGGCACGGCGATCAACATTGCCGCGACCGTCGCTTCGCTCGGCCTGCTTGCAGCGAAAGTGCCGCTGTGGGTCGCCCTCGCCGTCCATTTCGGACCGTTGCCCTACAACCTCTTCCTGGCTTTTGCCGTATGGCGGACTGCCGACCGGCGCGGGGGATGGGCCGGATTTTTCTGCCAGACGATGTCATTGCTCTGGCTGATCGCCGCGATCGTGATTTAACGCCTCAAGCGGCTACTTTTACCCTTGGCGTTGTCCGCCAGACTCTCAGGCTGGCTCGAAATTCAGCGCCACGCCGTTGATGCAATAACGCAGATAGGTCGGCGGCGGGCCGTCCTCGAACACATGGCCGAGATGGCTGCCGCAGCGCGAGCAGTGGCATTCGGTGCGCACCATGCCGTAACTGCGGTCGACGGTCGTCTCCACCGATCCCGGCACCGGGTCGTTGAAGCTCGGCCAGCCGGTGCCGCTCTCGAACTTCAGCTTGGATTCGAACAGCGGCTGGTCGCAGCCGGCGCATTTGAACGTACCTGCCCGCTTTTCATGAAGCAGCGCGCAGCTTCCCGGCCGCTCGGTGCCGTGGTTGCGCATGACGGCATATTGTTCGGGGCTGAGCATCGCGCGCCATTCGGCGTCGGTGCGGGTCACGGGATAGCTGTGGCTGTCCATTGCTGTCTCCTGGCTCGGAAATTTGTCATGTGTGCTGTTCGCCAAATATAGGCATTCGTTACGCCTGCTCGCCATAGGCGGGGATCATCGTTTCGCAACGACGTGCTCAATGCTTTCTCGACAGCTCTCTCGTCGCCGCTTCCAGCCCGGCCAGCGTGAGCGGATACATGCGGTCGGAAAACGTCTCGCGGATCAGGCCGATCGAATGCGTGTAGGCCCAGTGCTGGCGCGGGACCGGGTTCAGCCACACCGCGTTCGGCCATTGGGCGAGCACGCGCGCCAGCCAGACGGCGCCGGCTTCCGGATTCCAGTGCTCGACCGAGCCGCCGGCCATGGTAACCTCGTAGGGGCTCATCGAGGCGTCGCCGACGAAGACAACCTTGTAGTCGCGACCGTATTTATGCAGCACGTCGAGCGTCGGAATGACCTCGGCGTGGCGGCGGCGATTGTCCTTCCACACGCCCTCGTAGAGGCAGTTGTGGAAATAAAAATATTCGAGCTGGCGGAATTCCGCGCGCGCCGCCGAGAACAATTCCTCGACGATCTTTATGTGATCGTCCATCGAGCCGCCGACGTCGAAGAACATCAAGAGCTTCACCGCGTTGCGGCGCTCCGGCCGCGTCTTCACGTCGAGATAGCCGTGTTCGGCGGTGGCGTGGATCGTGCCGGGCAGATCCAGTTCCTCCACGGCTCCGTCGCGCACCCAGCGGCGCAAGCGCTTCAGCGCGACCTTGATGTTGCGGGTCCCCAGCTCGACGGAATCGTCGAAATTCCTGAACTCGCGCTTGTCCCACACTTTTACCGCGCGGCGGTTGCGGCTTTCGTGCTGACCGATCCGGATGCCTTCGGGGTTGTAGCCATAGGCGCCGAAGGGCGAGGTTCCCGCCGTGCCGATCCATTTCGAGCCGCCCTGGTGACGGCCCTTCTGCTCCTCCAGCCGCTTCTTCAGCGTCGCCATCAGCTTTTCCCAGCCGCCGAGCGCCTCGACGAGTTTTTTCTCCTCATCGGAAAGGTGCTTTTCCGCCAGCCGCCGCAGCCACTCCTCCGGAAGCGTAGCGACATCGATCGCCGCCTCACCGGCCAGCGCCTCGACGCCTTTGAAGACATGCGCGAAAACCTGGTCGAAGCGGTCGATATGGCGCTCGTCCTTCACCAGCGCAGAACGGGCGAGGTAGTAAAAACCCTCGACGTCATAGTCGACCAGCCCGGCTTCCATGCCCTCGAGCAAGGTCAGGTATTCGCGCAGCGACACCGGGACTTTCGCGGCTTTGAGTTCGAGGAAGAAGGGGAGGAACATAGCTAGATCGGCCCACCCTTCGCGGCAGGGACGTCACCACCTCCCGTGGACACCACGCGCGCAACCCAGAAGCCGGCCAGCATGGCCAGCACGAAAGCCAGCGTGCCGGGTTGGCCGAGGCCAAGCGCGGCAAATGCCGGCCCGGGGCAGAAGCCGCCGATGCCCCAGCCGATGCCGAAGATCGCCGCGCCGGTCAGCAGCCGGCCATCGATGGAGGTTTTGGTCGGCAGGCGGAAACCGTTTGCCATCAGCGGCCGGTCACGGCGCAGAACCAGGCGATAGCCGATGAAGGCGACAAGCACCCCGCCTCCCATCACGAAGGCCAGCGACGGATCCCAGGTTCCGGCGACATCGAGGAAATTCAGCACCTTTGCCGGGTCCGACATGCCGGACACGACGAGGCCGATGCCGAACAGCAGACCAAGGAGCAGGTTCACAACGAAGGACATGGCCTTACGCCCCGACGATGTGCCGAACGACAAAAACCGTCGCGAAGGCAGCCGCCATGAAGGTGACCACCGCCGCCAGCGACCTCGGCGAAAGGCGTGACAGGCCGCAGACGCCATGTCCGCTGGTGCAGCCATTCCCAAGCACCGTGCCGAAACCGACGAGAAGGCCGGCGACCGCCATCAGGGGAATGTTCGAGGACACGGTCTGGACCATCGGCGCGCCCGTCACCGCCATCACCGCGAACGGCGCGGCAAGCAGGCCCAACACGAAACCGAACTGACCGATTGGCAGGCCGTCGCGGAAAGGCGGCAGGAGCCGCGACGCGATGCCACTGACCCCGGCGATCCGGCCTTCCGCCAGCATCAGCAGGACAGCCGACAGGCCGATCAGCGCACCGCCGATCAAAGAGGCCCAGGGGGTAAACTCAGTCATAGGCAAATCCACCGCTGGACCATGAATTAGGCTGGTTTGGCGAAAATCGGGATGGTTGCCTGGCCGAGCCGATGGACTTGGACTTGGTCCAAATCGGTTTGGCACAATCTTCCCATCCAACCATGAAAGGCTCTAACGGTGCCGCTCGATCTTCTCGCGCGCGGCGCTCGCGAGAAAGGCGGAGCGCGTCAGACCGCGCCTTCTCGCCTCCTCATCGATTGCTGCCAGAAGCCCGGAGTCAAGCGAAAGGTTCGCCCGGACGGGACGGCCAGAGTCCAAAATCAGTGGGATAAGAACGGCCGATTCGCCCGCCCCGGTATCGATCTCTCCGCTGGACAGCAAATCCGCGACGCTCCGTGCAACCGGCATAACATCGCTGGTGTCCAGAAAGGTTTCCGCCCACTCGCGCAACGCCGATGTGGCGTCGTTGATCGCCTCTTCAGGCGTCGCCCCGCCGCCATGGCAACCCGGAGTATCGGGGATGCGAATACCCCATACGTCCGTCGCTCCATCCAGAATGCCGACATAGTGTGTCATGGCCTTTCCTCAAGAAGCGACGCGATCTTCCGGGTATTGGTCTCGACCTGGGGCAACAACATACCTATCTTGCGCAATATATTGCGCAAAAATCGGATTTTCAATCCGGATCACAGCAAATCATACTCGATAAACCCGGTCCGCCGCGCGACGTGGTCGTAAAGCTTTCGCGCCGTGGCGTTGGTCTCGTGGGTCATCCAGTAGACATTGGTGACGCCCTTTTCCGCCGCGGCCTTGCGCACGGCCTCGATCAGAGCGGCGCCGACGCCTTTGCCCCGGACATCGGGATCGGCGAACAGGTCCTGAAGGTAACAATTGTCGAGTTTTGACCAGCAGGAACGGTGGTAGAGATAGTGGGTCAGGCCGACGGCCTTGCCGTCCAGCAGGGCGACAAAACCTTTGGGCTCGAATTCGCCGCCGTCGAACAGGCGCTGCCACGTGCTCGTGTAGACGTCCTCGGCCAGGGTGGTCTCGTAGAAGGTGAGGTAGGCGGTCCACAGGCGTCGCCAGTCGGCATGGTCGGATTGCTCGAGAGGGCGGACAGTGATCGACATGATTTCCTCGCTGGGTCGACTGGCGTTCGATCGATTGTAAGCACGGCGGCCTTCCAAGGTCATAGCACCAGCCGCGTCTTGTCGTTGCCACGCTGCGGAAAACCGCCCTGGCCATTGAGTGGAAAAACTCCCGTTCGGGAGGGTGGGAAGCGGGGCGCGCGGCCGAGCCTCTCAAAGTATTTATACGTGGCGCGAACCGCGCGCCCCGCCGGCGTGCTTGCCCGACCGCTGATACCGCCCACGCGATCCGGGGCGCGTCGTCGCGATCTGGGGCCCGGGCGTAAAGGCTCTCGCCAGGCCGCGCACCGTTACGCGGCCACCCCGGCGCCGTCGCTCTCCCCTGATACCCGGTGCGCACCAGGTTTCCCGTGAAAGCGATAGGCGGGATTTTAAGGGAGGTAGAAGAAGCGGGGATGGAAAACGCTCGGAAAAATTTCCGGCACTAACGATATCAAAGGCTTGTACGAAATCCGCGAAAAATCGGCCGGTGCCATTCCCCTTTTCGAGGCCGTTCAAAACCTTCTGAAGAACCCGCACAATATGTTCGGTCCGTTCTCACCCGCGCGCAGGCGGATACCGTCTTCGAAGGTGTTCAGCGTCACACAGTCAAAACCGTGATGGGCAAGCAGCGCCGTCAGAGATTCGCGGTCGAAATGATGCAGATGCTCGTTGGGAAGCAGCATCCGCCAGGTGCGGAACCAGTCTTCGCCGTGCTCGCCGAGTTCGCGATAGCGGCAATAGGGAACGGCGAGCGCCAGGTTCTTGGCCTTCAGCCGGCCGAGGAAGGAGAGGTCGGGGATATGTTCGAGCACGTCGAACATCGCGACAAGGTCCCATTCGCGGTCGAGCGCTGCGTCCCAGTCGACGAAACGCACGCCCGCCGGCAGCGGATAGTGGGCGATGTCGTAACCGGCGCAGTCCGGCACGCCGGTGATTTGTGCCGCCTCGATGAACGTGCCGGTGCCATAGCCGATCTCCAGCACGGAATCCGGGATGCGGCCCATCAACCCCAAAATCCAGCCGAACCGCTGGTAGCCGAGCTTGATCGTCCGGTCGGAAAGGTCCTCGTAATAGGAGATGTATTTCTTGTCGTAGGTGATGGGCGTGAACTCGACCTGATGGATCACGCCGAATTGGTCGATGCGGTAGTTTTCGAGCATGATGCGGAGCTACCGGATCACCCCTGCCTCCGCGCCATGAACGCCAGTTTTTCGAACAGATGCACGTCCTGCCCGTTCTTCAGCAGCGCGCCGTGCAGTTTCGGCAGCATGTTCTTCGGATCGGTGCGCAGATCCTCCGGCGCCACGTCGTCGGCCACCAGCAGCCTGATCCAGTCGAGCGCCTCCGAGGTCGAGGGTTTCTTCTTCAGCCCCGGCACGTCGCGGATTTCGTAGAACTGCGTGAGCGCGGAGCGCACCAGCGCCTGCTTGATGCCGGGATAATGCACGTCGACGATTTTCTGCAGCGTCTCGGCGTCGGGAAAGCGGATGTAGTGGAAGAAGCAGCGGCGCAGGAAGGCGTCCGGCAGTTCCTTCTCGTTGTTGGAGGTGATGATGACGATCGGCCGCTGCCTGGCCGAGATCGTCTCGCCGGTCTCGTAGACGAAGAACTCCATGCGGTCGAGTTCCTGCAAGAGGTCGTTGGGGAACTCGATGTCGGCCTTGTCGATCTCGTCGATCAGCAGCACCACCTTGCGGTCGGCGGCGAAGGCGTCCCACAGTTTTCCGCGCTTGATGTAGTTGTGGATGTCGTTGAAGCGCGTATCACCAAGCTGGCTGTCGCGCAGCCGGCTCACCGCGTCGTATTCGTAGAGTCCCTGCTGCGCCTTGGTGGTGGATTTCACATGCCATTCGATCAGGTCGAGCCCGAGCGCGGCCGCGACTTGCCGCGCCAGTTCCGTCTTGCCGGTGCCGGGCTCGCCCTTGACCAGCAGCGGCCGCTCCAGCGCGATCGCGGCGTTGACGGCCACCATCAGATCCTTGTCGGCAACATAGGCCGCCGTTCCTTCGAAACGCATCAAAAAGCCTTCCCGTTTGTCGCCGCGACCGTAAGGAGCCATGCTGCACTGCGCAAGCATGCGATTTGCCGCCCTGCCTACTGGCGGCATCCGCCGCGCCGGCTTATATTCGCTTCCGACGGTCTGGGCTTCGCGGCAGGAGAGACATTTCCCCGGGGCCTTATCGATCTCGAAGGGAGCTGTCCCTGGCCGGACCCGTGGGTCCGGACATATGGCGCCCACCTACTTTGTAGGTTCCCGGGATCGACTTCTTCACCGGTTGCCTGGATCGTCGCTTTCCAACCTCTCCGAGTTTTGCCGGGCCGAGCTTGCAAACCGGCCGTCCGGCTGCCAGTTTGCCGTGCCTTCCCCCGGATCTCTTCATGCCCCTGAAAATCGCCACCTGGAACATCAATTCCGTCCGCCTGCGCATGCCGATCGTCGAGCGTTTTCTGACCGAGCACCAGCCCGATGTGCTCTGCCTTCAGGAGACGAAGTGCCCGGACGACCAGTTTCCCTCCGCCGCGTTCCGAAAACTCGGTTACGAGCATTTGGCGATCAGCGGCCAGAAGGGTTATCACGGCGTGGCGACCGTGGCGCGCCGGCCGATCGAGGTGGTCGACCGCCGCCGTTTCTGCGACATGCAGGACTGCCGGCATGTGTCGGTGCGCTTCCCGGCGGGCGGAAAATCGCTGCTGCTGCATAATTTCTACGTGCCCGCCGGCGGCGACGAGCCGGACCCCGTCGTCAACTGGAAGTTCAAGCACAAGCTCGATTTCGTCGCGGAAATGAACGCCGTGCGGGCCGAGGCAGGTGACGCTTCCGGTTCGGTGCTGGTCGGCGATCTCAACATCGCGCCGCTCGAGCACGATGTCTGGTCGCACAAGCAACTGCTCAACGTCGTCAGCCACACACCGGTCGAGACCGAGAATTTCGAGGCGATGCGCAGGGCCGGCGACTGGGTCGACCTGATGCGCCACAACATTCCCTACGAGCAGAAACTCTACACCTGGTGGAGTTATCGCGCGCAGGATTGGGAAGCTTCGGACCGAGGGCGGCGTCTCGATCATGTCTGGTCGTCGGCGAACCTCGTGCCGGCCTTCCAGGACTACGAGATTTTACGCGCCGCGCGCGGCTGGGACCGTCCGTCGGACCATGTGCCGGTGATCGCGCGGTTCGATCTGGAGTAATGACAGGGGGATTCAACCAGGATCAGCGCCCGGGTGCGTCCTTCGAGACTTCAACCGTGCTGCTGCGTCCGGGAAAGCGCTTCCCATTCCGGCCGTAACAGGGACATCATCACCTCGTCCCTGTAGGCGCCGCCGAAATAGGCGCTCCCCCGTGCGATCCCTTCCTGCATGAACCCCACGGCCTCATAGACGCGGTGGGCGCGCAGATTTTCGGGGAAATGCCCGATCCACACCCTGTATGCGTCGGTTTCATCAAACACCTTGCCGACGGTCGACGTCAGCAGCCGCCTGCCATGCCCTTGCCCCGGTCGCGTGACCGCTATCCGCCTGACCAGCGTGACACGTTCGGGCGATGCCCAAAACCGCAACATGACGAAGCCGACAGGCAGAGCGCCATCAAGTCCGAGGAAATAGGCATGGCTTCCATCGTGGAACGCGGCGCGGTGACGGGCTTCGTCCCAGCGCCCGACGAAAGTGTCGTAACCTTCAAGCCTCTCCGTCGCCATGATGAAGGGCAGGTTGTCTTCGGTGGCGCGAACGAGTTTGAAGTCCATATCTTGTCGGTTCCCGGCGCTCAGCCCGCGAAGCGGGGCGCAAGCCCCTCGATCTGCTCAATCAGCGCCTGGAAATCAGCCTGGATGCGGCGGTAGAGAATGACGGCCGTGTCCGGATATTCTTCCAGAATGCGCCGAAAGGTGCGGCGGCTGAGCCGCAGCAGTTCCGAGTCCGCGCCGGCCTCCGCGCTTGTCAGTCGCCGCGTGTCGGCGATCAGTGCCAGCTCCCCGATCATCGCGCCCGCCCCGGCCCGGCCAATCGGCTGGCGGTCATCGTCGCCCTCGCGGAACAGGCTGATGGATCCCCTCACCACCACATAGGCGGCGTCGGCTTCGTCATCCTCGCGAAACAGCCTTCTGCCATTGGGGAGGGAGACCTGCTCGGCGCCAAAGGCCAGCAGGCGCAATTGTTCGGCAGTGAAGCCCTCGAACAGCCTCACGCCGGACAGGACGCGAATATCGTCATCCAGCGCCATCCAGTCCCCAATTCGGTGGCCGGTTCTCCCCCCGAGGCGGTTCCCCCGCCGCCTCCACCGGTCAGGGAACCAGCTTGTAACCGCCGCTTTCTGTCACAAGAATTTCGGCATTGGAAGGATCGCGCTCGATCTTCTGGCGCAGCCGGTAGACATGCGTTTCCAGCGTGTGGGTGGTGACGCCCGAATTGTAGCCCCACACCTCCTCGAGCAGCACGTCGCGCGTGACGACTTTTTCACCCGCCCGATAGAGATATTTGATGATCGAGGCCTCCTTCTCGGTCAGCCGCACCTTTGCGCCCTTCTGGTCCAGCAGAAGCTTCTGGCTGGGCTTGAAGGTGTAGGGACCAACGGAGAAGGTGGCGTCCTCGCTCTGTTCGTGCTGGCGCAGTTGCGCCCGAATCCGAGCGAGCAGCACCGCGAACCGGAACGGCTTCGTCACATAGTCGTTGGCGCCGGCTTCGAGCCCGAGGATCGTGTCGGAATCCGTGTCATGTCCGGTCAGCATGATGATGGGCGCCTTGTAGCCGCCCTTGCGCAGCAGCTTTACCGCTTCGCGGCCGTCCATGTCGGGAAGGCCGACATCCATGATCAGAAGGTCGATCATGCCGCCGCGCGCCGCGGTCACGCCCTTGCCGGCTGTCGCTTCCTGCAGCACGTCGAATTCCTCGTAGAGCGAAAGCTGCTCGACCAGAGTGCCGCGGAGGTCGTCATCATCGTCGACGATCAGGATGGTACGTGATGTCATGATCCAGTCCGTTGTCCTGCAAGCATAATTCGGTTGACCGCCGCCCGTTTATGCGGAACCTCCGCCGACAAACTAGTCCGATCACGGTGATTTGTCGGCACATGCGATCATACTCCAAAAAACGTGAGCGCAAGCAGTCATTTGGAACAGGGGCGGCGGGCCTCTCCCGGCTCGTCGTCCGGCCACGTCCGGGCGTGCCGACACAAGGCCTGTTGCAGGCTGGCCAGAACGTCTTTCCCTGCGCGCTGGGGCGCGGCGGCATTTCCGCGAACAAGCGCGAAGGCGACGGCGCGACGCCACTCAGCCGCATGCGCCTGCTCGGCGGTTATTTTCGCAACGACCATATCCGCATCGGCGGCACAAGGCTGGTGATGGAGGCGATATCAGCCGATCTCGGCTGGTGCGAGGTGCCGGACGACCGCAACTACAATCGTCCCGTAAAGATGCCCTATGCGGCGAGCCATGAGACGATGCGGCGCGCCGACCCGCTCTACGATTATTGCATCGTGCTCGACTGGAACATTGTTCCGCGCCGACGCGGACGTGGGAGCGCCATCTTCTTCCACCTCGCCCGCCCCGATTTTTCGCCGACGCAGGGCTGCGTGGCGGTGACAGCCCGGGTCATGGCGCGGCTGCTGCCGCATCTGTCGCGCGGCACGGTGCTGGAGGTGCGGCGGACATGACATATCTCGATATTCGCGAGAAGTTTTCGACCTTCGCTTCTTTTATGCGGAAAAGAAGCGCATATTCGGGCTATGACAAAGCTATTGGAAAAGGCAGTCGAGCGCGTCCGCGCCCTTACCCCTGATCACCAGGACGAACTTGCACGCCTCCTGCTACGTCTTGCCGACGCTGAGCAGGAGCCTGTGCCTCTGTCTGCTTCGGAGCGGGCAGCCATCGCGGCATCAAAGGCCGCCGCCGCGCGCGGCGAATTCGCGACCGATGAAGAGGTCCAGGCCGCATGGGCCGGCTTCGGCCGGTGAGAGTCCGATATACGACGGTTGCGCTTGCCGATCTGCGAGAACTTGCCAGCTATCTCGATCCGCGTTCTCAGCAAGGAGCGCGCCGTGTCCGGGAGCGTATCAAAGCTCTGATAGACCAGCTTCCGGAGCAGGCATTTGTTGGTAGGCGAACTGATGACCCTACCATCAGGCGGTTGACCACCCCTCCCTTTCCTTATCTGATTTTCTACGAAGTTACCGATACCGAGATCATCATTCACGCCATTCGTCATGGTGCTCGTGATCCTTCGAGCATGCCACGACAATCCTGACACATGGGCCACTACATTTTTGACGTCCTGAGCCGCTTGCGGGTGGACTAACCGCAAGTCAGATAGCGCGTACGAGTTTTGCGAGGATTTTCCGGATCTCCACCGGAAAAGGCAATCGAAACCGGCAATCGGTTTTTCCGCGCGATGCCGGTGGCTTGCAACCTTGCCGCAGCCCGCTAAAGTCGCCAAAACTCCGCCGGTCACGGCAGCAGCGTCTCAGGAGGGCATCCATGAACCGCGTAAAATTTCTTCTGGCAGCGCTGGCGGCCCTCATGCTGTTTCCGCTCGCCGCCTTCGCCCAGGCGCTGCCCGATCTCGGCGGCAAGAAAATCGTGATCGTCACCGAGAACGCCTATTTCCCGCTGCAGTTCGTCGACCCCAAGACGGGCAAGCCGGTCGGCTGGGAGTATGACGCGATCGAGGCGCTGTCGAAGAAGCTGAATTTCACGGCCGACTACCAGAACACCTCCTGGGACGCGATGATCCAGGCCGTGTCCGACAAGCAGTACGACATGGGCATGACCGGCATCACCATCAAGGACGACCGTAAGGAGAAGGTCGACTTCTCCGATCCCTACATGCTCTCCGAAATCTTCATGCTGGTGCGCGGCGATGAAAGCCGCTTCACCGATGCGAAGAGCTTCGCCGCCGACGAAAAGCTGCTGGTCGGCGCGCAGGCCGGCACCTCGCCCTTCTACGTCGCCGTCTACAATGTGCTCGACGGCAATGAGCAGAACCCGCGCATCAAGCTCATGGACACCTTCGCCTCGACCGTCGCCGCGCTCCAGGCCGGCGACGTCGACCTGGTGCTGACAGACAGCGCAGCCGGCAAGGCGCTGTCCGCCGCTTCCGGCGGCAAGCTGAAGCTGATCGGCGCGCCGCTGCAGGCCGAGGAATTCGGCTTCATCTTCCCGAAGGGTTCAGACCTGGTCGCGCCGATCAACGCCGGCATCGCCGCGCTGAAGGCCGACGGCACCTTCGACCGGCTGACGCAAAAGTGGTTCGTCGACTACAAGCCTTAAATCTCGACATAACGGCCGGATAGACAATCTTGGAGGAAATGCCAGCAGGAGGCATAGCGGCCGGCCGCGTTCGGCCGGCCCGCACCGGCAAGCAGGATTTCCCATACTGGCTGGTCGCCCTGATCCTGATGGCGATCGCCGCGGCAATCGCCATCGCGGCAAGCGACCTCTACAGCCAGATTTTCATGACCGTGGTCCAGGGAACATGGATCACCATCTATGTGACCATTGTCGGTTTCACCCTGGCTTCCGCGCTGGGCTTGTGCCTTGCCCTGATGGCGCTTTCGAACTCCGTCTGGCTCAGGCAGATCGCCCGCTTCTACACGGAACTCTGCCGGGGCATCCCCTTCCTCGTGCTTCTGTTCTGGATCGCCTTTGCCGGCGTTCCCGCCTTCGTGGCGCTGTGGAACGCCGTTATGGCGCCGCTCAGGGAGGCCGGTCTGGTCGGCGAACTCATGGTGCGCGATGTGTCGCTGCTGTGGCGCGCCATCATCGCACTGACCATCGGCTACGGTGCCTTCATCGCGGAAGTGTTCCGCGCCGGCATCCAGGCGGTGGACTTCGGCCAGATCGAGGCGGCCAAGGCGCTCGGCCTGTCGCGCAGCCAGCGTTTCCGCCTGATCGTCTTCCCGCAGGCCATGCGCACCATTTTACCGCCGCTCGGCAACGATTTCGTCACCATGGTGAAGGACTCGTCCTTCGTCTCGGTTCTGGGCGTCGCCGACATCACCCAGATGGGAAAAATCTACTCGGCCGGCTCGTTCCGCTTTTTCGAAACCTATTCGATCGTCGCCTACATCTACCTCCTGCTGACGGTCAGCCTGTCGCTGATGCTCCGCGCGCTGGAACAGAGGATGCGTCGGGCTCAACGGTGATCGCGAAAGCGTGGACTTGAGGTGGCCCTTTGGGCCACCGCTGTCACCGGCATGGTCGGCAAACACCACCTACCCCCCTCTCGGAAGTCGTTCTGAACCAGTCGTCGCCGGCATATGAGATTTGGGGCGCGATTTGGCTTTGGGTTCGTGAGCCCGCAAACGACCGGTCACCAGCGTGGAAGCCGGTTTGCGCCTGGAAGGTTTTGGTGGTCCGCAGGACGACGGGCTACCCGCGGGAAGGCTGCTCCACCTCGGCACGAGAGCATGGCCGGCCATAAGAAGCCCTGGCGAGGGGGGCCGTGGGAGCTGATTTTGGAAGGGTTTGGTTGCGGGGGCAAGATTTGAACTTGCGACCTTCAGGTTATGAGCCTGACGAGCTACCGGGCTGCTCCACCCCGCGCCACCAAGTGTAGGCGTTTGCCTACGAAGCATGGTTCTGCAAACAGAAAAGGCCGCTTGAGGGCGGCCCTGGCCGCCTTTTGGGCGGGTTTTTCGTAAGGAGAAGATTTTCATGCGTTTCGCAGACCTGGCAGCGACTTACTCTCCCGCGTCTTGAGACGAAGTACCATCAGCGCTGGAGCGTTTCACGGCCGAGTTCGGAATGGGATCGGGTGCAGCCGCTCCGCCATGACCACCAGGTCGGCGAAAAGCATGTTGTTTCGAGAAGTTTGTTGTACGAAAAGCGGCTGGACCACCAGTACATAGGGTTTCTTATTCGGCGCCTCTCGCGCTGTCCGCCTGTCTTTCCGTGCCTTTGTCCGCGATAGTCGCCCCCGAAGCGAAGCTTCGCAAGCGCGACTGCGCGTCGCGGCCTATGCCGCGCCCCGTCCGGAGGCCAGGCTGGCGCGAGCCAGCCGATGCGGCCGCGAGGACAAGAGATCAACCATCCGATTTCATCGGATGGGCATTGAGAATGAGAACGATCAAGCCGATCGAGCTATTAGTACCGGTAAGCTTCACACATTGCTGCGCTTCCACACCCGGCCTATCAACGTGGTCGTCTTCCACGGCTCTCAGGGAATACTCGTTTTAAGGTGGGTTTCCCGCTTAGATGCCTTCAGCGGTTATCCCGTCCGGATATAGCTACCCTGCTATGCGGCTGGCGCCACAACAGGTCCACCAGAGATCCGTCCATCCCGGTCCTCTCGTACTAGGGACAGATCCTTTCAATATTCCTACACCCACGGCAGATAGGGACCGAACTGTCTCACGACGTTCTGAACCCAACTCACGTACCGCTTTAAATGGCGAACAGCCATACCCTTGGGACCTGCTCCAGCCCCAGGATGCGATGAGTCGACATCGAGGTGCCAAACAACCCCGTCGATATGGACTCTTGGGGGTCATCAGCCTGTTATCCCCGGCGTACCTTTTATCCGTTGAGCGATGGCCCTTCCACGCGGGACCACCGGATCACTATGACCGACTTTCGTCTCTGCTCGACTTGTCTGTCTCGCAGTCAGGCAGGCTTATGCCATTGCACTCAGCGAACGATTTCCGACCGTTCTGAGCCCACCATCGCGCGCCTCCGTTACTCTTTAGGAGGCGACCGCCCCAGTCAAACTACCCACCATACATTGTCCCGGACCCGGATGACGGGCCGCGGTTAGACATCCATAGAGATAAGGGTGGTATTTCAAGGGTGGCTCCACAGAAACTGGCGTCCCTGCTTCAAAGCCTACCACCTATCCTACACATGCCACTACGAATGCCAATGTAAAGCTATAGTAAAGGTGCACGGGGTCTTTCCGTCTAACCGCAGGAACCCCGCATCTTCACGGGGAATTCAATTTCACTGAGTCTATGCTGGAGACAGCGGGGAAGTCGTTACGCCATTCGTGCAGGTCGGAACTTACCCGACAAGGAATTTCGCTACCTTAGGACCGTTATAGTTACGGCCGCCGTTTACTGGGGCTTCGATTCAAAGCTTGCACCTCTCCTCTTAACCTTCCAGCACCGGGCAGGCGTCAGACCCTATACGTCGCCTTGCGGCTTCGCAGAGCCCTGTGTTTTTGATAAACAGTCGCTACCCCCTGGTCTGTGCCACCCCCACGCACTTGCGTGCATAGGGGTCACGCTTCTTCCGAAGTTACGCGTGCAATTTGCCGAGTTCCTTCAGCATAGTTCTCTCAAGCGCCTTGGTATACTCTACCAGACCACCAGTGTCGGTTTCGGGTACGGACTATAAGCAGGAGCTATTTCCTGGAACCACGCAGCAGCCCGACCAATCCGATAAGGTCGAACTACATTGATGATCCGTCACTACCTGCAGGCTCACGAATATTAACGTGATTCCCATCGACTACGCCTTTCGGCCTCGCCTTAGGGTCCGGCTAACCCTGCTCAGATTAACTTTAAGCAGGAACCCTTGGTCTTTCGGCGGGGGAGTCTCTCACTCCCCTTACGTTACTCATGTCAGCATTCGCACTTCCGATACCTCCAGGATGCCTCACGGCTGTCCCTTCACAGGCTTACGGAACGCTCCGCTACCGCTCAGCTTGCGCTGAACCCAAAGCTTCGGTGTATGGCTTTAGCCCCGTTACATTTTCGGCGCAAAGACCCTTATTTAGACCAGTGAGCTGTTACGCTTTCTTTAAATGATGGCTGCTTCTAAGCCAACATCCTGGTTGTTTTGGGATCCTCACATCCTTTCCCACTTAGCCATAACTTGGGGACCTTAGCTGTTGGTCAGGGTTGTTTCCCTTTTCACGACGGACGTTAGCACCCGCCGTGTGTCTGCCGACTAGTACTCCTCGGTATTCAGAGTTTACTTAGGTTTGGTAATCCGGTGAGGACCCCTAGCCCATGTAGTGCTTTACCCCCGAGGGTATTCGGTCGACGCTCTACCTAAATAGATTTCGCGGAGAACCAGCTATTTCCGAGTTTGATTGGCCTTTCACCCCTAGCCACAAGTCATCCCGAACTATTGCAACAGTTATGGGTTCGGCCCTCCAGTAGGTGTTACCCTACCTTCAGCCTGCTCATGGCTAGATCACTCGGTTTCGGGTCTAATGCGACGAACTGAACGCCCTGTTCAGACTCGCTTTCGCTGCGCCTACACCTACCGGTTTAAGCTTGCTCGTCACACTAAGTCGCTGACCCATTATACAAAAGGTACGATGTCACCCTTGCGGGCTCCATCTGTTTGTAGGCAACCGGTTTCAGGTACTTTTTCACTCCCCTTGTCGGGGTGCTTTTCACCTTTCCCTCACGGTACTAGTTCGCTATCGGTCATGCACGAGTACTTAGGCTTGGAGAGTGGTCTCCCCATGTTCAGACAGGATTTCACGTGTCCCGCCTTACTCAAGGACTTTTGCTCGCATTACGCGTACGGGGCTATCACCCGCTACGGCCAAACTTTCCAGAATGTTCCGCTTGTCTCGCAAAAGCCGCTGGCCTGGTCCGGGTTCGCTCGCCACTACTTCCGGAGTCTCTGTTGATGTCCTTTCCTACG
>NZ_JBEBMH010000005.1:0-195000 GCF_040081985.1 Mesorhizobium yinganensis | reverse complement strand
GGCATCTACCAGGCGGCCTATTCCTACGGCATGTCGCGCTCGATGACGCGCCAGCTCATCAAGCTGCTCGCCTCCGACGTCGACTTCCAGTCCCGGCTAAGCCCGTCCGACCAGATCGAGGTGTTCTTCTCGCAGCCCGACGACAGCGACGCGGTTTCGGACGATTCGGAACTGCTCTATGTCGCCACCAATTTCAGCGGCGTCGCCCAGAAATTCTACCGCTTCGCCTTCCCTGACGGTTCCAGCGACTATTTCGACGAGGAAGGGCGCAGCTCGAAGCAGTTCCTGATCCGCAAGCCGGTGCCCAACGCCGTCTTCCGCTCGGGCTTCGGCGGCCGCAACCATCCGATCCTCGGCCTGAACCGCATGCATACAGGTGTCGACTGGGCAGCGCCGCGCGGAACGCCGATCATCGCCGCCGGCAACGGCGTGGTGGAAAAGTCCGGCTGGGCGGGCGGCTACGGGCGACAAACAATCGTGCGGCACGCCAACGGCTACGAGACGTCCTACAATCACCAGAGCGCCATCGCGCAGGGCATAAAACCCGGCGTCCGTGTCCGTCAGGGCCAGGTGATCGGCTTCGTCGGCACGACCGGCCTGTCCACCGGACCGCATCTGCATTTCGAATTGATCGTCAACGGCACCAAGGTCGACCCAATGCGCGTCCGCCTGCCTACCGGCCGCGCGCTGAAGGGCGAAGACCTCGAACGCTTCCAGGTCGAGCGCAAGCGCATCGACGACCTGCTCAGGGAAGACAAGGACGGCTCGGCGCTTAAGGTCGCCAGCGCCGCGAACAGCCAAGGCGACTGACGCCTATCCATCGGCACGACGCCCGCCATTTCGTTTCGTCACGTCCGCGGCGCCATCTACCGTCGACTGCGATCCGTGCGTAATGTCCGCAATCATGGCGCTGCGCCAGACCATACGGTTCTGCACCTCGCGCGACGGAACCAGGATCGCGGTCGCTTCCGTCGGAAGCGGCCCGCCCTTGCTGCGCGCCGCGCACTGGCTCAGCCATGTCGAATACGACCTCGAAAGTCCGGTATGGCGACCATGGCTGAAGGCGTTTTCCGAGCGCAACACCTATATCCGCTACGACCAGCGCGGTTGCGGCCTCTCCGACCGGCAGCCCACGGACGTCTCGTTCGGGGGATGGCTGGCCGATCTCGAAGCCGTGGCCGACACGATCGAGCAAAAATCCTTCCCGCTTCTCGGCATGTCGCAGGGCGGCGCACTGGCCATCGCCTTCGCGCTGCGCCATCCGGAAAGGGTCTCGCACCTTATCCTCTTCGGCGCCTATGCGCGCGGTGCGTTACGACGGGCCGAGCACGAGGCGGAGCGGCTGGAGGCCAGAACACTCGTCGACCTCATCCGCATCGGCTGGGGGCGGGACAATCCAGCCTTCCGCCAGGTGTTCACAAGCCAGTTCATTCCCGGCGGGACGGCGGAACAGCATCGCTGGTGGAACGACCTGGAACGCATTTCCACAAGCCCGGAGATTGCGGCACGGACCTTGGAGCAACTCCACCAGATCGACGTCACGGCGATGGCCGAGCAGCTCCGCGTTCCGACGCTGGTGCTGCATGCGCGCGGCGATGCGCGTGTGCCTTTCGAGGAAGGCCGCCGGCTGGCCGGCCTTATTCCCGACGCCAGGTTCGTGCCGCTGGAAAGCGACAACCATACCCTGCTTCCGTCCGAGGCGGCGTGGCTTCAGTTCCAGACCGAGGTCAGCGCCTTTCTGACACCCGCATCGCAAAATCTTCGCAGGACATCCCTCGACAACGCGAGCCTAACCCCGGCCGAGGTCGAGGTCCTGGCGCTTGTCGCTGCCGGCCTTGACAACCGGGCGATCGCCGGCCGGCTGGGCAAGGCGGAGAAGACGGTGCGGAACCAGGTGTCGTCAGTCCTCGACAAGCTTGGCGTGCATAGCCGGGCGGAAGCCATCGTGCTCGCCCTGAAGGATTGATCGGGACAGGCCCACCATAACGGCCGCCGTTTTTCGCAAGGGGCGGGACAAGCGCCTCATGCGCTTACCGCCGATGCGCGTTCTTCTCGCCGACACTCGCTTGGCCGGCCATTCGCCGTGGCGGCATCGAGCTTGTCGAAAACAGGGACGGCCCGGCCGATTTGCCGGTGTCGCCGTTTGAAAACGGGAGGAGACCTTATGGACGCGATCGGCCCGAAAGAGATCAACGAAGACAAATTGAACAGTTTCATCGGGCAGTTGCTGTCCGATCTCGGCGGCGCGGCGAGCGTTCCCCTTGTCAGGATCGGGGACACGCTGGGACTGTACCGGCTGCTGCACGAGAAGGGGTCGATGACCCCGGCAGCACTTGCCAAGGCCAGCGGCTGCCATGAACGCTATCTCAGCGAATGGCTGAACGCCCAGGCCGCATCCAACTACCTCGCCTATGACGCCCGGACCGGGGCGTTTTCGCTCCCGCCCGAACAGGCGATGGTCTTCGCCGTGGAAGGCAGCCCGGTCAACATGATCGGCGCCTTCGACATGATGGCGGCCATGGTCGAAAACCAGAAGGCGGTGGAGACAGCATTTCGCAGCGGCCGGGGCGTCGCCTGGGGCAGTCAGGCGGGCTGTTTGTTCTGCGCCGTCGCCCGCTTCTTCCGGCCGGGCTACCTCAACAATCTCGTTTCCGCCTGGCTGCCTGCATTGGACGGCGTCGTCGAAAAGCTGGAGCGCGGCGCCAGGGTGGCCGATGTCGGCTGCGGGCACGGCGTCTCGACCATGCTGATGGCGAAGGCATTCCCCAATTCCACCTTCATCGGCTACGATTTTCACGAAGGCTCGATCGCGGAGGCCAACGCCCACGCCAAGGCGCACGGCGTCACCGATAACCTTCGGTTCGAGGTCGGCCTTGCCAAGGACTACCCCGCCAACGAGCTTGATCTCGTGACCTTCTTCGACTGCCTGCACGACATGGGCGATCCCCACGGCGCCGCGGCCCATGTGCGGAAGTCGCTGAGACCTGACGGAACCTGGATGGTCGTCGAGCCGATGGCGCGGGATACGGTCGAAGCCAACCTCAATCCGGTAGGCCGCCTCTATTATTCGGCGTCGACGATGATCTGTGTGCCGACATCGCTGGCGCAGGAGGAGGGAACGGCGCTCGGCGCGCAGGCAGGCGAAAGACGGCTTAGGGAGGTCATTCGTTCCGGCGGCTTCGGCAATGTGCGGGTGGCGACCTCGACGCCGTTCAACATGGTGCTCGAGGCGACCGCCTGAGGCAGCGCGCTCGCCGCCGGCGTCACTCGACGAATTCGACGATCACCCCGGCCGAGACCAGCTTGGCGAGTTCCTGGGCGTCCCAATTGGTCAGGCGTATGCAGCCATGGCTCTCGGTCTTCCCGATCTTCGACGGATCGGGCGTTCCGTGGATGCCGTAGGTCGGTTTGTCCAGCGCGATCCACACCGAACCGACCGGGCCGTTGGGTCCGGGCGGGATGGTCAGCACCTTGTCGTTCTCGCCCTGCTTGAAGTTGAGCTTCGGATTGTAGGTGTAGTTGGGGTTGATCGCGACGCGCGACACCGCATGCGTGCCGGTGGGCGACGGCGTGTCGGCCGAGCCGATCGTCGCCGGATAAGCAGCCACCAGCTTGCCGTTGGCGTCGTAAGCCCGCACCTGCTTCTGGCCCTTGTCGGCAATGATATGGGCGACCTTCGCAGTGACGTTTGAGCCGAAGTTCGCGACCCGCACCAGCGTCCCCGGCCGCGAGAAATTCGCTTCCGGGTTCAGGGCCTTGAGGTAGCCCTCGTCCATATGGAACCGCTCGGCCAGCATCTCGGTGACCGAAGTGAAGCTCATATGCTCGAGCTTGGCCTTCTCGCCGTAGTCGGAGGGCACGGATGCCACATAGGGCCCTGCCGCGTCCTCCGGCGTGATCTCATACATGCCCAAGGCATCGCCCCCGCTCTCCGCCAGAGCCGCCGTGATGCCGATCGTGTCGGTCGACTTCAGGTTCGAGCCCGTCAGTTCGCGATAGGCGGCCAAGGCCTTGTCGACGTTCGAGCCGAACTTTCCGTCGATGACGCCCGGCGAGGCCCCTGCCCTGTCCATGAGAACCTGAATGGCCGCGACATCCTCACGCGCCGTGAAGGTCAGTGCCGGCGGCGTCGCCGGGTTGACGGTGGTGTCCGGACGCGGCTCGACCGTGCCCGTAATGTCCGGCTCGGTCGAGGTGATCTGCTCCTCACTCAGCGGCGCGCGCTCGATCGGCTCCTGGCGGGCGATCACCGGCGCGCCGTCCACGCCCGGCGGAAGCGGCGCGGCCGGGAATTCGTCCGGCGCAGGCTCGCGATAGCCGTAGTTGTCATCGGGCTGGACGTAATCCGGTTCGGAATAGCCGTCGTCCGCAGGAACCTCGCGCCAGCCTTCGTCACGCCTCAGCCGGGCCATGTCCTCCGGATCGTCGAGATAATAACGGTCCTGGCGGCGGAGTTCCCGGCGGCGCTCGCGAAACTGCTCGCGCCGCGCATTGAATTCGCGCGGCTGCACGGCGATCACCTCGCCGGTGACGGAATCGACGATCACCCGATTGCCGTTACCGTCGAAATAGACTTCCGCGTCGCGATACTGCGCGAGCTGGATTTCGCCAGGCGCGGGCGCGCGGCGCACCTCGTCGCGCACCCACGGCGCGGGCGATTCGGACGCGGCGGCGGCGTGTGCCGCAAAGCCGATTGCGATGGCCGGAAGAAAAATCAGCCCGCGAAGCATGTTTGGTCGTTCTCTCCGGTTCCCGTCGTTCCCGCCGCGCCCAAGGACGGATCAGGGGGTAACGCACCTGCGAATCTAGTTGTTCCAGTATGAACGGGGCATGAAGATGGCCGCCGGCATTTTCGAAATATTGCTCGTACCATGTTCGATCAGGCACGCGCGGCCAAGATCAGGCCCGGTCCAGCCCGAGTTCCCGCCTCACCTTCTTCGTCAGTCCAAGCGCGACCAGCCGACGGCTCTCCCTGAGATAATCCCGGAGTGCTTGGTCATCCATCGATTCGTCCGTCCGGCGCTGGATCCATTTCATGCCGCGCGAGGCGAGGTACGGCGCCGGGCGGCATCCCGGCTGGTCCTTCAAAATGTCGAAAGCCATTTCCGAAGTCTTGAAGGTGACTGCCAGACCGTCGCCATCGCTCCATCCGGCAATGGCAAAAACCTTACCGCCGACCTTCCACACATGCGCGCCGCCCCATTGCACGACATGGGTCGTGGCGGAAAGCGAGGCGCAGAAGGCATTGTAACCGTCGAGGGTCATGATGCACTTCTCTCGCACACATGGGTGATTCTTGCCACGCTCCGGAATTTCACCGGCCTGGCTATTGTTTGTTCCCGGCAAGTGCAGGGGCGTTCCGCGTCATGACGTGTCGGGGCGCAGCGCATAGTGGGCGAGCGCGTGGGCGTGCGCCAGAAGTTCGTCGATGTCGCGGATGTTGCGCCGGCGCGGGGCACCCGGTTCGTAGCGCGACAGGCGACCGCCCGGCGGCCGGCCGCCGCGCAGCGGCGCGACGCGGTGCCCGCGGCCCGCCGCGAGCGCATGATCGCGCCGCGCCTTCCAGCGCGCAAAGCGTTTTGCCTGCCCCGGCAGGTCGTCCAGAGCATGCACCAGGGCGGTCAATCGCCGGCCGAGACGGCCCGCATCCAGCGGATCGTCGGATGAGGGCGGCTTCCAGACGGGGACGGCAAGCCGCTCGGTGACGCCGATTATGCAAATGCGCGGCACGCTGGTGGCGACAGTCCGCCGGGGGCGGCGATCCCATCGCGGCAGCGGATCGAGCAGCGGAAATGGAAGCGTGCGGGCAGCGGGTTTTGCGGAAGCGAGATGAGCCAGATGGACCGGGGCGCCGGAGCGCCGCACGACGCCGGTGCCGACGCCGTCGCGCACGAAGATGGATTTTTTCTTCCGCTTGGGCTTGCCCTTGCGCGGGGGCCGCGGCGGCAGCGTCACGACCATGCCGCGCGCCAGCACGATGATAAGCCGCCGCGCCGCCGATTCTGCCGGCCGCAGCATTTTGAGCACGGCGCGATGGAGATGGCGCGGCAGGGTAAGCGCCGGGGACGATTTGCCTTCTTCTGCCTGCTGCAGTCCCGAAGCGGCCGCGCCCTTCCGCGGAAACAACACAAACCGTCTTCCAAGACCCATCTCGACCATGGCGACGAGCCCGGCCACGATGCGCTTCAGCGCCTCGCGGTGGTCGTCGATTACTGCACTCAGGTCCATCGCCGCCTTCCTCGCTTCGATCAGGCGCGACGATTGTCGCCCGCGCGGAACAGGCGGGGACAGAATGGAACGGATTTTCTTTCAGGCGAATCTCAAGTGATTGAAATTGCTGGGAAAGATTTTTTAAGCCATCCTACAAAGTCGAGAAACTCTCCCCGTTTTAGCGGGTTGTCCGATCCGGACAGGGTCGAGACGGCGTTAATCCCACACTGGTCGGACAGATGCCTGTGGCCCCCCTCACCGGCCCTTCGGGCCTCCTCTCCCCCATGAAGAATGGGGGAGAGGAGCGCCGGCCGCCAGTAGTGGCGCTCTCCTGCAAAGCTTGGCTCCTTTGCTGCAAGGCTTGGCGCCCTCCTCGCCCCCACGAAGTGGGGGAGAGGTGGCCCGAAGGGCCGGTGAGGGGGACGCCATCCGCTGCAAGGGGCCGCGTCGCAGTCGTTCAGGCCACCACAAAATCGGCAAAGCCTATCGTCGGCTGGCTCGTCAGCACTGCGAACTGGATGCCGGCCGCGCCGCCGAGGCCGTCGGCGTCGTAGGACAGCTTTCCCGTGTCTGTCTCGTAGATGATGTGGTCGTTGGCGTCCTGCGCCAGGCCCGTGGTGTTGGCCCGGAAATAACCCGACAGCAGCGCGCCGGTGTTCAGCTTGGTGAAGATCGCGTCCGACAGCAGGAAGCGGTCGTCGGCCGCGTTGAAGTCGAGGATGGTGTCGATATTCGACGCACCGAGTTTTGTGTTGAACACAAATGTGTCGTCGCCACCCAATCCGCGCAAAGTGTCGTTGCCCTCGCGGCCTTCCAGGCGGTTGTCGCCGGCATTGCCGGTGATCTCCTGGGCGAACTCATTTCCGGTCAAATCGATGGTGGACGTGCTGGTTGAGCCGTTGGTGGTGAGAAGCTCCACACGCACCCCGGCGCCGAGCTTGTAGTCGACGGCCGCCATAACCCGGTCACTCGTCCCCTGCGAGGCGCCTTCGACGATGATGTCGCCGCTGTTGTAGACACGGTAGATGTCGTTGCCGCCGAGACCGATCATCGTATCGGGCGTGCCGGCGCCGCCGTCATGCAGCACGTTGGCGCCGGCATTTCCGATGATCTCCTGGGTCAGCGTGTTGCCAGTCAATTCGAGCGCGGAAGTGCCGCTGGAACTCGTCGTGCGCAGATTTTCAACGGCTGCAGCCGCACCGAGCCGATAGCTTGCACTGGCAGCGACGATGTCGATTCCTCCGGTGATCTCCTCCACGACGGTGTCGCCGAGATTGTCGACGTAGTAGGTATCCGCGCCGGCGCCGCCGACCATGGTGTCCATGCCGGCGCCGCCGTTCAGTGTATCGTTGCCCCCTGCCCCGACAATGTAGTCGGCGCCGCCGAGACCTTCGATCTGGTCCTTTCCGTCCGAGCCGATCAGGTAGTCGGCGGATTGCGTCGCGAACAGGGAGATACGGAACGTGTCCTGCTGGTTGTTCGTGTCGCCGGCGACCAGGTTGGTCGCCAGGCTCTGGAACACGACGAAACGGCCGTCGGCGGAAAACTTGGCGCCGAACGACGCCTGGTTGGCTTCCGCGCCGCCCATGCCGATCGACAGGCGCGTCGTCGTGCCTGCCTGGACGTCGCGCAGGAAGATATCGTGGACGCCGTTCGTGTCGTTTTCGACCAGATTTGCGGCCTGCGTCTGGAAGACAACGTAACGGCCGTCCGAAGAGACGTCCATCTGCGAGGTCTCGGCGCCCGTGGCCTGCGCCCCTGACGAACTCAGATTGACCCGGATGGTGGTCCCGGCAACGGTATCGCGCAGGAACGCATCCGTCATGCCATTGGTGTCGCCGGACACAAGGTTGGTGGCAGTGCTGGTGAAGGCGATGTATCTGCCATCGGCACTGACCGCATGGACGAGGCTCTCGCCGTTGGCCTGCGCCTCCGAACTGCTGACGGTGATACGTGTCGTCGTATCGAGCACGGTGTCCCGGACGAAGCCGTCAGTGAACCCGTTCGTGTCACCGGCGACGAGATTGGTCGACGAACTGGAAAAGGCGACGAAGCGCCCATCCGCCGAGACCTGCGGCGAGATGGAGGCGCCGTCGCCTTGGGCTCCGCTGGATGAAACCGAAAGTCGTTCCACACTTCCTGTAAAAAGATCGGTCCGGAAGATATCGGAGTTCTTGTTCGAATCGCCGGCGGAAAGATTGGTGGCGTTGCTCTGGTAATCCACGAAGCGGCCCTGCCCCGATATCTGCGGGGAAAAGCTGTCGCCATCGGTCTGCGCGCCCAGCCCGGTCAGCGAAATGCGCTGTGTGCTGCCGCCTTGCAAGTCCCGGACGAAGATGTCGATCATGCCGTTCGTGTCGTCCGGCACGACATCCGGGGCGACGCTGCGGTAGACGACGTGGCGCCCATCGTCGGAGATGACCCCTTGGGTGCTGCCGCCGGACTGCCCCAAGCCGGAGGCGGTGAATGTCTGGCCAGTCGCGACATCGCGGATGTAGACGTGGGAACCCGGTCCGAAGCCGGACACCACATCGCTTCCGTCCGACGTGAAGACGATGAAGCGGCCATCGGCGGAAATTTCCTGCGAATAGGAGCCAAGCGACAACTGGTTTCCACCGTCGGACAGCGATACCCGGATCAGGCTGCTTCTGTTGAACATCACCATGCTGGTCTCACCTCCATGGACTTGGATGCAATTGCAGGCGCCGGCACCGTGAACTCCGCCGCGACCATCTGGCGGCAAGCGGCGGGCCGAAGTTTTCGTCACTGCGCGGCGACTACAAAAGTCTACAGGGCCGATAAATGGAAGACAATTGCGCGGATTTTTGCCCACCCGTCCACGCAACCCAAGCAAGCCACCGGATGATTACGCTGCTCTCGCTTGCTCAGATCACCCAGGATTTTTCGCTTGGCAGCGTCGCGGCGCAGACATTTTGCAGAAATTCGTGACCGCTCGTGCGGAAATCTGTCCGATTTAAAAAGACCGATAAAAAATGCCCCGCCTTGCGACGGGGCATCTCGTTTCGCGGATGGGGATCGACCCTACCCCAGCGGCCACCCTCCCCACGAGGAGCGTAACCAGTGCGTCGGCTACGCCGCCTCGGCCTCGCTGTCCGCCGTCAGCGACGGACGCGGGCGGAAGTTGAGCCGGTCGGAACCCGACGTGATCTTCACGGTCGAGTTGTCGCGCACGTCGCCGAGCAGGATGCGCTCGGCGAGCGGGTCCTGCAGCTCCTTCTGGATGACGCGCTTCAGCGGGCGGGCGCCATAGGCGGGGTCGTAGCCCTTGGTCGCCAGCCAGTCGATCGCGTCCTGGTCGAGGTCGAGCCGGATCTTGCGGTCGGTGAGCAGTTTTTCCAGCCGCTTCAACTGGATCTCGACGATCCGGCCCATGTCCTCGCGCCGCAGGCGGTGGAACAGGATCACCTCGTCGATGCGGTTCAGGAACTCCGGCCGGAACGAAGCCTTCACCACCGCCATCACGTCGTCGCGCACCTTGTCGACATCCTCTCCGTCGGCGAGGTTGACCAGATATTCGGCGCCGAGGTTCGACGTCATGATGATCAGCGTGTTGCGGAAGTCGACCGTGCGCCCCTGCCCGTCGGTCAGGCGGCCGTCGTCCAGCACCTGCAAGAGCACGTTGAACACGTCCGGATGCGCCTTCTCGACCTCGTCGAACAGCACGACCTGATAGGGCCGCCTGCGCACCGCCTCGGTCAGCGCGCCGCCTTCCTCGTAGCCGACATAGCCGGGAGGTGCGCCGATCAGCCGGGCCACGGAGTGTTTCTCCATGAATTCCGACATGTCGATGCGCACCATCGCGGTCTCGTCGTCGAACAGGAAATCGGCCAGCGCCTTGGTCAGTTCGGTCTTGCCGACGCCGGTAGGCCCAAGGAACATGAACGAGCCGATCGGCCGGTTCGGGTCCTGCAGCCCGGCGCGGGCGCGGCGCACGGCCTTTGAAACCGCCTGCACCGCCTCGCCCTGGCCGACGACGCGCACGCCGATCTCGTCTTCCATGCGCAGCAGTTTTTCGCGTTCGCCTTCCAGCATCTTGTCGACCGGAATGCCGGTCCAGCGCGACACGATGTGGGCGACATGGTCGGGCGTCACGGTTTCCTCGACCATGCCGGCCTTGCCGTCCTGCGCCTCGGCGTCCTTCAGCTTCTTCTCGACCTCGGGAATCTTGCCGTAGGCGAGTTCGCCGGCACGGGCGAAGTCGCCCTTGCGCTGCGCGATGGCGAGTTCGTTGCGGATGTCGTCGAGCTGCTTCTTGAGGTCGGCGGCGAGCCCGAGCTTCTGCTTCTCGGCCTGCCATTTCGCGGTGAGTTCGGTGGATTCCTCCTCCAGCGAGGCGAGATCCTTTTCGATCCGGATCAGCCGGTCCTTCGAGGCGTCGTCCTTTTCGAGCTTGAGGGCCTCGCGCTCGATCTTGAGCTGCATGATGCGGCGGTCGATCTCGTCCAGCGCTTCGGGTTTCGAATCCACCTGCATGCGCAGGCGCGCGGAGGCCTCGTCGACGAGGTCGATCGCCTTGTCGGGCAGAAAACGGTCGGTGATGTAGCGGTTGGACAGCGTCGCCGCCGACACCAGCGCCGAATCCGAGATGCGCACCTTGTGGTGCTGCTCGTATTTCTCCTTCAGCCCGCGCAGGATCGAGATGGTGTCCTCGACCGTCGGCTCCTCGATGAAGACCGGCTGGAAGCGCCGGGCCAGCGCCGGATCCTTCTCGACGTGCTTGCGGTATTCGTCGAGCGTGGTCGCGCCGACGCAGTGCAACTCACCGCGCGCCAGCGCCGGCTTCAGCAGGTTCGACGCGTCCATCGCGCCGTCCGCCTTGCCGGCACCGACCAGCGTGTGCATCTCGTCGATGAACAGGATGATGTCGCCATTGGCCGAGGTGACCTCGTTGAGCACGGCCTTCAGCCGCTCCTCGAACTCGCCGCGATACTTCGCCCCGGCGATCAGCGCGCCCATGTCGAGCGCCATCAGCTTCTTGTCCTTGAGCGATTCCGGCACGTCGCCGTTGACGATGCGCAGCGCCAGGCCCTCGGCGATTGCCGTCTTGCCGACGCCGGGCTCGCCGATCAGCACGGGGTTGTTTTTGGTGCGCCGCGACAGAACCTGGATGGTGCGGCGGATCTCGTCGTCGCGGCCGATCACCGGATCGAGTTTTCCGCTGCGCGCGTCGGCGGTGAGGTCGCGGGCGTACTTCTTCAGCGCGTCGTAGCCCTGCTCGGCGGACGCCGAATCGGCGGTGCGGCCCTTGCGGATGTCGTTGATGGCCGCGTTCAGCGCCTGGGCGGTGACGCCGGCCTTGGCGAGGATGTCGGACGTCTTGGCCGATTTCTCCATGGCGAGCGCCTGCAGCAGCCGCTCGACCGTGACAAAACTGTCGCCGGCCTTCTTGGCCAGATCCTCGGCGGTGGAAAACACCTTCGCCAGCGGCTGCGCCATGTAGAGCTGGCCGTTGCCGCCCTCGACCTTCGGCAGCGCCTCGATTGCCGCCTCGACGCCGAGCTTCGCGTCGCGGGCACGGCCACCGGCACGCTCGATCAGCGACGCGGCAAGGCCCTCCTCATCGTCGATGAGGACCTTCAGGATGTGCTCGGGCGTGAACTGCTGGTTGTTGCGGGAAAGTGCCGATGTCTGCGCGGACTGGATGAAACCGCGCACGCGCTCGGAATATTTTTCAACGTTCATATATCTGTCTCCTTTCCGTCCCGGCCCGCTTTGCGGCACCGGTTTGGCTCAGAATGACGAACCCCCTCGACACGAGGCCGGTTCAACTCCGTCGGATATGGGTATCTCCCGTATTTCCCTCAAGACGCATTGAGCGGGATCAAAAAAGAAAGGCGGCCGGGCATCGCTGCCCGGCCGCCTGATCGGTGAAAGGGGTTGGAAAATCAGCCTTCGACGGGCGCGGCCGCTCCGGCGCTCTCGGGCGTGCCAAGCAATTCGCCCTGGCCGCCCGCCGCATCCGCGGCCGGTGCATCCGGGCTGCGGCGTGGACGGCGCCCGCGGCGCGGACGAGGTGGTTCCTCGACCGCCTGAACCTCGCTCGCCACGACGGGGGCGGGAGCCGGCTCGGGGAGCGGTTCGGGCGCCTGCACGGGCTCGACTTGCTGAACCGGCGTTTCTTCCGCCGCGCCGCCCGCCACGATTTCGGTGGCTTCGCTCACCGCGGCGACCGAAGCACCGTTCGTTCCATTATGCCGGGGATGCTGATGGCGCCGGTCGCGATGGCGGCCACCGCCGGTCGGCCGGCCAGCGGGCTCGCTGTTCAACGCGACCTCGGCGGGAACCCCCTCGATCACAGGCTGCGGCCCGGAACCGCTTACCGGCTGCGGCTCATGTTGAGGCTGGTGCTGCGGCTGATGTTGAGGCTGCGGCTGGTGCTGCTGGACCGGCGCTTGAGCGGCAGCGGGAGCATAGGACTCACCGCCATTCACACCGCCGTCAAACCCATAGGAAACGTCGTCCATATCGTCGTCGAGATCGTCGCGGGGCGACGACTGGGGCTGCTGCGACGCGAATTGCGCCTGCGCGGCGGCGATGATCCGGTTGTAGTGCTCGGCGTGCTGGAGATAGTTTTCCGCCATGACGCGGTCGCCGGAGCTCTGAGCGTCTCGGGCCAGCGTCGTGTATTTCTCGGCGATCTGCTGCGCGGAGCCACGGATTTTCACGTCCGGGCCATTGCTCTCGTAATTGCGGGTAAGAGGGTTCGGGCCCCTACGATTGTTGTTATTGTTATTATTGTTGTTGTTGCCGCCGCCATTGTTGCGACCGCGCATACGCCTATTCTGCTGTTGTGGCCTCATCAGACTCTCTTCGCTTAGAAAAATCATTCACGAACGGTGTGCCGTGCCGGCCATCCGGTTCGTAGTCCTCCGACGGTGTTCGCCCGCATCGGTTGCGTTGGCGTCACATGCCATCCTGTTTCGGTCTCATGACACGACCCGGACGATCCCCGTACGAAGCTTCAGCATCGTTTGCGCGATCAGGCAGTTGGCTTCTCAGGGAACCGAATTGTTCAGAGCACTGCCTGCTTCGTCTCATCCGGTGCGCGGACCCTATCCGCATTCTACCGGCTTGCCAAGCGATATTTCCGGGGTACTTTTCATCAATTAGCAGCACCGCGTGAAGATTTCGTGGCAAATAGAAGGACGCGGTCATTACCGCCGAGATCCTTTGCCGATCCTTTGAGGTCGAAGCCTTTTTCAAGGAACACCGCAGTCACCGACTGCTTCTGATCGAACCCAATTTCCAAGCCGATTCGGCCGTCTACGTCCAGGAAATCCAAAGCTTGGCCGGCTATCCGGCGATAGGCATCAAGCCCATCCTCGCCGCCATCCAGCGCTGCTATCGGTTCATGGTCACGAACCTCCCGCGCCAGGCCGGCGATGCTTTCCGTCGGTATATAGGGAGGGTTCGAGACGATTACATCCCAGAGTCCCGAAACTTTTTCGAACCAGTCGGATTGCAATGGCGTGAACCGCGCGCCGAGACCGATTCGCTCGGCATTGGACCGCGCGGCAGCGAGCGCTTCGCCCGAGACATCGACGCCTGTCGCGGTGGCATCGCCCACCTCAGCCAGCAGAGCCAGCGCTATGGCGCCCGTGCCGGTGCCCAAATCCAGGATCCGGCATGAGCCCTTCCGCAAGACCGTCTCCCGAACGATCGGCAGGATCGCATCGACCAAGGTCTCGGTATCGGGCCTCGGTTCCAGGGTCGCCGGGGAAATCAGCAGGTCGAGCCCGTAGAAGGCACGAAAGCCGATGATGCGGTGCACTGGCTCGCCAGCCTGCCGGCGTTCGAAGGCGGCAATGATGTGTGAGGCTATCTCGCCGTTCACCGGCCGCTTCGGCGCGGTGATGGCGTGGGCGCGGGTCGTGCCGGTGAAATGCTCGACCAGCAGCCGCGCGTTCAATGCCGGATCATCGATTCCGGCCCGCGCCAACATTTCGCGGCCGACGCGGAGCAAATCCTCCAGCGTCGTGTCGTCCCCGTCAGGCATCCGTGCCGATCTCGGCGAGCAGCTTCGACTGATGATCCGAAATCAGCGCCGACACGATCTCGTCGAGTTCGCCCATCATCACCCGATCGAGCTTGTAGAGCGTGAGGTTGATGCGGTGGTCTGTCACGCGCCCTTGTGGGAAATTGTAGGTGCGGATGCGTTCCGACCGGTCTCCCGACCCCACCTGCAGCTTTCGCGATTCGGAGCGCTCTTCCGCAGCCCTGGTGCGCTCCATGTCATAGAGGCGTGCGCGAAGGATCTGCATCGCCTTTGCACGGTTCTGGTGCTGCGACTTCTCCGCTTGTACCACCATGATGCCGGTCGGCAGATGGGTGATGCGCACCGCCGAATCGGTTGTGTTGACGTGCTGGCCGCCGGCACCGGATGCACGCATCGTATCGATGCGCACGTCCTCGGGGCGGATTTCGATGTCCACTTCCTCGGCTTCCGGCAGCACCGCCACCGTCGCCGCCGAGGTATGGATGCGGCCGCTGCCCTCGGTCTCGGGCACGCGCTGCACGCGGTGCACGCCCGACTCGAATTTGAAATGGGCGAACACGCCGCGCCCCGAGACGGTGGCGATGATTTCCTTGAAACCGCCGACCTCGCCCTCGCTGATCGAATCGACCTCGACTTTCCAGCCCTTCGACGCCGCGTAGCGCTCGTACATGCGGAAAAGATCGCCGGCGAACAGCGCCGCCTCGTCGCCGCCGGTGCCAGCGCGGATTTCGAGGATGGCGTTGCGTTCGTCGGCCGCATCCTTGGGCAGCAGCAGGATCTGGATGTCGTGCTGCAACGCTTCGATGCGCTCCTCGACGCCCGGCAGATCGGCCTCGGCCAGTTCCCGCATTTCCGCGTCCGTCGCCTTGTCGGCCAGCATGGTTTGCAGGTCGGCCACCTCCGCCTCGGCGGCGCGCAGCGCGCGCACCTTGCCGACGATCTCCTGCAGATCGGAATATTCGGACGCCATCTTCACATAGGCGTCCGGTTCCGGACCCGCCGACATCTGCGCCTCGAGCATCTCGAAGCGCTTTACGACCTGGTCCATGCGGTCATTGGGGAGGGAGATCATGCTTTCCGGTCGCTCTGTGGAATGAGCCGCATAGCGGAGAACGGCCGCAAGCTCAACGCGTCAGCGTCGGCTAGCCTATCGGCGATCAACCTTTCGGGCAGCCTTGACGTGGCCGACGAATCTTCTCGCAACCGGTGCGAAGAAGGCTCTGCTGAAGACGCCGAGCGGCGGTTCGGGTTCGAGATAATAGGACTTGCCGATGATATCGGTGTTGAACTCATCCAGCATGATCCAACAGCGTACGCTGGTGTCGAGGCCGGCGCGTTGCTTCTCGGTTTCCGGAACCTCGACCGCATTGCGCTCCCTGGCGGGCGGTTGCGTGGTGGTCGGCAGCAAGACAACGGCGTCACCGCCAGGCCGTGCGAGGCGCAACGCGACCGCGACAGGGCGACGTTTGCGCCCTTCCGTCTCGCCTGCGGCCGCTTCCCGCGCCCATAGAAACGGGGAGGAGATGACAACGCCGGTTTGAAGTTCCTCGAAGCCCATCGTCAGGGCTTGGCTTCATACACTTTCAATGCCGTTTCTATCTCATCAGCCAGATCGTCCGGCACGTTGTCGCTCGTCCACGCCTGCCTTGTATCGCCACGACGGACAAGGCGCTCGTAGTCTTCTATACTCATCAGCACAAAGCGCGGCTTGCGGTGCTGTGTGATCGCAACGGGCTCCCTACGCGCCAGATGCGTCACGTCGCCGATTTTCTGGGTGAGTTCAACGGTACTGAATTCACGCATGTTCGATCCACATACCTTGGATATATGGACAATATCTATATATTCTTGATTATTCAAGGATCGAGCGACGTCAAACTACAGCGGTATCCCCCGGTCGTCCGCGAACGTCTGCAGTAGCGCACGCATCGGTAATCTGGCGCTCATGCCGGCGAGGTTTTCGTTCATGAAGTCCGTCAGCGCCTCTACCGGCAGTTCGGTGAGCATCGCCTTGACCGGCCCGATGGCCGCGGGGGACATCGAGATCGACCGATAGCCGAGGCCGATCAGCGCCATCGCCGAGATCGGCTTGCCGGCAAGTTCGCCGCAAAGCGTGACCGGCGTCTCGTTGCGCCTGCCAGCCTCGGCGATCTGCCGCAATATGCGCAGGAACGGCACCGACAGGGCGTCGAAGCGGTCTGCAAGCTGGCTGTTGCCCCGGTCGGTCGCCATCACGAACTGGAAGAGGTCGTTCGAGCCGACCGAGACGAAATCGACCGTCTGCATGAGTTCGTCGAGTTGGAAGAGCAGCGACGGCACTTCCAGCATCGCGCCGATCCTCAGGCTGGTCGGCAGATGGTGGCCGAAGCGGGAGAGGTGCCTGACTTCGCGGTCGATGATCTCGCGCGCCTGCGCCACCTCGCCGAGTTCGGTGACCATCGGCAGCATGACGCGCAGTTCGCGCCCGCCGGCGGCGCGGAGCAGCGCCCTGACCTGCGTGCGCAATAGCCCCGGACGGTCGAGCGTCAGGCGGATCGCCCGCCAGCCGAGCGCCGGATTCTCCTCCTGCGCGGCGCCCTTGAAATAGGGCAGCACCTTGTCGCCGCCGATGTCGATGGTGCGGAAGGTCACCGGCTTGCCGCGCGCGATGTCGAGCACGTCGCTGTAGAGGCGCTCCTGCGCCTCGGCGCGCGGAAAAGTCGAGGCCACCATGAACTGCAGTTCGGTGCGGAACAGTCCGATGCCGGCGGCACCCGCATCGGCAAGCTGCGGCAGGTCGACGGCCAGCCCGGCGTTCATCATCAGGTCGACGCTCACCCCGTCCCTTGAGACGGACGGTTTTTTGCGCAGTTCGCGATAGAGTTCCTGCTTGCGGGCCCGGAACCGCACCTTTTCCGCATAGGCCGATTCGACGTCGAACTGCGGGCGCAGGTGCACGGCGCCCTCCTCGCCGTCGACAATGACAGGGTCGCCGTTCTCCGACATGGAGACCGCGCCCTTGAGCTGGCCGACGACGGGAATGCCCATGGCACGCGCCACGATCACCACATGGCTGGTGATGGCGCCGTCCTCGAGGATCAGGCCGCGCAGTTTTTCCCTGGGATAGTCGAGCAGTTCGGCCGCGCCCATGGAGCGCGCGACGATGATCGAATCCTTCGGCAGGGCGGCCGCGATATCGTCCGGCGAACGGCCCATCAACTGCCGCAGCAGCCGGTTGGCGAGGTCGTCGAAGTCGCTCATGCGCTCGCGCATATACGGGTCGGTCATATGCACCATGCGCGCGCGCATGTCGCTCTGTACCTTCTCGACCGCCGCCTCGGCGGTCAGGCCGTTGCTGATGGCCTCCTCCAGCCGCCGCACCCATCCGCGGTCGTTGGCGAACATGCGATAGGCTTCGAGCACGTCGCGATGCTCGCCCTCGAAGGCCACCTCGCGGCGCGACAGCATGTCGTCGATCGAGAGGCGCAGCGAGCCGAGCGCGGCTTCGAGCCGCCGCGTCTCGGCCTCCGAATCCTCGTTGAACAGGTTGGTGACGACAATGCGCGGCTCGTGCAGCACGACATGGCCGAGGCCGACGCCGTCGTTGAAGGCAAGACCGGTGAACGAGACGGGCCGGCTGAGGTCGAGCTCTATCCCGGGCCGCGACAGCCGCGCCAGGTCGCCGGCGGCGATCATCTCGGCGATGACCATCGCCGTGGTTTCGAGGGCTTCCACCTCGTCCTCGCGATAGGTGCGCATCGTCCGGTTCTGGACGACCAGCACGCCGAGCGTCCGGCCGGCGCGAAGCACGGGCACGCCGAGGAACGAATGGTAGATCTCTTCGCCCGTCTCCGGCAGGTAGGCGAAGGCCGGATGCTCCTGGGCGTTGGAAAGATTGAGCGGCCGGGCGCTGGCGGCGATCGTGCCGACGAGACCTTGGCCGAGGCGCAACTGGGCAAGGTGCACGGAGCCGGGGTTCAAGCCTTCGGTGGCGTAGAGTTCGAGCACGGAATCGGCGCGCAACACATAGAGCGAGCAGACCTCGGCCACCATGTTGCGGGCAATGTCGCGGACGATATGGTCGAGCCGCTCCTGCGGCCCCAGGGGCTCGGCCATGAGCTCCCTGAGCCGTCTCAGCAATACGCGTGGTCCTACGACCGAATCACGCATCCGGACTCCGTCTCCAAGCGGCCTTTGCGGCCCTGCCACCCGGCAGGCCGCGAATCCTCCGCCGGATTTCTTCTACACTAATGCTTATCGAGGCCGTAGACGGAATGCAAAGTGCGAACCGCAAGTTCGGTGTAGGCGCCGTCGATCAGGATCGAAATCTTGATCTCCGAGGTGGTGATCGCGCGGATATTGATGCCTTTTTCAGAAAGCGCCTTGAACGCCGTGGCGGCGACGCCGGCGTGGCTGCGCATGCCGATGCCGATCACCGAGACCTTCGACATGCCCTCGTCGTGCTGAATGACGTCGTAGCCGACCGAAGTCTTGCCCTTTTCCAGCACCGCCAGCGCCTTGCCCACGTCGCCGGAGGGCACGGTGAAGGTCATGTCGGTGAACTTACCGTCCTCGGAAATGTTCTGGACGATCATGTCCACATTGATGTTGGCCTCGGCCAGCGGCCCGAAGATGCCGGCGGCGACACCCGGACGGTCGGCGACGCGGCGCAGCGAGATCTGGGCCTCGTCCTTGGCATAGGCAATTCCGGTGACGACCTGCTGTTCCACGATTTCATCCTCGTCGCAAATAAGCGTTCCGGGCGGGTTGATCAGGTCGCCCATCCCCGGCGCGTCGGGATCGTCGAAGGACGACCGCACGAAGGTGCGCACCTTGTAGACCATGGCAAGCTCGACCGAGCGCACCTGCAGCACTTTCGAGCCGAGCGAGGCCATCTCCAGCATTTCCTCGAAGGAGATGCGGTCGAGGCGCCGCGCCTTCGGCTCGATGCGCGGGTCGGTCGTGTAGACGCCGTCGACGTCGGTATAGATGTCGCAGCGGTCGGCGTTGACCGCCGCCGCGATTGCCACCGCCGATGTGTCGGAGCCGCCACGCCCGAGCGTCGAGATGCGGTTGTCCGGCGCAAGGCCTTGGAAACCGGCGATGACAGCCACCTGGCCCTCGCCGAAACGCTTGATCAGGAAGGAGCCGTCGATCTCGGCGATGCGGGCGGCGCCATGCGCATGGTCGGTCCGGATCGGGATCTGCCAGCCCTGCCACGAGCGCGCATTGATGCCCATCGACTGCAGCGCGATCGCCAGCAGTCCCGACGTGACCTGCTCGCCGGAGGCGACGATGGCATCGTATTCGCGGGCATCGAAGAACGGCGTATTGGCGCCCGTCGCCTTGGGCATGCCCTGCACCCAGCCGACGAGTTCGTTGGTCTTGCCCGACATGGCCGAGACCACGACCGCTACCTCATGGCCGGCGTCGACCTCGCGTTTGACGTGCCGCGCGACATTATGGATGCGGGAGAGGTCGGCGACGGAGGTTCCGCCGAACTTCATCACGATACGCGCCATGGAAAGCGGATGCCCCGTTCGACTGTCCCGGGCTCACGGAAGCCTTGGAATGCCTCGATTGAGACGCCGGAAAGGCCGGCGCCGATGCGCGGCCTCCTTAGCCAAAACACTTTGCTTCCGCAAGGCTCGGTCGCCATCCGGTTCCACTGGCAATGGCAAACCGCCGCGAGCCGTCGCGCGCTTCGCCATTCGCATCTCCCGCTGGGCTCGACGTTCCTGTTTCCTCGGCAGCGCCGTTCGGAAACAGTTGGCGAATCCGCCGGAAGCCGCTATGTGTCGCCTTGGCTGGTCCCGTAGCTCAGTAGGATAGAGCGGCAGATTCCTAATCTGTAGGTCACAGGTTCGATTCCTGTCGGGATCACCAACGAAATCAAAGGCTTAATTGGCAATCTCTGTCGCAAACTGCTGATCGATATAGCTTTTATATAATGAATCGACAGCTACAACGGTCAATTGGCCTACTCGGGGCATCGCACTGCGGCTGACGACGCTGCGGCGGCTTGCGTATCGCCGCAAAGCCCTATAATTTTGCCCTTACTGCCGAATTGGAAGGCAGGGCGCAGCGGTTCGGAACAAATAGCGGCCGCGTTGCGCGCCAGATCATAGCAGCTAGTGTTTGGCACATTTGTTGTCTCGCTACCGCTCATCTGATCGACCTCCAAACAGACTTAGTCGGCCTACCGCCCGTCAAGCACGTTGCTTGATGTGCGAGCAGGCTTTGGTAAACATTTGGAGCGACACCCGTGAAGAAATCCTTACCTCGCGTGCGCCTCGACTACCGACCGCACCCTATGCGCATTCTACGCACTGCCGAGCTCGCAAAGCTGCTCCGCGTCGACCCGACGACGATTTGGCGGTGGTGGGCAAAGGACAACGTTTTGCCGAAACCCATACAGCTTGGTCCAAATGTCCATGGCTGGCAGGAAACAACCATCGAAAAATGGTTGGCCGAGAGGCCGGAGGCTGGTCATGAGTGACAAAAGCAACCCCGACCGACGCGTCAACGTCGATCAGGGCCATCAAAGCAACAGCGCGCGCAGTTTAAACTCTTCCTCGACACCCCGCAACGACGCTGAAACAATCATTTCGGCGTTAGGCGGTAGAGGTAGTATGTGCCGTTGCCCGGCCCATAAGGATGATTCCCCAAGTCTAAGCGTGAAGCAGGACGGCGACCGCATTCTGGTGAAATGTCACGCAGGGTGCTCGCAAGAAGCTGTCATTGAGGCGCTGAAGGCGAAGGGTCTGTGGCCGACAAAACCGACGACAAAGCCAAGGCCTCGAAGAAAGCATGAGGACGGCGATACTGCATACGAAGATGCCGTTCGCTTTCGCGAAGCTTTCAAGATACTTCGCGCTGCTGCAATGGCGAACGCTGGAGCGCCGGTCGAATATCTCCGGCATCGCGGCATCGACATTGTGCCTGTCAACGCGATGCTGCTGCCGGCCAAGGATGCCAGAAGGTTGCTGGGCAAAGGCTATCCGGCAATGGTGTTGCCGGTTGCGAAGGGGGGCAAGCTGGTTGGCGCTCACATCACGCTGCTGGACGCGACGGCGACGGGCAAATTGGCGACCGACAATCCACGCAAGCTGTACGGGCCGATCAAAGGCGGTCACGTCCAGCTTGGCCGGCTCGACCCAGATCGACCGTTGATCGTGGCAGAGGGCATTGAGACCACGTTAGCAGCGTCGCAACTGGCTGATCTTCCGGCGGTAGCATCTTTGAACGCTTCGAACATGCGCGTCTGCGATGTCCCGGCAGCGTCGTCGGTCATCATCTGCGCCGACAACGACGAAAGCGGAACCGGCCAAGATGCTGCAAACGCACTCGCGCAACGACTGCATGACATCGGTCGGCCCAGTGTTCGCATCGCGATACCTGATGAAGTTGGACAAGATTGGAACGACGAACTTCTTCACTCTGATGCCGACCCCGACATTCTATGGGATGCGATACGCAAGGCCAAACGCGTCAAAGATCGCGGCATAAGGGCAATCCGGCTTGATGAGCTGGTCGAGATGAATTTCCCGCCTCCTGAATTCCTAATGAAGCCGTGGCTTGCGGTCGGCAACATCGCCATGATTCACAGCGCTCGGGGTTCTGCGAAAACCTGGCTGGGGTTGTCTGTCTCGTATGCCATGGCGGAGAGTAAGGAATTGCTCGGCTGGACAGCCGAAAAGCCAAGACGGGTGCTTTTCGTTGACGGCGAAATGGGCATCGCGGCATTGCAGAAGCGGCTGTCGCACATGGGGCTATCGAAGAACTTGTGGGTTCTGACGCCAGATCAGTTCTACAACCGCCAATTGTCGAAGCCCGATATTGCGACGAAGGAAGGCCAGGAAGTTCTAAACAAGATTATCGAGGCCGAGGGGATCGAGGTCATTGTTCTGGACAACATATCGACACTAGTCCGGACGGGTGTCGAGAACGAAGCCGAGTCATGGATGCCGCTTCAAGAATGGGCATTGGCACAACGTCAACAAGGAAGGGCGGTAGTATTCGTCCACCATGAAGGCAAAGGGGGCAAGCCGCGAGGTAGTTCAAAACGCGAAGATGTTCTCGACGTGATGGTAGGTCTAACGGAGCGGAAGGACCTTGTGAGAGGCGAAGAGTCGGCATTTGAGCTGACGTTCACCAAGACACGACACTTCGCCGGGGAAGATGCGAGGTCGCGGATTGTACGCCTGTCCATGGAAGACGGTGGACTTGCTACATGGACGGTGGAAGACTCGCGTGGCGCAACTGAGCAGAAGCGAGCCAAAGTCGTTGAGTTGTTGCATGAAGGCATGAAGCAGAAGGACATTGCCGAGAAGCTTGGGCTTACGGCCGCAAGAGTTTCACAAATTGTAAAGGAGGCAAGAAAAGCAGGCGAGCTGGAGCCTGAAAAAGCGAGTTAAGTTCGTTGCGCTAGGGAGTTGCTTAAGTATTTAAGTCTCGGTCTATCTGCAAACGGTCGCTGCAACAGACCGTTTGCAGAGCCCAATTAAATAAAAAAATAAGCGTGCGTAGCACGCTTAATAATTTAAGTCGGATCTTGCAACCCAATCCGTGCAAGAAACGGCTATCAAATTAAATAAAAAATAAGCGTGCGTAGCACGCTTAACCAGTTAAGCCGCAATTCGCAGATCATTCGTGCAAAAATCTACTATTTCGTGCAACAAGCTCTGGCAAACTAATACAATCAACAGTCACCTCTTAGTTGATTTTTTTATCTATTCGCGCAGCAAGGATGACCGGCGAGCGGATGTTGAAGATTTGGCAGGAAAAGAAGAAAAACGGACGGGCACAAAAAGGGTTAAACACCAGATGAATGATAGGCGTGAAGCCGGAAAGGCTCATTCAGACGAAGGCAGTTGTCTTAGTTCCAAAGTTGTATTCATGTTCTACAAAATGGTAGGATTTTTATAGAAAATGGACATGGTGATAGAGAGCGAAAATTGCAGACAGCTTAGTTCGATTAGAAAAGTGAGACTGTTACCAGACTTTTCTAAGCAAAAACAGGCTGTATTTTTGGAAGCACAAATTAACTATAAGTCGCTTTGTGACAGTAAACATCTGTAAACATTGGCAAAATACCAACCGAGTTGCAATTCATATAGGGAAAACATAGCGTTTCTCCCATGGAACGCATTAGATTAGACATTGAAGAAGACGAGGACGAGACGCCAGTTAGGTCTGGTTATGGTCGAACGGAGATACGCAGTCGGACCATACCCGGTCGATCGCGAATAACTTCTGCGACCAATTTGCTGCCGAGTCTCGACAGGCGCAGCACTTGGGCGAGAAGGTTCAAAGACCTTCTACTGATCTACGAGGCCGACCTTGGCGGCGACGCGGACAATCGTTTGTCAGAAGGCCAGCGTGCGCTGGCACGACGAGCCGCCCTACTTCAACTCGAGTTGGAGTATCAGGATGTTCGGTTTGGCCAATTGGCGGCAGACGGCAAAGCACCAAGCCGGGAACGGCTGGACAGCTATGCACGCATCGCAAGTCAATTGAGGCGGTTGGTCGAATCGCTGGGCTTGAATGTCGGACGCCAGACAAAAGACGTCACGCCTCCTCATAATCACGACTATACCGAGGCAATCATTGAAGGCATCAAGGCTGGTCGTTTTGGAACTAACGGGGCAACAGGTCGATGACTACCTTGCCTCCCAGCCTTAGAAGCTTGTTACCGAAAGTCCCTGCCCGGTACGACAAGCAGCTATTCACCCGTCAGTTGTTGTCAATGCCGGATGAAGCACTAGCCTTGCTGGAATTGATAATCGAAGACGCAGACCGCCTTGGTGTCCAAATGGACCTCTTGGCTGTCTGCAAAGCACTCCACTCGCATGTTGCAGAAGACGCGCGCAACAATGTTGATATACCCGACGATCTGGCTCCCTATCTTCACCCAATACTGACAGGTGGCAGACACTACGCCCTGCTGATGGATGTCGGTACGAGGGACGCTGGAGCCAAGGCACAAATCGCCCGGCAACTGGTCCGCGAAGCCGAGCTTGTCCGCGACCTTGTCGAGGCTGGAGCAGACGCGACCGAAGCATGGCAGCGAATAGCCTGTAGGGCTGATCTCGATGCCGCGATGCCAACCCTTCCAGATCGCCATCGTAGCCAGAGCAGAGAGCGAGTCCGCATCCGGCTGGCCGAACCCGACAACCAAAAGGAGACAAGGACGTGAAACTCATTCGTGAACTGGTCAGCAGGCAGGTCGAAGCAATCAAGGCCCGCATAGCTGAGCTGGCCAATGTAGACGTCGGCAACGACCCAGCGTCGAGGTCCTATAAACAATCCGAGATTGCCACCGAAGCCTTGAACCTGAAGTACGAACTCGCGATAGCCAACAAACGACTAATGAGGCCGACAGGCCGTAAGGAAGCCAAGGAACGCGACCGACATGTCGCCGAAATCGACATCGCCAATCGTACCTCAGTTGTAGCCGCCTTCGTCGAACGATTGGAGGCCGAGGGTGACTACCGCCAAGCCAGACTCTGGCGCCAACATGCGTTGACAATCCCGGAGCAAATCTACCGCGAGAAAGGCCTGCTCTGACAATGTCGAAGATGGCCGGATGGGCAGGGTTCAGGAAACGACGAACAAGGCCGTCGGGCCAGCTTCCGGTTTATGTCGACCCGTTAGCCAACAAAGCCGATTCTGGCCTGCTGTTCGGCTGGGCGATTGTCAGCAAGATTGATGACATCCCGTACTACGACTTGCAGGGCGACCACATCAGCGAATCCGGGATGCTCAAGGCCGCGACCCGGTACGTCGAAGGATCGCGGCGGGTCGAGATTAACCACAACGGCAAGCTTGCTGGCAAGGTCGTGTTCGCGTTTCCGCTCACCAGTGAGATCGCCGCGTCGATGGGCATTTCGTCGGCGTGCACCGGACTGATGATCGGCTGGCGACCGCACGACCCAGCCCTGCTTGATCGGTTTCAGTCTGGCGAATTGACCGGCCTCTCGGTCGGGCTTGAAGGAGGTTGATATGGAACGGGTAAAACTCAATCGGCGGGTGATGGAAGATTTCGAGATCACGGAACTGAGTTCCGTCGATTTCCCGGCGAACATCCACGCCAAGTCGGTGATTATGAAGCGCGATTCATCCGCCGATCACGACGAGATCCTGAAGCTCAAATTCAGTCCGCTGACCGGCCCGGAGCGCTCCTTCTATGACCGCCTCAACGGGGAGCAGCGGCAGGCCTTTGTGCTCTCCGATCATGCCGACCGATCCGAGCTTATGACGGCGGCAGACATTCCCGGCAGCGTGTTCTACGCCGCCAATGACGATCCCGATGACCCCGCGAAGGAGGTAAGGAAAATGACGGATTTTGAAGATCTCACGAAGCACTATCAGAAGTCAGGGATGTCCGGGACTCTAGCCATGCAGACCGCCCGTTCCGCCCGTCCCGACCTGTACGAGAAATTCCAGTCAAGGTCGCACCGCGATACCGACGAGGAAACCGACATCCGCAAGGCACGGGAAGGCCGCGTCCGCCAAAACAAGCTTCAGGCGATGGTCGATGATCTGGCCCGAACCGGCATGTCCCGTCAGGACGCCATGCGGCAGCTTCAGCGGACCAAACCGAGCCTGTTCGACTGAATGAAATTCCGCCGCATGGGGAGCCTTGCGGTGGTAGCGCCAGCGGGGTTTTCGCGTCCTTCCCCGCGTCAGGTCGTCGCCTCCGGCTGGTGCGAAGCGAGGCGTAGGACCGCGGTTTCAGGTGGCCGCGGTCCGGTCCTCTACCAGCCTGAAGCTCTGGAATACATTCTCCTTGAAATGCCGGCGGTCCGGAGGAATCCGGACCGTCCATCGCTCGCCGTCGAGCGCTGGCGCTGACGCGGCTGAGCGCTTTGCTGGCCGGCTCATACCACCCCAGCCACAGACGCCAGCGAGCGACCGCTGCTGGCGTGTCAGATGACGGATGAAGGGGGAGCGCAGGGTCGGGTTTCGGAGGGAAGCTGGAAAGTTCGTCGCAAAGGCCCGTCATCGGAAAGTACACTATTTGCAGAAAGCCTCCCGAACGGCAATGACAACAAGTGAGCTTGCATTATAGTGCCGACTTTCGGGATGGTCTTGTAGGTACTGCTTGACGACGTCCCGAATTTGACCCATCTTTGGGCCATACGGAAGACAATTGCCTATGCCCTCATCAGCATCTACTACACCGGCGACGTAACCAATACAAGCGCCGCTCCTGAAACTACCTTTCGTCCCACCGGAACAGTCCTCGTTGAGCTCGTTGCCATCCGTAAAACCCGCTTGAGCGGGACCATGCGTCACACCCATCGTGATACCCGCGACTGCCAGTGATGTCACGATTCTGATAAGTTCGTTTCTCATTCCGCCAACTTTCCTCGCTGATCGAAGCTTCCGGCCTCAAATAGGAAGTGGACGCAGGGGAAGATTGATCCAAGCTGCCATTCTGTTGCTGTAGGATGCCAAGAACAAACCAGCCGAATGCGATGTCGGTCGAAGGAAAGGCCTCAGCCTGTGCCAAACCGTCTCGGCATGTCAAGCGGACGTAAACCGGACGTAGAGCAGCGTCAGGCCCGTCCCGGCCCATCATACCGCCACAGCCGCTGACGCCAGCGAGCGCCCGGTCTATCGCTGTCAGATGACAGGCAAAGGCGAAGCGATTTCTTCGACGAGAAGCGGGCCACGTTCGATGCCTGGGGCCAATATTGTTGTGGTGAAAGTGTGGCCGAGCCCCAATATCACTAAATCGTGATGGGTTAAGTTCGTTGACGTTCGTTCCGTTCTATGCCGGCTGGTTCCACTCTGTGCCTGTTGGTGCACACTGGTGCGTATTCTTCCCTGTGTAGCGGGCCGCAGTTTTGCCGGCATACCAGTTGACATCGCTTCCGGGTGATGCGTCTATCTTCTCAGCTCTTTTCAAGAACTTTTCTCAATGGCGAGATTTGTCTTGAAAGGAGACCCTCCCATGATAGTCACCCTCGATCTTGGTCAGGCACTCAGCTTGATCGCCAGCGTCTTTGGCGTAGTCGCCGGGCTGATCGCGATTGCCCGCTTTTTGAAGTGGTGGTGGCACAAGCCTATCGATCCCGCCGAGTGATCGAAATGCGTTGATAGTCGTCGCTCGACGAGTTCCGCGACTATGCACGCTGCTGTATAGGTTCGGTATGAACAAAGACAGGCCATACATCCCGTTCTCCCAACGTACGGGCCTCGAACCCATCCCGCCGCAGTTGAAGCTGGGCGAAGTTTCAGCCGAGTTACGTCGTCTGCTGGACTACTATATCGGCCTCGAAATCGACCGCGAAACAGGCCACGGCTACGGAGCATACTTTCTCGAAAACGGTAAGCGGGTGACAATGGATTTGCACGTCCGCTTCTTCGGGCAAAGCGCATCTTCGTACAACAGTGATCCAAGTGCATGGCGAAAGGCAATAACAGAAACCGCCTTTAAGGCGCCTATTGGAAGGCTATTTGATTTTGTGGAGTTTTTTGTTCGAAACCCGCGGTGCAGCGAAACTTTGAAGCGGGAACTTGCAGGGGCATTTGTCAGTGCACGTGCGGCCTACCGGATCGTTGACAACGAGATCGTCGCAATCGGCACGGCGGAACAGGCTGCTGCCTTTGAGAGAGCGATTGCGGACGCGGAAACCAACTATGCTGGTGCAGCTCGGGCGCATTTAGTCGCCGCTGGCGTGGCGCTTCGAAACTCAGACTGGGCAGGCTCTATCAGGGAGAGCATTCACGCTGTCGAATCGATTGCAGTTGCGCTCGCGCCCGGCACGGATAAGCTCGGACCAGCGCTTGCTGCGCTTGAGAAGCAAGGCCATCTCCACGGTGGCTTGAAGGCCGCTTTCGGCGCGCTTTATGGGTACTCGAGCGACGAGAAAGGCATTCGACACGCGCTCGTATACAAGGATGAAGCCCAGGTCGATGAAACGGATGCGTTGTTCATGCTCGGCGCCTGCGCATCGTTCGTCTCATACCTACTAGCTAGGGCTAACTAGGGCTCGCGGCACAACGCGAAAGCCTGCTCAGCGACCTTCTATCAAGGCAGCGTGGCCGGAAATGGCACCACGTTGGTCTGGTCAGTAGGATTCACGATACGATCAACCAGTTTTGCCAGCCGGGCGAACGCGTCTTGTTTCTCCTGAAGGTAACTATGCCGGTTGTAGACGCCCTCGACGCCACCGACGACATGTGCCAGGCAGCGTTCGGCAACGTCACGGTTGACACCGGCTCTAGACAATAAGGTTCTGGCTGTTCGTCTCAAATCGCGATGTTGCCAAGGCAACAGCTTGATCGTCTTCGGATCAAGCCCGGCTTTCTCGGCATTGGATTTCAAGATCGCCAGCATCTCTCTGTCCAGTGCGACCTTGGCGTTTGACCAGCCGTTGAAAGGCTTCTTGCCGGTCAGTGTGAACACGAAATCAACATGGTCTCTGGCATCGGCATCGATTATCGGCACGCTGTCGATGATCGATTTGGCAAGCGTCGAAAGCGGCACTTCGGAAACGCCCTTGTTCGCCGGGTCGCTTTTCTCTCTGGCATCCCAAACGTCTGTAATGACCTGCTCAGATATCCATTCGCCGGTTAGTTCGTCATGGCGACCCGGAAGCGTGACAGAAGCTTGGATTTGGGAGCGGCGCATGGAGCCGACTTTGAAGAAGCGCTGTGCGGTCAAAAGCGCGGTTTGGACGCAAGCACCGTAGACACCTAATTCGTTGCAAGCCGTCCACATAGCCGCGATTTCAGCGTCAGTCAGAGCGCGCTCGCGCTTCGGGTTCGGTGCCCGTCGCTTGATCTTTACAAATGGCGAGCGAAATTCCTCGTTGTAGTCCTCAGAATACCAATTGAAGAATTTCGACAATTGAGCACGCACAGCGTCGGCAACGCCCTTGGTGCCCAGCAGCTTGCCTTTCGGGCCTTTGAACTTCTTGTCGGCAATCTTGTTCAACAGCGTCGTAATGTCGGCCTTGCTGATGTCGCTGACGTTGCGCCCTTTCCATTCTGGCAAGACGTAGAGACGCAAGATGCGCTCGGTTTCTGAGCCGGATTTGATTTGGCTCGCGTGCTCGGAAATGAATGTGACGATCAGGTCGTCAACGCTGCCAGAAACGTTCGGCTGCTTCGGATTGACGCGACCAGCGCCTGCCGCGTTCCTTATCTCGCTTGCTCGGCGTCGCACCTCATCCATGTTCGCGCAATCGACGGTGAGCAGCTTGCCGTCAGCGTCTCGGTAAAATTCTCTGTCGCCCCAGCGACCTATCTTCAAATACGCGGCTTTGCCGTTGAGATAGTACAGGACCCGTAGCGTCACGGTGTTATGCGGACTGCGAGCAGTTTTCGGTGAAACCAGAACGCACAGGCCCTTCTGCTCCGTGTCCCATACGGTCCGCTGCTTTCCCTGACAGTCCAGTCTCTCAAAGCCCTGCAAGACCGGCTTGGTGAATTTGACATGTGACGGCCATCCGTCCTTCAATTTCGTTTTCGTTGTCATGCTGTACCCTTCGCTTCTCCGCGTTGTATATAAGGTCTATATAATGCGGCTAGGGGTACTAATTGCAACCCGGCGCAATCTCGTGCACCACTCAAGTCATTGTAATTACATGATTTTTATGGCAAACGCAATTTTGTGCAATCTCGTGCAATCGCTATCGCACTGATTCCTAATCTGTAGGTCACAGGTTCGATTCCTGTCGGGATCACCAACGAAATCCTACGTCCAGCGCCAATTTTGCTGTCACGGGAATAGGACTGCGACGCGCCTACGGCCCCGCCTGCGCGCCGCGCAAGACGACGAGATAGCCGCGTTCGCCAAGATGGCTGAATGCGACGTTCCGGCTGCTGTCCGGATAGCGCCGAACTTCGTTGATCAGGTAGCCGGTCGGATGGGCCCCTAGCCATTCGTCGGCGGTGTTTTCCTCGACGATTTCAAAAGGCTTTTCGATGCCCGCCAGGAACGTGATCTGCCCCTGATATCGGCCAACATAGGCCCAATCGGCTGTCTTTCTCGCGGCGACGAAATCCGCAAGGCCTGAGAGGTCGTAGCGATGAAAGACCGTTGCCGCCGCCACGACCTGCCCGATCCCGAACACCGCCAGCATGAAAGCCGCGCTGTACGGAAAAACGCTGTGACGAATATCAGCCATGAAATATCCGAACAACAGCGTGACGGCCGGCAGCAGCGGCACCAGATAGTGCGGCTGCTTGCCGGAGATCAGGCTGAAGACGATGAGGACGGAGGCGATCCACAGGATGAGAAAACAAAGCACGCGCCGGTCCTGGCCGACGATGTCGCCGCGACGCCATGGGCGCGAGCGCCAGAGGTCGAACGACAGCCCCCATGGAATCAACACGGCCGGCAGCAACAGCAGGTAGAAATAGAATGGACGGGCATGGGCGCGCTGCAGCGATCCGGAGATCCGGCCCTCGGCCTGCCGCCAGACGAGGTTGTAGGCGAAGTCCAGCCCGGTCCGGTACAAGGCCGGCCCTAGCCATGCGGCCACCGGAAGGCAGCCGGCGAGAATGACCAGCGGCACGCCGGCGAAAAACGTGCGAACGGGTATGCCCGAGCGCGGATCGCGCCACAGCGGGTATAGCGCAATCGGACAGGCAAGATGGATAAACACCACCGGTCCCTTGGTCAGCACGCCCAGCCCGACGAAAAGTCCGGCCAGTGCCGCATACCGCCAGCCCTTGCCCCTGGAAAAGGCGATGAGCGCCAGGCACGCGGCGAGCACGAAAGCCGTCAGCAAAAGGTCGAACAGGATCAGGCTGGCATAGATGACGAAGATGGCGCTTCCCAGCACCAGCCACGGCACCCGCTGTGACATTCCATCGATGTCCGGGAAAAGGGCGATGGCGAGACGCCGGGTGAGGTAGATGATCGAGGACGAGATCAGGAAGATGACGGCGAGCGCTGCCGCCCGGCTCGGACCGAACAGCCCCCACGCTAGGTCGATCAGCCAGAACAGCAGCGGCGGCTTCTGGAAATAGGGCTCGAAATTGAGCGTCGGGACGAAAAAGCTGTCCCGAAGGTGCATCTCCCACGCAACCGTCAGGTATCGCGTTTCGTCGACCGGCAGCAGCGGCCGCGTTGCCCAAGACACCGCAAAGAACAGCGCGAGCAGGGCGTAGGGCAGGATTGGCTCGACCGGTTTCAGATTCCGCATCCAAGCGCGATAGAATGGTTCACGCACCTTCTGCCGGCGACGGTCAGGGTCGAGATCGAGGGTTTCGTCACGGGCCGGGCTGATGGCCGGGGCAAAACGAAGTCGCGGAAGCCCGGGATCAACCAGTCCAGCGGAATGACCGCGGACCATCACGTCTCGCTCAGAACCGGCTCGGGAAGCTGCGGCTGCGGCCTGCTTAGATAGATGTTGCGGGTGTAGATGAAGATGCCCGTGGCCTGACCGATGGTAAACACGATGTCGCGCTGCCTGATCGCGTAGGCCAGCAGCGTCAGCCCACCGAGAATGCTGAAATACCAGAAGGCGCGCGGCACCACGCTGCGCCGGCTTCGTTCCGAGGCGATCCACTGAACCAGGAACCGCATGAAGAAGAGTGCCTGCCCGACAAGCCCGATGCCAAGCCAGATCGTCGAGGATGTCATAGCTGTTTCACCGGAGTGGACACTTCTTTTGGGGAATAGTCGGACGGGAGGCCGCGGCGCTGCAGCCAGGCGGCCCCGGCGAGGTCAACGGCGCCGACCAGCGCGCGATTCCAGAAGCCGTATTTCGACCGTCCATTCACGCGGGCGCGGTGAGCGACCTGGACATGCCGGAGCGCGACGCCGTCCCGCATCAGCATGGCGGGCAGGAACCGATGCATGTGATCGAAATAGGGCAGCGCCAGGAAATCCTCGCGCCGCATCAGCTTCAGACTGCATCCGGTGTCGCGCGTCCCGTCCTTGAGCACGGCCGCTCGCAGGCGGTTGGCGAGTCTCGACGAAATCCGGCGCAGCGAATTGTCCTTGCGGACGGCACGTTGGCCTAGCACCGCGATCCTGGTTCTGTCGGCGCCGCTTTCCTTGTAACGCTGGACTAGCAGGGGAATATCGGCCGGGTCGTTCTGCAGATCGCCGTCCATGAACACCAGCAGATCCTGGCTGGCAGCGCGTGCGCCGGAGAGGAAAGCCGCCGACTGGCCGAGCGGCCGGTCGTGACGGACGACGCGGAGCATCGGAACGGCCTGCATGAGCTCGGCCAGGCGCGCAAGCGTCCCGTCGGTGCTGCCGTCGTCGACATAGACGATTTCGCGGATCGCGCTGCGGTTGGCGGCAAGCACGATCTCGCCGATCAGCGCCTGGATGTTTTCGGCCTCGTTGAGGACCGGGACGACCACGGTGATGCCCTCGTCCAGCGCGGTGGTTCGTTCGACACGGCTCAGCATCGTCAGCGACACCCCTTTGCCTGCACCGGCACGTCCTGGCCGAACGGCTGCACGCAGGTATCGCTCCTCAGCCGATTTAGACCGAACGACAGCGGCAGAATGACGATGGCGAGCAGGATCGGACCGAGCAGCAGCACGACATGCACCAGGTTGACACGGTGCTTCATGGCGATGCTTTCGCTGCCGCACGGCGCGAGGTTTCCCGCACCCGGTTGGATTTGGCCTGGATCAACCCGCACTATCCTGTTCTGCCATGTCGACAAGCTTGAGCGTCTTCGGGTCGAAGACCGCGTGTATCTCAACACCGTTCTTGTCCGTGACATCCGCCGCGTAGCAGCCGTCCTGCGCCTTGATCGAGCGAACCAACCAGCCGTCGGCCTCGAGTTTCGACCTCAATGTCTCCCGCGGCTGCCACTCCGCGACCGGCACGTCGCATGTTGCGCCGGCCGAAGCGCCACCGACGGAAGCCGTCTGGAGCATGAAGGCGGCAACGAGGAGATTCCGCATCAGGCTCTCTGCCGGCGTTGAACATGACGCCCTGATGGCAGCCGAACCTGACAGCAACCTGAAAGCGCTGCACCGGCGTTCTCGCTCGTGTAAAAGGCACGGCAGGTGGCACAGGAAGGTCACGCATGCGCATACTTCTCATCGAGGACGACAAGACGATCGGCGGCGCCGTGCGCGATCATGCGTCGGCCGACGCGCATGCCGTCGACTGGGCGATGTCACTCACCGATGCACGCGGCTTCGCCGACGTCGCGGCCTATGGGCTGGTGCTTCTCGATCTGCAGTTGCCCGACGGCAGCGGCATCTCCTATCTGCGCGACATGCGCAGCCGTTCCGATACCACCCCGGTGATCGTTCTCACCGCGCGCGACCAGATTTCCGACCGCATCGAAGGGTTGAATTCGGGCGCCGACGACTATCTGGTGAAGCCGTTCGACCTCGGCGAACTGTCGGCGCGCATCCATGCGGTCGCGCGGCGCTACAGCCAGCAGAGCGCGCCACAGATAACGATCGGTGCCATCACCATCGTGCCGGCCGAGCGCAGGATAAGCCGCGACGGCGAGCCGCTCGAACTTACCGCGCGGGAATGGGCGGTGCTCGACAGCCTGCTCAGCCGGCCAGGGTCGATCGTCTCGAAAGCGCGGATCGAGGATGCGCTTTACGCCTTCGGCGCGGAGATCGAGAGCAACGCGGTCGAGGTCTATGTCAGCCGGCTGCGCAAGAAACTTGGCGCCGAAACAATCGCGACCGTCCGCGGCATCGGCTACAGATTGGCTGCTTCATGACCCGCAGGCTGATGCTGTGGCTCACCGGCTCGACGATCCTGTTCTGGATCCTGGCGGCCGGTCTCGGCGCATTCGTCATGCGCGAGGAATTCGACGAGGTTTTCGACAGCAGCCTGCAGGAAACCGCCGAGCGCCTGATGCCGCTGGTGGTCGACGATCTCTTTCAACGCGACAGCCTCGACGAGCCGAGGCGCGTCGCCAGTGGAAGCGAGAACGATGAATATCTGACCTACCAGGTCCGCGACGCGCAGGGCACAGTGCTGTTGCATTCCCACGACGCTCAGCCCGAGCCGTTCGATGCCCCCCTTCGGCGCGGCTTTTCGGACACCGCCACGCAGCGCATCTATACTGTGGATGCGGTCAGCGGCACGATCTTCCTGCAGGTCGCCGACAATCTCGAGGAGCGGCGCGAGGCGATGACCGAGGGGCTGCTGTCGCTCATGCTGCCCATCGTTCTACTCGTGCCGCTCAGCATGGTGAGCATCTGGTATTTCGTCAGGCGCTCATTAAAGCCGTTGGGTGCCTTGCGGCGGGAGATCGGCGCGCGCGACGGCGGCAATCTGGAGCCGATGGCGGTGGATGGCCTGCCGGTCGAACTGCAGCCGATCAACATCTCGGTGAACAGGTTGCTGGAGCGGCTGCGGACCGCTCTGGAAGCCGAACGGGAATTCGCCTCCAACAGCGCCCATGAACTGCGCACGCCGATCGCCGGCGCGCTCGCCCAGACACAGCGCCTGATTGCCGAACTGCCGGCCGGCCCGGAAAGGAGCCGGGCGCGCGCCATAGAGGCGTCGCTGTCGGCGCTGAGCCATCTGACCGAGAAACTCTTGCAACTGGCCCGGGCCGATTCCGGCATCGGCGCGTCGACGGCGCCAGTCGATGTCATGGCAGTCATCCAGCTCGTGGCCGAGGATTTCAACCGCATGTCGGAACACGCCGGCAAACTGGAGCTTCGTCTGGACGGCATCCAGGAGGACGCGCCCTTTCTTCGGCGGGTGGATGCCGACGCGCTCGGCATCATCCTCAGGAATCTGATCGAGAACGCGCTCCTGCACGGCGATCCGGACGGGCCGGTGAGCCTGACGATTTCAGCGGACGGAACGCTCACCCTAGCGAATGCGGGTCACGTCGTCCCGCAACCGCAGCTTGGGCAGTTGACCAAGCGGTTCAAGCGCAACAATTCCTCCGCTCCCGGCTCGGGCCTCGGCCTGGCGATCGTCGATCGGCTGGCGCGGCAGATGGGCGCCAAATTGATGCTCGCATCGCCAGCCCGTGGCCGCGAAGACGGCTTCGAAGCGGAACTGAGCCTGCCGCCTTGAAACCCGGCAGCGCTCAGCCCACGCGGCCGGCGAGTTCGAAAATCTCGATCCCCTCGTTGCGGCCCTTGGCCTTGGCAACGCCGAGGCTGCGGAACTGGAATGACCCGTCGCTGCGCTCGCGCACCGCGCCGCTGACCAGGATGGTCGTGCCGTACTCCTTGTTCATGCCTTCGAGACGGGAGGCAACGTTCACCGTGTCGCCCATCGCGGTATATTGGCGGCGGGCCTCGGCGCCGACGCTGCCGACCACCGCCTCGCCGGTGTGCACGCCGAAGCGCGTCACCAGTTCGGGCCGGCCCGCCAGGCGGTTGGCCTCGTTGAAACTGTCGATAGCAGCCTTCAATTCCAGCGCGCAGCGGCAGGCGTCGTCGACATGGGTGGGATCGGCTACCGGCGCGTTCCACATCGCAAAGATGGAATCGCCGAGATACTGGACGATCACCCCGTTGTGGCGCTCGACGATCGGGTTCATCAGGTCGAAATAGGTGGAAAGCATGCCGACCACCTCCTCGGGCGAGTGCTGCTCGGAGATGGTCGTGAAATCGCGAATGTCGGTGAACAGAACCGTGGCCTCCTGCCGGATCGCCTTTCCGGCATTCGCCTGTCCTGATGCCACGATATTGCGGACGAGCTCGCGCGGCACATAGAGCGCGAAGGTGCGGATCGCCTCGCGGGCCGAGGACAATGCGCGGGACAGCGTGTTGATCTCCGCGATCCACGAGAAGCCGGCAGGCTGCGCCTTGAAGTCCAGATTGCCGATCTGGCGCGCGTCCTCCGACAGGGCCAGCAGCGCCCGGCTGATCAGCCGCGCCACGACGATGGCGACGAGAATGCCGGCGACCAGCACGATGCCGGTGATGATCAGGTTCTTCGTCAGCAAGCGCTGGGTCGGGCCGACGAAGTCCGACAGCGGCGCGGCGATCACGATGGTGTTGCCGCGCAAAAGGTCGGAGAAGCCGACCGACGATATGCGCGCGATATAGGGTTGGCCGTCGACGTCGAAGCGGGCGGTCCGGTCATGGCCCTCGGTGATGACGCGCAGCTCCTCGCGGATCGGATCCAGCGCCGGATCGGTCGTGGCGGAGGTCTGCCCGGCCTTGCCGGTCCCAAGCAGGCCCTCGAGCACCTGTCCCATGATCGCCTCGTCGGAATGGACGATCAGCTTCCTTTCGCTGTCGAAGACATAGCCGCGCGCGTTTTCGGACACCGCTTCGCGGTCGAGCAGCCGGCTGATCGTCTCGAGCAGCAGGTCGACGCCGACCACCACCTTGCGGTCGGCGGCCATCGGCGCGGCAAGCGTCAGCGCCAGCGATTTCGTCGTCGCCGTCACATAAGGCCCGACCGCGACCGGTTCGCCACCATTCGACGCCGCGCGATACCACGGTCGCTTGCGCGGATCGTAGGACACCTGATCGGTCGACCGTTCGCCGACTACCGTGCCGTCCCTTTCCAGGAAGCGCCAGGTGGAGACCGGGCCGGTGTCCGTGCGATCAATCGTGCGGACCGCGAAGGCTGTGCCGGTGGGCACATCGAGGGCACTTGCCCAGCCCGGATTGCGCTCGACCGCGACCGCATGCAGAAAGCCGCCGTCGGGATAGCCGACATAAAAGCCGTCCATATAGGGCGAGCCTTCGAGCGTCTTGACCAGCAACTCGGTCTTTGCTTCCAGGTCGACCGAAGGCGGCGAGAGCAGCGGCTTCAGCACCGAGGCGACGGTGACGGTGGAATAACCGTCACCGAACAGGCTGCGATAGCGGTCGATCGTGTGCTGGCTGAGCTGGTTCATCCGCTCTTCGGCAGTCGCCAACGCCATGCGCCTGCCCTGCTCGTAAGTCAGCCCCATCAGCGGGGCGGATATGCCGATCAACAGCAGGATGATGACGATGCTGAGATGCAGCCGGAGCGGCCTGACCCACGGCGTCGGGGCTGGAGGGGCATCGTGATTCGGCGATTCGACCGAAAGCGAAGAGCGCGCCTCGGCGGAGGCCTCGTCAGTCACAGGACTAGCGGACGGCGTCGATGACGCCGGAATCTGCCGCGACACTCTACCGCTTCCCGTCGCATTCGTCGAACACGGGCCGCGGCGGGACTACGGAAAATCCGCGAGGACCAGTCCGGCGGCCCGCGAACGACAACCCGTCGCCCTCGCGCGGGATTTGAGTCCTGATCGGCATAGATGCTCCCCTCCAGGCGACTTTGCAGCAAATTCACCCGGTTGCCAAAGCATTTTGTCCGCTGCGCCCGCTCTGGCGCCGGCTAAGCACTGTTTTGCTCGTTTGCTTACCGGCTCCGCCTCGATCCGGCACGGCGACAAGGGAAGTTCGCGGCTCTCCGCAACAACACATATCTGCCGGCGTCAGATCGGCATCCGCCTGCGGACCGAGGACAGCGCCAGCGCTCGAACGTGATGCCGACACTGCGTAGCAGGCGAGGCGGCCAATAGGTCAACGGCGGAACCGCCCGCCTCCTCCGCCGCCGTGGAAGCCGCCGCCACCACCCCGGAAACCGCCGCCGCCGTGGAAACCTCCACGATCGAAATTGCCGCCGTTGAACTGCGGATTGAATTCCGAGCGGCGTGCAAGTGCATTCTGATTGCCGGCCATGCGACCGGCGCGATCGTAACCGAGATGATCCGGGGCGACCGGCTGGATCTTGCGCTGCTGCGACGGGCGATTGGCGCCCGGCGTGCCCTGGCCCTGCTGGGCCCGATTGGCCAGGTTCGAACCGCCATCACCCAACTGCTGCCCGGGCTTCCTTCCATTGTCGGTGTCGGGTTTCTGGATCGGGGTCCAATCGCCGTCGGAGCGCTTCTGCCACTGGCCATCCTCGCGCCGGTAGACGTTGCCGTCGCGGCCGGCATAGATGTCGCCGCCCTGGCCCTGCGCGGCGAAACCATGATTGCCATTCGAGCTGTTCCAGCGGACGCCCTGCCCTCCGGCGGCGGTCGAGCCGCCGCTGGCGCGCGCCCAGTCCGACCCGTGCCGCACACTTGCCGAGCCCCACGAACCGTAGACATTGGTGCCGCCGCGGGCGATGGCCCCCGTATCCGTGCGCGGATTGTAGGCGGCGATGAAGCCGCGCTCTCCAGCCGGTCCGGCCACCGCCGCGCCGCGGATATAGGTGCCTGTGCGCGGGTTGTAGCCGGCGCCGGCGACGATGCCGCGATACGGGCCATAGGCGTAGCCATAGCGCCCGAACGTGCCGCGCGCCGGGTTGTAGAAGGCCCCGACCCCGTAGGTGACGGGCCTCGGATAATATGGCCAATAGCCGTTGTGCCAGTTGGTGTCCCAATAGTCGGGATAATACCAGCCGGTGCCGTATACCAGGGCATCCCAAGCCAGATAGGCGCCGAGATAACCCATCGTGTAGCCGTACCAGACTGCACCCGGCTCCGTCGAATAGACGCGAACGTAGGTGGCGTTGTAGACCGGCGACGAAGCCGGAATCGTATAGATCTGGTCGGGCACCGCGGTGGCGACGACGAACGGCCCGGTCGGGCTGTCGCCGACAAACCAGACACCGTCCTTCAGCACGAAATATTTCGCGCCGACCTGGATGACCGTTTCGTTGGTGTTGACGGCATATTTGAGCGACGTACCCTCGATCGGCTCGAACTTCGGATCGCCGCTATAGGCGACGTCGACCTTGACCGATCCATCGGTCAACACCCGCGCCATCTGCGGAATGCTTGCCTTGAGCCTCGCCTCGGCATTCTCGGAGGTTTTTGGCACGGACGAACGGACGCTCGCATAGGGCGCATCGTCGGGAATGTTCTGGAAATCCTCGGGAAGGTCGGGCGTCGCGAAGGTCCAAGGACCGTCAAGCGACTTCGCCGAGAACCAGCGGCCGGAGATCAGCACATACCAGTTGCCGCTCGCCTTCTGGAAAAACACGTCGCCGTCGCTGTTCGACGCCCATTCCAGGCCGGTTCCGGCAACCGGTTCTAGCTTGGGCTCGCCATCGAAATTGATCAGTTCGGAAGGCGTGTCGGAATAGACCACCTTGGGGACGACGCCGTCGGCGAACGGCGCGGGCGGCATCGCGGCGCGCGCGTCCTTCCAACTGTCCTCGTCGGGAAGTTTCGACAATGCATCGGGCAGCGCGGTCGCCGTCTGCCAATCGCCGTCCAGCGCTTTCGCGGCCAGCCAAGATTTCTCGTCGCGCAGGAAATAGCTCTGATCGGCATCGATCTTGAACAGGTCCCAGTTGGTGTTGACGACGAAGGAGAGGCCCGGCGCGCCCTTGACCGGCGCCACAACCGCCTCGCCATCGGTCTGCAAGAGCACGGCGGGCGATTTGGATATGAAGATCGGCGGCGGATCGGACTTCAGTCCCTTCGCATCATCCATCCGCTGGTAGTCGGCGAGGCTGGCGGTGAGCCGCTCCTCCGTCACCGTGACCGATCCGGTCGGCAGGAGCTTTCCGACTTCCAGTGCGAAATCGGCAAGCTGCGACCGGTCGAGCGCGGAAAAATCCAACTGCGTGATCTTGATGTCGGAGATCACCACCTCCCCCGCGTCGGGATCGGTCTGAGTCTTGCCGGTCAGGCCGATGACGCCGAAAACCGGTTTGGCATCCTTGTTCGCCTTGTATTCGGTCGCCACCAGCGCGGAAAGGTCCGTGAACTTGTCCCAGCTCGAAACCTGCGGCTGGTAGAGCACGATCTCGGCGCCTTTGTCGGTCGTGTAGGATCGCGGCCAGCCCGGCCGGCCGGTATCCTCCTCGTTCACATATTTGCCGCTGACGAAACCGGTCGTGCCTTGATACGTCACCGCGCACCAGCCACCGGCAGCGTCGCATTCGGCGAGGTCGACCTTGGCATCCTCGGGAATCAAGCCAAGACTCTGGTAAGAGGTTCCCGGTCCGGATCGGAGATTGACCTTGGTGGTGACGGTGGCCGGCCCGGCGAAAGCCGCCGCCAGGACAAAGCCTTGAAGAAGAGTGGCGAGCGTGATGATGCGCATCTGATATCTCCGGGCGCGGATTTGGATAGAATAACCCAGCAATGCGACTCGCCGCAAACGAGGCTGCGCTAAAGAGCAGGAGCACGTCTCACCTCATCAAGATATAGGCCAGCGCCTCTGCTCCTCTTGTCAGACAGCGAGCCACGCCGTAGCTTTCAACCGCTTCTCGCATCCTGTGTCCTGGGGTGTCGAGCACGGCTGGAAATGCCAACACCGGAGGGACGGGTCATGGGCAACCTGGCACGACCGATTTGTGGCGGGTGCGCGCAATGAACGCCCCCGGCGCTTCTGGTGCGGACGCCACTTCGCTCGCCTGCCCGCCTGATATGGCCTACATTCCGGGCGGCATGTTCCGTATGGGCTCGAACAGCCACTATGCGGAGGAAGCTCCGTCGCACCGGGTGCGCGTCGACGGGTTCTTTATCGACAAGGCGCCCGTGACCAACCGCCAGTTCAAGGAATTCGTAAAGGCGACCGGCCATGTGACGGTCGCGGAGAAGGTGCCAGACGCCAAGGACTATCCGGGCGCCCTGCCGCATATGCTGTTCGCGGGCTCGCTGGTCTTCCGAAAATCCGCCGGCCCGGTTGACCTTAGGAACTGGAGCAACTGGTGGGAGTTCACGCGCGGCGCCAATTGGCGGCATCCGCTCGGGCCGGGAAGCGGCCTGTTCAAGAAGGACAACCACCCCGTCGTTCATGTCGCCTATGCCGACGCGCTGGCCTATGCGCAATGGGTGGGCAAGGACCTGCCGACCGAGGCCGAATGGGAATTTGCGGCGCGCGGCGGGCTCGATGGCGTCGAATTTGCCTGGGGCGACGAATTCACGCCCGGCGGCAAGCACATGGCGAACACCTGGCAGGGCGAATTCCCGCATCAGAACCTGCTGGCCGACGGCCATGAACGGACGTCGCCGGTGCGGAGCTATCCGCCTAACGGCTACGGCCTCTACGACATGATCGGCAATACCTGGGAATGGACCTGCGACTGGTGGTCGACCCGGCATCCGGCTGACGAGGCGAAGGCCTGCTGCGTCCCGCTCAATCCGCGCGGCGCCCCGGAAGAGGGCAGCTACGATCCCCGCCAGCCAAACAGCAGGATTCCGCAAAAAGTACTGAAAGGCGGCTCGCATCTCTGCGCGCCGAACTACTGCCGCCGCTACCGCCCGGCGGCGCGCCACGCCGAGGCGGTAGACACCTCGACCAGCCATGTCGGTTTTCGCTGCGTGATCAGGCAAACCTAGATGATCAAAGATCGATTGCGGAACCAATAGCAGTTCGTCACAAGACCAGGCCCCCACTGGAGGATCACAATGCACCGCTCGTTTGCGACGCTGAGCAGGCGGACCTTCCTGGCGGGCCTGCTTGCGCTTGGCCTTGCCGCCTTCCAGCAATCCCCCGCCCTGGCGCAGACCGATCCGCTGCCGTCGTGGAACGAAGGCGCCGCAAAGACGGGGATTACCCAGTTTGTTCAGCGCGTTACGACGCAAGGCGGATCGGACTTCGTGCCGGTCGAGGAACGCATCGCCACGTTCGACAATGACGGCACGCTATGGACCGAGCAGCCCATTTACTTCCAGATCGCCTTCGCGGCCGACCGCGCCAAGGCGCTCGCGCCTGACCATCCCGAATGGAAGACGGAGGAACCGTTCAAGACGCTGCTGGAAGACGGCATCGAGGCCCTGGCAGCGGTCGGCGAAAAGGGCCTGCTGGAGATCGTGGCTGTGACCCACAGCGGCATCAGCACGCAGGAATTCTCCAAGATCGTCCTCGACTGGATGCAGACCGCGCGCCATCCGCGCTTCAACCGGCCCTACACCGATCTCGTCTACCAGCCGATGCTGGAACTGATGACCTATCTGCGCGCCAACGGCTTCAAGACCTTCATCGTGTCGGGCGGCGGCATCGAGTTCATGCGGCCGTGGACGGAAAAGATCTACGGCATCCCGCCCGAGCAAGTGGTCGGCTCCTCCGGCGTGACTGAATTCCAGATCGATGCAGACGGCAAGCCGGTGCTGATAAAACTGCCCAAGGTCGAATTCGTCGACGACGGACCGGGCAAACCGGTCGGCATCAACCGCTTCATCGGACGCCAGCCGATCTTCGCGTTCGGCAATTCCGACGGCGACCTGCAGATGCTGCAATGGACCGCGGCCGGAAGCGGCGCCCGCTTCATGGGCATCGTCCACCACACCGATGCCGAGCGCGAATGGGCATACGACCGCGCATCGCCTGTCGGCAGGCTCGACAAGGCCTGGGACGAGGGTATCAAGCGCGGCTGGACCATTGTCGACATGAAAGCCGAATGGAAGGTGATTTACCCCTTCGAAAAGCAGTAGCGTCGGCAAGGTGCACCGCAGCGCGCAACCGAGCCAAGCGACCAATGACCCGCATTCGCACCGCGCTGGATTTGCTGTTTTGACCGTAGGCCCGATCCCCGACTATTTCATTCCGCCGCCTGCAAGCGTGACGTATCGAGGATCGACTTGATCTCGGACCGGCAAGAACCGCAATTCGTGCCGGCGCGCATCATTTTTCCAACCTCCTCGACACTGCCGCAGCCCCCCGTTATCGCGGCGGCAATCTGATTGATGCCGACGCTGAAGCAAGAGCAGACGATGCGGCCGACGGCGGGCATCGGCACCGGCGCGCGCCCGGACAGCAGCGCCCGGCGATCGGATGGCGACAGCAGCTCGCCCGATGCCAGCAGCGACAACAGCCAGTCGCGCGCGGGCAGTTGTCCTGGGCGGGCGACCAGCAGCGCCTCGGCGAGTGTGCCGGCCGCATCCGTAGCTGCGGCGCGGAAGGACTGGCCGCGCCGGTCGGTATATTCGAGCAACTGATCGCGCGGGACGACATCAAGCAGCCCGCGCGCAAGCAGGATGCCCTGGTCCGGAGACTCGGTGCCGCAAAGCTCGTAGACCCATCCGCCGGCGACAGCAGCGCGGCTCCAGTGGACAAAACCGGTCGGGCGGAGGTCGCGGCGGGTGATCAGCACGCCGGCCCATTCGACCGGCTCGCGGGAAATCCGAACGGGCACATGCTTCAGTTCGGGCTGTCCGGAGATCGGGTCGGCAAACGGCGTCGAAAGCGGCCCGGCCGCCGCGTTCGCGGCGAACCGGCCGCTCCAGTGCATCGGCAGAAAGGCCTCGCCACGGCGCTGGGTCTCGGTAATGCGCACCTTGGCGCGGGCGCCGCCATAGCGGCTGTCGAGCCGGGCGAGATCGCCTTCCCGCAGGCCGATTTCGGCGGCGTCGGCCGGGTTGATCTCCAGCGCCGGCTCCGGCGCATTCGCCATCAGCCGCGGCACGAGGCCGGTCCGCGTCATCGTATGCCATTGGTCGCGCAGGCGGCCGGTGTTGAGCGCGATTGGATGGGCGGCATCCACCGGCAGCGCCGGTCCTTCCTGGCGCACCGCGACGAAACGGGCTCGACCGTCTGGCGTCGGAAAGCGGCCATCCGCCAGCAGCCTTTCGGCGCCTTGGATCGAACCCCGCCGCCGCTTAGGCCAATTCTGAGGGGAAAAGGCCTCGTAGCCGGCGTCGCTCAGATCGGCGAGATCGCCGATGTCGAACAGCCGAGCGCCTTCGTTTTCGAATGCCGACAGGGCGGCATGCTCGCGAAAAATCGCCGCCGGCCCGGAATAGTCGAAGGCTTCCGAAAATCCCATGCGTCGCGCCACTTCGGTGGCGATCCACCAGTCGGGACGGGCCTCACCGGGCCTAGCCGCAAAGGGAAGCTGGCGAGACATGCGCCGCTCCGAATTGGTGACGGTGCCGTCCTTCTCGCCCCAGCCGGCGGCGGGCAAAAGCACGTCAGCGAAGCGCGTGGTGTCGGTCCGCACGATGTCGGACACAACCACAAAGTCGCATTTCTTCAGCGCCGCGCGCACCCTTCCCGCGTCGGGCATGCTGACGGCGGGATTGGTGCCCATAACCCACAGCGCCTTGATTGGCCCGTCGGCGGCCGCCTCGAACATGTCGACGGCCTTCAGCCCGGCGCGCCTCGCCGTTCGGGGGGCGTTCCAGAAACGGGCGACGCGGTCGATATCCGTCGGGCTGTCGAAGCCCATATGGGCGGCAAGCTGGTTGGCGAGGCCGCCGACCTCGCGCCCGCCCATGGCGTTGGGCTGGCCGGTGACGGAGAACGGCCCCATGCCAGGCCTGCCGATGCGGCCGGTGGCGAGGTGGCAGTTGATGATGGCGTTGACCTTGTCGGTACCGTGGGCCGACTGGTTGACACCCTGGCTGTAGACGGTGACCGAGCGCCCGGTCGCCGCGAACCAATTGTAGAACCGCTCCAAATCGCCAGCAGCGACATCGCATCCCTCCGCAACCCGCCTGACCGTCGGCGCATCGGCGCCCGCCAGCGCGCTCGCGGCGTCGAAGCCGTTCGTATGGGCGGCGATGTAGGCGGCGTCCACTGCACCGGTGCGCGCCAGATGCGCCAGCAGGCCGTTGAACAGCAGCACATCCGTGCCCGGCTTTATAGCCAGGTGCAGATCACAGTCGGCGACCGTCGCGGTGCGGCGCGGATCGACAACGACGATCCTTGTTCCACGGGTTCCGCGAGCTGCGAGCAGGCGCTGATAAAGCACAGGGTGACACCAGGCGGTGTTCGAGCCGGTGAGCACGACGAGGTCGGCCTGCTCGAAATCCTCGTAAGTGCCCGGTACGATATCCTCGCCGAAGGCACGCCGGTGACCCGCGACGGACGAGGCCATGCACAGCCGGGAATTCGTGTCGATGTTGCCCGAGCCGATAAAACCCTTCATCAGCTTATTGGCGACGTAATAATCCTCGGTCAGCAACTGGCCCGACACGTAGAAGCCAACGGAATCCGGGCCATGCGTCGCTATCGTCTCAGAAAAGCGGCGCGCGACGAGATCGAGCGCGGCATTCCAATCGGCCCGCTTGCCCCCGATTTCCGGGTGCAGCAGACGGCCGTCAGGGCCCAGCGTCTCGCCGAGCGCCGAGCCTTTCGAGCAGAGTTTCCCGAAATTGGCGGGATGGTCGGGGTCGCCACGCACGGCAACGCTGCCGTCCGCGGCGACCCGCGCCAGCACGCCGCAACCCACCCCGCAATAGGGGCAGGTGGTCCTCACCTCGCGTGCTTCCTGCATTGGTCAGGCGGCCCTCAGCGCCGCGGCGCCGAGCGCGATCGAGATGCGGCCGTCCTCGACCTTGACCGGGACGGTTCGGACCGCACCCTCATCCGCACCCTGCGCCTTGCCGGTTTCCAGCGAGAATACCCAGTTGTGCAGCGGACAGGTGACCGCTGCGCCATGCACGATGCCCTGGCTGAGCGGCCCGCCTTTGTGCGGACAATGATCGTCGATGGCGAAGACTTGGTCTTCCGCCGTGCGGAAGATGCCGATCTTGCCTTGGGGGGTGTCAACGCAGCGCGCGCCGCGCTGCGGAATGTCGGCGAGCATACCGATGGGTGTCCAGGTCATCATATTTCTCTCTTGTCGCGGGGCACCGGCCGGTTTGTTGTTCTCACGGACGAGATCACTCCGCCGCCTCTGCAAAACCGACCGTCGCCAGCGGCTGGAATTCGTGCTTGTCCTTGCCGGAGACGCGCTCCGACCAGGGGTCGACCTGCGCGAATTTTTGGCTGAAGACGAAGCGCTCGTAGTAGGCTTTCCGCCTTTCGACATCGTCGAGGATCTGCCGCTTGATCTCAGCCGTGCCTATGCGCTTCGCCCATTTGTAGATACGCTCGAGATAGCGCGCCTGCTCGCGGTACATCTGCGTCAGCGCGACGATGACCTCCAGCGCCTCGTCCTCGCTCTTCACCAGGCCCAGAACCTCGGTGCCCTTGATGTCGAGGCCGGCCGCACCCGCGAAATGGATCTCGTAGCCCGAATCCACGCAGATCACACCGACGTCCTTGCAGGTCGCCTCCGCGCAGTTGCGCGGGCAGCCGGACACCGCCATCTTCACCTTGGCCGGCGTCCACGAGCCCCACATGAACTTTTCGATGCGGATGCCCAACCCTGTCGAATCCTGCGTGCCGAACCGGCACCAATCGGTGCCGACGCAGGTCTTCACCGTTCGCAGCCCCTTGGCGTAGGCCTGGCCCGAGACGAAGCCGGCCTTGCCGAGATCGGCCCAGACCGCCGGCAGGTCCTGCTTGCGGATGCCCAGCATGTCGATGCGTTGGCCGCCGGTGACTTTCACCGCCGGTATCGCGAACTTGTCGACGACATCGGCGATGGCGCGAAGCTCCTTCGACGAGGTCATGCCGCCCCACATGCGCGGCACGACGGAATAGGTGCCGTCCTTCTGGATGTTTGCGTGGACGCGCTCGTTGATGAACCGCGACTGGTAGTCGTCGGCATATTCGTCCGGCCAGTCTGCGACGAGATAGTAGTTGAGTGCCGGCCGGCATTTGGCGCATCCGCAGGAGGTCTTCCATTGCAACTCCTGCATGACGGCGGGGATAGTCTTCAAGCCTTTCGCCTTGATCAGCCGGCGTACGTCATCGTGGCCGAGCGTGGTGCAGCCGCACATGGGCTGCACGGTGGCGGGGCTGTAGCCGTCGCCGAGCGTCAGCTTCAGCAACTGCTCGACGAGGCCGGTGCAGGAGCCACAGGAAGCAGAGGCCTTGGTGTGGGCGCGGACATCGTCGAGGCCGGTCAGACCCTTATCGGTGATCGTGCTGGTGATCTTTCCTTTGCAGACGCCGTTGCAGCCGCAGATTTCCGCATCATCCGCCAGTGCCGCAACGGCCGCCAGAGGGTCCGCGGAGGCACCCCCCTGGAATGCCTGCCCGAAGATCAGCGTATCGCGCATCTCCGAAATATCGGTCTGCTTCCTCTTCAGGTCGTTGAACCAGGAGCCGTCGCCGGTCTCTCCGAACAGCACGGTGCCGATGATCCTGTTGTCCTGCAGGATCAGCCGCTTGTAGATGCCGGCCGAGGCGTCGCGTAAAATGATCTCCTCGCGGTCTTCCCCATCGGCGAAATCGCCGATGGAATAGAGGTCGATGCCGGTGACCTTCAGCTTGGTCGGCGTATCGGAATGAACGAAGCGTTTGTCTTCGGCTTCGGCCAGAAATGCGGCCGCGACACGGGCCATCTCATAGAGAGGCGCGACGAGGCCGTAGACATGGCCGCCGACCTCGGCACATTCGCCGAGCGCGAAGATCGTCGGGTCGGAGGTCCGCATGCGGTCGTCGGTGACGATGCCGCGATTGACCCCCAGTCCGGCTTCCTTGGCGAGCGCCACGTTCGGCCGGATGCCGACGGCCATCACCACCAGCGTCGCCGGGATGATCATGCCGTCGGCAAGTTCCACGCCTTCGACCTTGCCATCGCCGACGATCGCCTTGGTGTTGGCCTTGGTGATCACCTTGATGCCGCGCGCCTCGACCGCCTTCTGCAACAGGTAGCCGGCCGCGGGATCGAGTTGCCGCTCCATCAGGGTCGGCATGACATGCAGCACGGTGACCTCCATGCCGCGTTCCCTGAGGCCGGCCGCGGCCTCAAGTCCGAGAAGCCCACCGCCGATCACCACCGCTTTTGCCCGGGACTGGGCCGCGAGCAGCATGGCGTTGACGTCGTCGAGGTCTCGGTAGCTGAGCACGCCGGGCAGATCCTTGCCCGGCACAGGGATGATGAAGGGCACTGAACCGGTGGCGATCACCAGCCGGTCGTAGCTCTCGGTCACGCCGTGGTCGGAGGTGACCGTCTTCGCCTCGCGGTCGATGGAAACGATCCTGTGGCCCTTGTAGAGCGTGATGCCGTGTTTGATGTACCAGCCGTCGCCATGGATGACGATCTGCTCAAAGTCCTTCTCCCCGGACAGCACCGGCGACAGCATGATGCGGTCGTAATTGACGCGCGGTTCGGCGTTGAAGATGGTGACCTGGTAGCGGTCGGGCGCGGCCTCCAGCAGGTGCTCCAGCATCCTGCCCGGTGCCATGCCATTGCCGATGATGACGAGTTTTTCGGTCATGTCGCGGCCTCCTGGTTCACTCGGCCGCCGCGACGAGCGACGGCGCGCGCGCCGTGGCATCGCGGTTCATCCGCAGGATCGCAGCGTGCATCCAGGCGAGGCAGGCCGCCACGACCACGAACAGCAGCATGAAGCAGCTCGACCAGACGCCGGTCAGGTCGTTGAGCGCGCCGAAGGCGATCGGCAGCACGAAGCCGCCGAGGCCGCCGATCATGCCGACGAGACCGCCGACGGCGCCGACGCTGTCGGGATAATAGACGGGAATGTGCTTGTAGACGGCGGCCTTGCCGATCGCCATGAAGAAGCCCAGCACAAAGGCAATGGCGATGAACGCCAGCCAGCCGATTTCGAAGTGGAAGGCGATCGGGCCATCGATGCCACGCACCGTATAGTCGGTAGTCGGCAGCGCCAGCACCGCGCAGCACACCGCCGACACGACGAAAGTCCAGTAGAGAACGGTGCGTGCACCGAGCCGGTCGGATAGCACGCCGCCATAGGCGCGGAAAATCGAGGCCGGGATCGAATAAGCGGCGCCGATCATGCCAGCGGTGGCGATGTCGAAGCCGTAGACGCCGATCAGGTAGCGCGGCAGCCACAGCGCCAGCGCCACAAAGCCGCCGAAGACGAAGAAGTAGTAGAGGCCGAAGCGCCAGACCTGCAGATTCTTCAGCGGCGCGAATTCCTGCCAGAAACTCTTTGCGACGCGATTTGCGCCGGCCCGGCGCGCCCGGATCACCGGGTCGTCCTCGGTGCCGAACCAGAAGATCAGGGCCATGAAGGCAAGCACGCAAGCCCAGATCACGGCGACGTCCTGCCAGCCCCAGGCCAGCAGCACGAAGGGCGCCAAAAACTTCGTCACCGCCGCGCCGACATTGCCGACGCCGAAGATGCCGAGCGCCGTTCCCTGCTTCCCTGCCGGGAAGAAACGTGAGACATAGGCGACACCGACCGCGAAGGAGCCGCCGGCCAGTCCGACCCCGAGGGCCGCAACCAGCATCTGCGCGTAGGTCTGCGCGAAGGCGAGCAGGAAAGTCGCGATTGCCGCGGCCAGCATCGTTGCGGTGTAGACGAGGCGCCCGCCGAAACGGTCGGTCCAGACGCCGAGCACGATGCGCACCAGCGATCCGGTGAGGATCGGCGTGCCGACCAGCAGACCGAACTGCGTTTCGCTGAGGCCGAGTTCCTGCTTGATGCGCACGCCGATGATCGAAAAGATGGTCCACACGGCGAAGCAAACGGTGAACGCGATGGTGGACATGGCAAGCGCCCGTGCCGAGGCTTTGTCCTGGCTTGGCGCGGCTGGGAAAGTTTCTGTCATTGTCGGCTCCGTTGGGCGGCGTGCGGGCCACGCCGGCTGGATCGCGAAAACAAAAAAGCCGCCGGCCAAGTCTTCGCCTCCGGAAGTCCGGGATCGCGTTTCGACTTGAGCGGCAGCTTTGCCTGGGAGACGCCCGCCATTGGACGCCGATATTTTTGGCCCGAGGGCCTCGTTAATATCGAAGCACGAACCGTGCCAGTTCGTACGATCAGAAATAAGTCATTCGTTTTCAGCTATTTATGGATAGATATCGGTTCGGCCGAATTCGGCATAAGCGGTCAAACGATAGTCATTTGCCCATCGGATTGCCCATTTATTGTGCGGCGCACAAACTTGCCTGCTCGATGATCATGACACGTCAGACCGACGCTGCGCAGCGATGTAGGCGTCGAGCTGGTCAGGATCGAACAGGCTTCCGTCGAAGAAACCGTCCGGCTCAAGCGTCAGGCTGGCGCCGGCCGAGCCGACAGGTATCTCCGCCCTCAAAGCGCCTTCCACCTTGGCGTTGGCGCCGGGCAGCGCTACGCCGAGCGGTTTCAGCGCCTCGCGGTAGAGGTCCGGCCTGTATGTTTCGCGGGCGATCGCAGCAGTGGCAGCGCTGTGCTCGACTTGCCCCCAGCGCGCCATCTGGCTGTAGAACCACAGCGCGTGACTTTTCCACGGAAAGGTTGCCGCCTTTGCCAGAGGCACAAAGAAGTCCGCGACGTCGACCGTGGTTTCGGGACTGGTGAGCAGCCGGCCCGACAGAGCCGGCAGCATCCATTCGGCCGGCCGGCCGACATAGGCAGGCGACGCCAGCATTCCCGACAGTTCGATACGGTTGGCGGGATCGGCGCACCATTGCGCCGCTCGGTATAGCGCGCGCAACAGCGCTGCCAGCGCCTCCGGCCTGGCCTCCGCCCAGGATTGCGCGACGCCGAGCACCTTTTCCGGGCTGGAGCGCCATATCGCCGCCTTGACCGTTGCGATGTGGCCGTGGCCGAGGATGACGGCAGCAGTGTTCCACGGTTCGCCGACGCAATAGCCGTCGATCGCGCCCGAACCCAGCGCATCCGCCATCAGCGGCGGCGGCACGATGACGATCTCGACGTCGCGCTCAGGATCGACGCCGCAGCCGGCAAGCCAGTAGCGGAGTTCGTAGTTGTGTCCCGAATGCGGATGCACCACGGCAAAGCGCGGCGACGGCCTGCCCGCGCGAGACCGCTCCGCAACCACCTTCTTCAGCGCGGCGCCGACCGAGCGCGGCGCCAGGTCATCGGTCGCTCCATGAACCGCCATGGCCTGCCAAAGCGCGTTGGAGACCGTCACCGCATTGCCGCCCAGCCCCAGCGCCATCGGTGCCACGGTGCGAGCGGCAAGCGGCGTCAGCCCGAGATTGCAGGCAATCGGCATCGGTGCCAGCATATGCGCAACCTGGAAATGGCCGACAGCGAGGCGGTCGCGGATATTGGCCCACGACGTTTCGCGCACCAGCGTGAGTTCTACGCCTTCGGACTCGGCAAAACCCCTTTCCCGCGCGGCGACCAGCAGAGCGCTGTCGAGCAGCGGCAGGAATCCGGCGGCGATCTGGTGGGCGGCCGTCATGCGTCGTCTCCCGGCCCCAACAGCCCGGCGGCAGTGACCAGGCTGCGCGCGATCTCGCCGATCCTGCGGTTCTGGTTCATCGCCGTCTTGCGCAGCAGCGCATAGGCTTCCGCCTCCGGCATCCCGCGCGACTTCATCAGGATGCCCTTCGCCCTGTCGATGACCTTTCGGTCCTCGAGTTCATTGCGCGCATCCTCCAGTTCGCGCGACAATCGCGAAAAAGCGTTGAAGCGGCTTATGGCAAGGTCGAGGATCGGCTTGACGCGCTCGCGCTTCAGCCCGTCGACGATGTAGGCCGACACGCCGGCATCGATCGCCGCTTCGATCGAAGCGCTATCGGATCGGTCGACGAACATGGCGATCGGCCGTTTCACCGCGCGCGAAAGCTGGAACATGTTCTCCAGCATGTCGCGGTTGGGGTTTTCCAGGTCGATGACGATGACGTCGGGGTTGATCTCGGCGATGCGCCGGACGATGCCGGCAACGTCATGCACCAACGTCACGTCGTCATGGCCGGCCTCGCGCAGCCCCGCCTCGATGATCGCGGCGCGGATACGGTTCTCGTCGATGACCAATATGGCGAGGGACGATGGGGCCATGCCGCATTTTGCGCGGCGCCAACGATTGTGCAATGCGGCATTTGTGATGGCTGGCCTCAGCGATGCGAGGCCAGCGCTTGTATCCATGGCGGACGAAAAGTTAGGCGAATATCTCCGCGAGTTCCCTGACGTCGGCGCCTTCCTTGACGTAGCGCAGTTCGACATAAGTAACCGCGACGGCAATCGAGATCAGGATCGTCGACAAAGCAGAGACCAGCGCAAACAGTACCGCCCCGATCAGTCCTCCCGTGAGCGTCGCGGCAACGCCGACCACAAGGGTCACAGCCAGTTGCAGCACGATCAGCGCGATGTAGAAAATTACGATGAGACCGAGGATGCGCCAGCGATTGCCCTTCGTCAGGGTCGCGCTGCGCGACATGCTGTCCAGCACGCCGCGCCGTTCCTGAACCAGGACCGGGATCGCAACCGACCAGCGAAGCAGCAGGTAGATGCCCGGGATCACCAGCAACATGAAGCCGATCATGAGACCCAGATAAACGAGAATCGACAGCCCTATGATCGGCAGAAGCACCGAGATTGCCCTGCTTATGCTGTCGCTGAACGTAGGCTGCTTGCCGTTCAGATCCTCGATCGTCGCACGCACCAAGGCTGACTGGAGGATGGAGGCAAGTACCATATAGATCAGGAATGCGCCGAGACCGGTACCGATAGAAGACGGATCGAACTGCGGCGGTACGCCGCCTTCAGCGGCCGCAAGCGTGGCCTCGACCTGCCCCTGCGTCCAGAGCTGATAGAGAAAGCTTGGAATGCCGGAAAAAATCGCCGCCAGCCCGATGCAGAGGCCAAAATTGCGGCCGAGCACGCTGAACGTGTCACCGAACACCCGGCCGATGCGGAATGCCGCCGGCCGGTCGTAACTTGCCATGGTCATGTCGCCCTCTCCCTTTTGCAGCATCCGCCCGGCTGCGTTTCCACGTAAGGTTGCCAATCTTGCTACACTTCGTCCAGCCTTGCTTGCATTTTTCAGACAAGATTGTCAGTGATTGCAGCGGTCGCGCGGAGCATTCATGGATCAGACCGAGGCAACTCTGGAGGGAACGGCCGGGCGGCTGGCCGAGGCCCATCGGGAATTGCTCGCCGACGGTTCGATCCAATTCGACCTGCCCGCCTATATGCCGCCCAAGCCGCCTGAATGGCTGGAACCGCTGGTCGATGTCTTTCGGTGGCTGGCACCGTACTTCATCTACATGTTCTGGACTGCCGTCATCGCCGGCGCGGCGGTGATCCTGCTGCTGATCGTCCTTGAACTGAGGGGTGTCGCCTGGCGCTTCCCTTGGCAACGCGATGCCGTCGAGCGAGAACCGCAGGAAACCTGGCACCCGGACGTAGCGAAGGCGCAAATCCTGCTTTCGGAGGCCGATGCGCTGGCCGAGGCAGGGCAGTATGACGAGGCGGTGCATCTGCTCCTGCAACGCAGCGTAGAAGACATCTCCACCCGCCTGCCGGATTTCCTGCGTCCGTCGCTGACGGCCCGCGACATCGCCGCCGCGGCTTCCCTGCCGTCGCGGGCTCGCGGCGCCTTCTCGCAGATCGCCGCAATCGTTGAGGCCGCGCTGTTCGCGAAAAAGCCGGTCGGCCCCGAGGGCTGGCGGGAAGCACGCGGCGCCTATGAACGTTTCGCCTTCAAGGATGCCTGGGCGTGAGCGTCGAGGCAACTTCCCAAACAGCGGGGGCCCCGTTCAACCGGCGCACCGTGTTCTGGGGCGTGCTCGCCAGCCTGCTGGCGGCAGCCGGTTTCGTCCTCCTCTCCACCTATGCTCCGGACTTCCGCCTTGGGCAGCAGGGCGGTTCCTCGGCTTTGTCGAAAAGCGGAACCGGCTTCGCCGGCTTCGTAGAACTGATGACGCTGCTGGACGACGAGCCTGAGACCGCGCGAAGCCTGGATGAACTCTATTCGGACAGCCTGGTCGTCGTGACCATCTCGCCGCAGAGCGACCCGGAAGCCTTGAAGGAAATCCTGGAAGTGCGCTCGGGAAGCGAGACGCTGTTCGTCCTGCCGAAATGGAGCACTTCGCCGCTTCTCTCTCATGAAGGCTGGGAGATGCAGCATGGACGGCTCTCGGCAGCTACGGTGGATCAGTGGCTCGCCCGTTTCCTGGAAACCAAAATCGGCTCGGACAAGGTGACGGTCGATCGCCTCATGGCTTCTGGCGGCCGTTTCGTTGCCCCTGCTCCCAAGGATCTGCAATGGGCTTCGGCGGATAACGCGCTGATCTCGGCCGGACCCGGCAAAGGCGTCCTGATCGAGGCCAGGGACGAGCCGTTCTTCGTACTGACGGACCCGGACCTGCTCGACAACGCCGCGTTGAAGGACCCGGAACGGGCAGCGGCGGCGATCGGCCTGATCGACATGATCCGGCCAAACAGCGACCCTGTCATCTTCGACCTCACGCTGCACGGCGCGAACCGCAAGCACGATCTGCTGAAGCTGCTGATCGAGCCGCCTTTCCTCGCCCTGACGCTGTCCGTCCTCGCCGCAGCCGCACTGGCCGTCCTTCACGGGCTGGGACGCTTCGGTCCACCCGCGCCGGAGACGCGGGCGATCCCTTACGGAAAGAAGGCGCTGGTCGAGACCACGGCGACACTGATGCGCCGGGCCGGACGGCTCGACCGGCTCGGCGGACGCTACGCCGCACAGATGCGCCAGCGCGCCGGGGCATTGCTCGGTGCCCCGCACGGCATGCAGGGCGATGCCCTCGACCAATGGCTGGCGACCCGCGACAGGCAAGAAGCGGACGGCTATGCAAAGCGGGCAGAAGCGTTGCGCGGCGCCGCGGACGAAACGGCGCTGACGGCGGCGGCACGAGGGCTGCATCAATGGATATCGAGGAATTTACGTGAACGTCGATGATGTGAAGACTGTCGCCGCCGGCATCAGGGCGGAGGTCGCCAAGGCGATCACCGGCCAGGCCGACACGATCGACCTGATGCTGACCGCGCTTTTCGCCGGCGGCCACATATTGCTCGAAGGTCCGCCGGGCACCGCCAAGACCATGATCGCCCGCTGCTTCGCCCAGGCGCTCGGCATCGCCTATGGCCGCATCCAGTTCACGCCCGACCTGATGCCCGGCGACATCGTCGGCTCCAACATCTACAATTTCCAGACCGGACAGTTCACGCTGACGCGCGGCCCGATCTTCTGCGACCTGCTGCTCGCCGACGAAATCAACCGCACGCCGCCGAAGACCCAGGCGGCACTTCTTGAAGCCATGCAGGAAAACGCCGTCACCTTCGACGGCACCACGCACTCGCTGGGCAGCAACTTCATGGTCGTCGCCACCCAGAACCCGATCGAGCACCAGGGTGTCTACCCGCTGCCCGAGGCGCAGCTCGACCGCTTCCTGTTCAAGCACCGTGTCGCCTATCCCGGCATCGAGGAGGAGCGCGCCATCATCGCCCATCACGGCGGCGGCGGCTCGCACAAGATCGAAAGCTTCGACATCGCGCCGCAGCTCGACGGCGAGGCGCTGCAAGGCGCAATCGCAACGGTGGGGTCGGTCACGCTGGTCAACGAGGTCATCGGCTACATCGCAAAACTGGTGCGCGCCACCCGCGACAGCGCCGAACTGGAAGTCGGCGCCAGCCCGCGCGCCGGCGTGATGCTGGCCAGAGCCGCCCGCGCCCGCGCAGCCCTCGACGGCCGCAACTACGTCATCCCCGACGACGTAAAGACGCTGGCCGTGCCGGCGCTGCGGCATCGCGTCGTGCTGTCGCCCGCCGCGCAGATCGACGGCCGCGAGGTCGAGCAGATCGTCGGCGATCTTGTCGACGCAACGGAGGTGCCGCGTTGATCTATCCGAGCGGCCGGTCGGTCTGGGCGGCCGCCCTCGGCGCGGTGCCGGCCTTTCTTGTGGCACTGGCGCTGCCGTCGGTCTGGTATCTCGGACTGCTGTGGATCTGCCTGCTGCTGGCCTTCGTCCTGGTCGACGTCACCGCCGGACCCGGCCGCGCCTCGCTGGTGGCCAGTCTGCAATCGACCCCGCAGGTCGGCATTGGCGGACGTTTTCCCGTATTCATCAGCGCGCGTTTCACCAATGGCCTGCCGGCAAAGATCGAAGCCCGGCTGGCGCACGACACGCGGCTCGAACCGATCGGCGAGGCCGGCGGCACGCTCCGCCCAACGCCCGAGGGCGGTGCGCTGGAGCTGCATTTCCATGCGCTGCGGCGCGGCATGGCGAGCCTCGACCGGCTGTGGCTGCGCTGGCCCGGTCCCTTCGGGCTGGTTTGGAAACAGGTCGCCCTGCCTTTCGACAACAAGGTCGCGGTGCTGCCCAACATCGCCGGCGTCCGCGACGAAGCAATCCGGCTCCTGCAGCGCGAGGCGCTGTCCGACGGGCAGGAACAGCGCCGCGCCGGCCAGGGCCGAGAATTCGAATCGCTGAAGGATTACCAGCCCGGCATGGGCCGGCGCATGATCGACTGGAAGCGCAGCGCCCGCCACGGCAAGCTGGTCGCCCGCGAGTTCCGCGTCGAGCAGAACAACAACATCGTGCTCGCCATCGATTCCGGCCGGCTGATGTGCGAGCCGATCGATGGCGTGGCGAAAGTCGACCGTGCCGTCACGGCGGCGCTGCTCACCGCCTTCGTCGCGCTAAAGGGCGGCGACATGGTCGGCCTGTTCAGCTTCGACGCGCGCCCGCGTGTCGTCGGCAAGGCGGTGCGCGGCTCGACCGGCTTCTCGCTGATCCAGAAACGCGCCGCCGAGATCGACTATTCCAACGAAGAAACCAACTTCACCCTCGCCTTGACGACACTGTCGGCCCAGCTCGACCGGCGCTCGCTGGTCGTCATCTTCACCGACTTCGTCGATCCGATCAGTGCCGAGCTGATGCTGCGCACTGTCGGGCGGCTGACCGAGCGGCATATGGTGCTGTTCATGCTGATGAAGGACGAGGAACTGGAAACGCTCTCCGACACGCAGCCGGAGAAAGCAGAGGACGTGGCGCGCTCGGTCATCGCCGGCGGGCTTCTGCGCGAGCGCGAGGTGGTCATAGCCAAATTGAGGCGGCTTGGCGCGCATGTCGTCGAGGCGGATCACCGCCGGCTCGGCCCGGCTCTCGTCCAGCATTATCTCGACCTGAAGCGGGGGGACGTGTTGTGAGCGTCCCTGTCTCCGTTAACGGCGTGCGCCAGTCGCTGGCCAGCTTCCGCTCCGACCGCGAAGCCGACTGGAAGGCGTTCGACGATCTCCTGACGCGCGCCGAAAAACACGCGCCCAAATCGCTCACCGACGAGGAACTGCTGTCGCTCCCCATACTCTACCGATCGACGCTGTCGTCTCTGTCGGTGGCGCGCGCAACCTCGCTCGACAACGCCCTGATCGGCTACCTCGAGTCGCTTTGCCTGCGCGGCTATTTCTACCTCTACGGCGCGCGGCGCGGCCTGATCGAGCGCATGGCCGCCTTTTTCATTCACGACTGGCCGGGCGCGGTGCGCGACCTCTGGCGCGAAACGCTGGTCTCGGTTGGCCTGATGCTGCTCGGCGCGGTGGCGGCGTTCCGACTGGTCGCCTCCGACAAGACGTGGTTCGACGCCATCATCCCGGCGGCACTTGCCGGCGGACGCGGCCCAGACGCCTCGGTCGACTGGCTGCGCGAGGGCCTCTATGATGCCGGCGGCGGCTATCTCTCCACCTTCGCCGCCTATCTTTTCACCCACAATGTCCAGGTGTCGATTCTCGCCTTCGCGCTCGGCTTCGCGCTAGCGGTGCCGACAGTGCTGCTGATCCTGATGAACGGCTGCATCCTCGGCGCGATGTTCCAGGTCTATTGGTCGAAGGGACTTGGCTTCGAACTCGGCGGCTGGCTGGTGATCCACGGCAGCACCGAGCTTTTCGCCATCTGCATCGCCGGCGCGGCGGGAATGCGCATCGGCACCCGCATCGCCTTTCCCGGTGAACTCACGCGCATGAAAGCAGCCGCCAAGGCTGGGCGGGTCGCGGCAAGCGCCATGGTCGGCGTCGCCATCATGCTGCTGGCCGCCGGGCTGCTCGAGGGTTTCGGCCGGCAGACCATCACCAGCGATTTCGCCCGCTACGCGATTGGCGGCGGCTTCCTGGCGCTGTGGATCGTTTATTTCTACCTGATCCGAGCGGACCGAGATGGCGAAGCTTAGACGCCGGGAGGCGATATCCCGCGTCCGGCCACTGGTGACGCCGGAGGGTGTGGATTTGAAGGTGACGCTGGCCGATGCCGGCACCCGCGCCAGCGCCTTCCTTCTCGACGCCGTCATCATCATGGTGGCCGGCCTCATCATCACCATCGTCGCCTTCATGGGCCTCGGGGGACTTGGGTTCGACAGATCGGAGCCGGTGGTCGTCGTCTGGATCGTGCTCATATTCTTCCTGCGCAACGCCTATTTCCTGGCTTTCGAAGCCGGCAGAAGCGCGCGGACGCTGGGCAAACGCATCATGGGCATCCGCGTCGCCTCGCGCGACGGCTCGGGCCTCGCTATCGACCAGGTTATCGCCCGCAACCTGATGCGCGAGATCGAGGTCTTTTTACCGCTCTCCATGTTGGTCGCGCAGGCAGGCTCCGGCCTCGCAGACACACTGACGACGGTGTTCGGGCTGGCGTGGGCACTGATCTTTGCCCTGTTCCCGCTGTTCAATCGCGACAGGCTGCGCATCGGCGACCTGCTCGCCGGAACGTGGGTGATCGAGGCTCCGAAACGTGTGCTGGCCGACGATCTGACGAAACATACCGATTTCGCCGCCAGCACCTATCGCTTCACGCCCGCGCAACTCGACGTCTACGGCATCGCCGAGTTGCATAAGCTGGAGGAGATTCTTCGCGGCGACAACGACTCGGCTCTCGAGACGGTCGCGAGGGCGATCGGCGACAAGATCGGCATGCCTTACCGGGGCTACCGCGCCCGCCCCTTCCTCACCGCCTATTACACCGAACTGCGCGCGCATCTCGAACGCAAGCTGCTGCTGGGAAAGCGCCGCGCCAGCAAGCACGAAGCCGTCTGACTTTCGGTCGGACAAACACGCGCCACGTCCTGAGGTAAAGACACAACCGGACCGTCATTCCGGGTCGATTTCCTGCCCCGAAAACCCTAGTCTCCGGTCCGCCGGCGCGCGGGGCCGGAACAGCGGAGGCTCGGTCCAGGGAGCGGGAATGTTCGACGACGCGGTGACGGAGGCAAGCGAGAAGCCGGAAGGCCGGACCAAGGCCAGTCAGGAGAAAGGCTGGCAGAAGGTCCGCATGAAGATCGAGGCGCTCGTCAAGAAGCGCCCCGACGACCACCTCTCATCACTGATGGCGGAACTGCGCGAGATCGAGATTGGCCGCGCCAATCCGGTCGACTTCTACGCCAAGCGCCACATCATCCGCCCGCTCGCCGAAAACCTGTTCAAGCGCGAGGAGAGGCAATTCAACGAGGGTTTCTACCATCCGGACATGCGGGTCGGAAAATACGTCGTCGCCTCGATCAGCCCGATCCGTTACCTGATGAAATGCGTGCGGCCAGACACCCAGGCAATCGTCGAACTGGGCAGCGGCTGGTCGGCGAACCTGTTCCAGCTCTATATTGGCCTCGGTTACCACCGGACCCGCAAGATCCGCTTTCACGGCGCAGAATACACCAAGGAAGGCCAGATCGCCGCCAATCTCCTGGCCGAGCATGACGGCCAGATCATCTACCGCTCGCACAATTGCGACTACCGGGCGCCGAACGTCGGTTATCTCCGGCCCTACAAGAAGCACATCCTGGTTTACACCCGCCACTCCATCGAGCAGGTCGACTATATCAATCCCGAGCTTTACGACATGCTGCGGGCGCTAGATGCGCAGGTGACGCTCGTCCACATCGAGCCGGTCGGCTGGCAGCGTCGGCCAGACCTGATGGAAAAGAGGCTCGCCAATGACACGGCCTTCTTTAATGCCATCGGCCATTCCATCGCCACCGATCCGGTCGCCGTCGACCGACCGGTCGAGAACGCCTCCTGGTGGTCATGGCGCATGAACTACAACATCAACCTGATCGGCATCGCCGACGAGTATTGCAACCGCAAGCTGGCCCGCCAGATCCGCCGCGAATATGAGTTCGCGGTGCCGGCAAACGTGTTCAATCCGTCGACGCTGGTGCATCTGGAATTGTGGTGAGGCGGAATGCGACGTCAGTCTCGTTGCTCCGTATGATGGTGCAAGGCGCCGGGAAGCCCTTGAACGCTGGGCGTACCGACCTCCACGTCTATGGTATCAGCACCAGCGATCCGGTCGTCCCACGCGCCTCGAGGTCGCGATGCGCTTCGGCGGCGCGTTCCAGCGGGTAGCGGGTCGGCGAAGCGAGCGTCACGATGCCGGCGCGCAGGGCTGAAAAGAAGCGCGTCACATGTGGCGCCAGCCGCTCCGGCGTGTCGGTGTAGTGCCCATAGTTCGGCCGCGACACGGTAACCGATTTCGAGGCGAAGCGGCCGATGTCCCAGTCACCGACCGGCCCCGACGCCTGGCCGAAGCTGACGAGATGCCCCCGCACCGCCAGAGCCGCCAGCGAACCGGCAAACGTGTCCTTGCCGACCGCGTCGTAGACGACGTCGGCGCCCCGCCCGCCGGTGACGCGCATCACCCCTTCGGCGAAATCCTCACGCGAATAGACGATGACATGATGCGCTCCCAGTCGCTCAACGACCCGTGCCTTGGCGTCGTCGGAGACGGTGGCGATCACCGTCGCCCCGAGGTTTTTTGCCCATTGCACGAGCAACTGGCCGATGGCGCCCGCCGCCGCATGGATAAGCACGACATGGCCGGGTCTTACCGCGAACACGTCATGCAGCAGGAAGCTGGCCGTGACGCCCTTGAGCAGGCCCGCAGCGGCCAGGCCGTCGGCAATGTCGTTCGACAGCGTGACCAGCATCTCGGCCGGCCGGTTGGTGCGCTCGGCATAGGCGCCGAGCGGCGGCCCCGCATAGGCGACCCGGTCGCCTACGGCGAGATCGTCCACGCCCTGCCCCAGCGCCTCGATCACGCCCGCCGCCTCCATGCCCGGCACACCCGGCAGGTTCAAAAGATCGAAAAACCCAGTGCGGCAATAAACGTCTATGAAGTTCACGCCGATCGCCGTGTGCCGCACGCGGACCTCGCCGGACCCTGGCGGGGGCAGCGGCACTTCGCGCAGTTGCAACACTTCCGGCCCGCCATGCCGCTCGACGACGACGGCGCGTGTGTGATCGTGGGTTGCTTGCGGTTCCTTGATACCCCCACCCCTAGCCCCTCCCCACAAGGGGGAGGGGGATGCTGTCGGCGCTTCCGTCTCGAAAGCCTGGACCTTCGCTCGGTCTGGCATCAGCGTCGCCGAATCCCCCTCCCCCTTGTGGGGAGGGGTTAGGGGTGGGGGTATGAAGGCCGGGCCAGTTCCAGTACCCGGCTCCTGGCCCCGATTCCCGACGTCACGCCGAGAGTAAACCTGCGTACTAGGCCGCCCCATCAACTTCCGTATCGCCTCGAACCCCGCCCGATAAATCCCGTCGGTCACAAGCCGCACCAGCTCGTCGCGCCGCTCGGCCGGCGGGTAAAACACGGACGACCACTCCCAGAACGTCCCGTCCCCGTCCGTCACCGGCTTCAGCGCGATACTCGCGACATAACCCATCAGCGGCAGTGGCGCTTCGAGCAGGCAATAGGTAAGCCGCCGGTCGCAATCCGACAGCGACAGAAGCTGCTCGCGCAGTTCGCCGCCGTCCTTCAGCCGAAACCGCCGCACGGAGCTTACTGCATCGACAGGCTCGCCGCCCTCGATGACGCTGGACGCGATGGCCGGATGCCAGCTTTCATGCCCGTTGAAATCGCGCAGCACACGCCAGACGTCATCGACCGGTGCGTCGATGATGGTGCTCTGCCGGACTTTCACCATGCGCGGCGGTCAGCGTCCGAACCGCTGCTTCAGCGCGGAAAAGGCCGTCTGGAAAACCCCCTGCCCGATCTGCTGGATCAGCGCCGCCTCGCGCTCCGGCGGGCAATCGAACTCCGCCTGCCATGAGGCAAAGGTTGCATTGCCGTCGGTGACAGGCGTCAGCGCCAGCGTCGCGATATAGTCCGACACGCCCATCGGGCTTTCGAGGATCGAATAGGTGTAGCTGAGGTCGTAGTCGGACAGCGCCAGCAGCCTTTCGCGGATGCGTCCGCCGTCCTTCAGCGTGAAATTCCGGATGCAGCCGATCTGGTCGGCCTTCGCCCCCTGCTCGATGCGGCTCTCGACAACGAACGGCGTCCACGACGGCAGGCCGTTGAAGTCGCGCACGATGCGCCAGACCTCGGCGGCGGGTGCTGTCATGACGGTGGAGATGTAGACTTTGGGCATCAGGCGAACTTTCGCATTCGAGAAGCCAGCGGAGGTCTGCAACCCTTCGCACCCCGCTCTGTCCTGCCGGACATCTCCCCCTCATGGGGGGAGATTGGCAGCTTCGATTTTGCCGCTCGTCCTGAAAGGCCGGAGGTTGGCGAAAGCGGAGATGACGGCCAATCTCCCCCCTTGAGGGGGAGATGTCCGGCAGGACAGAGGGGGGTAGGAAGGAATGCGACCTTCATCGACCGGCCACCCAACCCTCAATGATCCCGGTCGTCATCGTCGTCCTTCGCCGTCTTCGGCTTGCCGTTGCCCTTCTTGTCGCGCGTCAGGCTGGAAATGTCCTTTGCATCCCGCAGCACGTCCGTCATGCGCCCCAGCGAGCCGCCCTCGATGCCGATCTCCTTCATCAGATTGTCGATCATTGGCGCCTGCACGCGGTAGCGCAGAGCGGAATCGATCACTTCGTCGGTGACGTTGCGCCCCTGCCCACCGCCCGCACCGCCGGCGACGCCATCGACATGCAGAATCTTGATGCCGTCGATCTTCTCCATCGGCTTGACGCTCTCGCGGATGATGCCTTCGAGCTTGTCGATGATTTTTCCGCGCGTGCGGCTGGCGCGCGCCGGCTCGGACAGCATGTTCTCCGCCTCGTTGAGCTGCCGGTGACCGGCCGCGTCGACCTCGTAGCGTTGTGCCGCCGCGAGGGCCGCAATCTTCTCGGCTTCGGCGGTTGCTTCGGCGGCGATCTTCTGCGCCTCGGCAAGGCTTTTCGCCGCCCGCATCTCGGCCTCCGCCGCCGCGGTGATGCGCAGCGCCTCGCGCTCCGCCTCGCGGCTGGCGCCGATCAGGTCGGTCAGCTTGCGTCGCTCGGCGATCTCGCGCTCGCGTGCCGTCAGCGCCTGCTCTTCCGCCTGGATTGCCTTGGCGCGCACCGCCTCGGAGGCCGCGATGGCCGACGAGCGCTCCTGCGTCTTCTTGGCGATGTCGATCGCCTTCTGGATTTCGGCGATCTCGACATTCTGGTCGCGGGCAATGGCGAGCTGCCTCAGCTCACGCTGGCTGACCAGCTTCGCTTCTTCGATGCCGCGCTCGGTGGTGATGCGGGCGCGCTCGACCTCTTCCGCCGAGGCGATCTCGGCCTCCTCGAAGGCCTGCCGCTTGGCGATCTGCAAGGCCTCCAGATGCCGCTCGCGGGCGATCCGCACCTCGTCCAGCGCCCGGTCCTGTGCGATCCGCTCCGCCTCGGTCGACTGGTTGGCGACGATCTCGGCGCGCCGCTTCTCGGCTTCCGCCTTGGTCACTTCGAGCGCCTTGGCGGCAAGCGCGATCTGCCGCTCCAGCTCGACGATTTCCAGCGCCTTTTTTCGCTCGATCTCAAGCGCGCTCTGCGCCCGCTCGCGCTCGATCCGCGCCGTCTCCAGCGACAGTTCCAGCGCGATCTGCTCGCGCTGTGTCATCTCCCGGGTCTTCAGCTCGGCCTCGTCGAGCGCCCGCCGCCTTGCAATTTCGCGCCGCTGCGTGTCCTCCTCGCTGCGGATACGCTCCTCGGTAATGGCGCGCTCCTGCGCAAGCCGCGATTTCTCAACTGCCTCGCGCGCCGTCAGTTGTGCCTGCTCTGCCTCCTGGTCGCGCACCGCCCGCTCGCGGGCAAGCTCCGAGCGCTGCGCGGCGCGGCGTATCTCCACCTCGCGCTCCTGTTCAAGCCGCGCATATTCGCTCTCGCGGTCGATCTCCAGCACCTTGCGCTGGGTGTCGAGGTTCTGGTTGCGGATGTCGACCAGCGTGCGCTGCTCGATCTCGTTGCGCATGCGCCGCCGCGTTTCGATGGATTCGGTGAGTTGCGTCAGGCCTTCGGCGTCGAAGGCGTTGGAGGGGTCGAAGAACTCCAGGCTGGTCTGATCCAGATCAACAATGGCCACGCTCTCCAGTTCCAGCCCGTTGGCGGCCAGCGATTCCGCAGCGAGAGCCCGCACCTTCTGCGCATAGTCGCCGCGCTGCTCGTGCATCTCTTCCAGCGTCATCTGCGCTGCAACAGTGCGCATCGCGCCGGCGAATTTTCCCTCGAGCAGTTCGCGCAGCCCGTCCTCCTGCAGGGTGCGGCGCCCCAGCGTCTGCGCCGCGGTCGCCACGAGTTCGCGGCTCGCTCCCACCCGGACGAAGAACTCGGCGATGAGGTCGACGCGCATACGGTTCCTTGTGATCAGCGCCATCCCGTCCTCGCGCCGCACCTCGATGCGTAGCACGTTCATGTTGACCGGCGTTATCTCGTGCAGGACCGGGATGACGAAGGCGCCGCCGTTCACCACCACCTTCTCGCCGAGGAAACCGGTGCGCACGAACGCCGTCTCCTTGGTCGAGCGCCGGTATAGCCAGCGCAGGATGTAAACGGCGATGACAACGACAATCGCGGCGATGATCAGCCACAAGAGAAAAGTGCCGAACGTCTGCGCGTCCATCAGTTCATCCTCCGAAACGAGAAGCGGTCGGCGCGAGGCCGGAGAAAATTCAGGAATTTGGGAGAGGCACTGAATGCTCCCAGCGGCATATGCGCTAAGACGCCCCCCTCTGGCCTGCCGGCCATCTCCCCCTCAAGGGGGGAGATTGGCTGCTTCGGCGGCGCCGCTAATCTCCCCCCTTGAGGGGGAGATGGCCGGCAGGCCAGAGGGAGGTGCTTCAGAACTCGCATCACGCCCTCCTCTGCATCTTGGGCATGATGCCTTGGAACGATGTGACCGCCGCGTCGACGAAGGCCGCATCGTTGATGTTGGCCTTCACCCGCATCACCTGCCGCATCGGCGATACCCGCACCGTACGTTCGATCGCCTCGAACAACGTGTTGTCCGCCTCGGGGTCATGAAACGGCTGGCCCGGCGCGTCGAGCATCGACACGCCGCCCTCAGGCAGGAGAAACCGCACCGGCCCGTTCATGCGGTTCAGCCGCTCGCCGATCCATTCGCCGAACGCCCGGTTCTCGTCTCGCGTGGTGCGCATCAGCGTCACGTTGGGATTGTGGATGACGAATTTGCGACTACGAAAGCGCTCTGGCACGCTGTCGCGCGGCCCGAAATTCACCATGTCGAGCGCGCCGACCGAGCCGACATAGGGCAGGCCGGTGCGGATCGCCGCGCCCAGCCGGTCCTCGGTCGCCGGGAACACGCCGCCGACGATCATGTCGGCCACTTCCGTGGTCGTCAGGTCGAGAAAGCCCGACAGCAGGCGCGAATCGCCAAGGTTCTCCATCGCCCTTCCGCCGATGCCGGTGGCGTGGAACACTAGGCAGTCATAGTCGGCCTCAAGCCTTTTCGTCACCGCCTGCACCGCCGGCGTGGTCACCCCGAACATGGTGATGCCCACCGCAGGACGCGCTAGCTTGCGCTTGACCTCCCATTGTTCGCCGGACGGCAACTGCGCCACCATGCCGGCCATGGCGTGCGCCGCGTTGGACAGCACTGCCTCGGTTATCGAGTTCAGCCCCTGCACGTCGGCGACCGAGTGGAACATCATGATGTCGGCGCCGCCGACATATTTGCCGACATCGCCGGCGGCGACCGTCGAGACCATGATTTTGGGCACGCCGACCGGCAGCACGCGCATGCCAGCCGTCGCCAGCGTCGTGCCGCCCGAGCCGCCGGCCGAGATGATGCCGCCGATCTTCGGCTCCTGCGCGATCCAGCGGGCGAATGCCTCGGCCATTTCAGTCACCGAGCCGCCGCGGTCGCCCGACATGACCGCCGAAGGTCCGCCGCGATGCATCGCCGCTACCTGGCTTGCCGGCACGTCGGCGCTCGCGGGTTTTCCCGAGGTCGAAAGATCGACTGTCTTGACGGGTATCTTCAGGGCCTTCAGCCGGTCGGCGATGAAGCGCAGTTCGCGGCCTTTGGTGTCGAAAGTGCCGGCCACCAGAACGGTCCGCCCGATCCGTTCGGCAAATGGAATGGCGAAGATTTTTCCGAGATCGCCGGCGGGCTGCGTCTTTTCCACCGCCGCCTGGCGCATCACTGTCACCGGCACGTTCCAGCGGTTCGGCAGGTCGGTGACCGGCCGATAGACGCCGTTAGCGCCCTGAACCGGCGCCGCCGCTTCGCCACCGGTCCGCTCGATCCTGTAGACCTCGGCGAGTTGCGAGGCCGCCTGCGCGGCGGCCGCCGGCGTCACCGGCTCCTCTTCCGAATGCCGACCGACACCCAGCAGCCGCTGCTGCAATTCGCGATCGCCGGCCAGCGCCTTGGCGTCCATCACACGGTTGACGCGGCCATTGACCATGATCGCAACCTGGTCGGAGACGGCCGTCGCCACGCCGATATTCTGCTCGATGACGAGGATCGCCATCTCGCCTTCCCTGCCGAGTTGCACCAGCATTTTCTCGACCTGGTCGACGATGACGGGGGCAAGTCCCTCGGTCGGCTCGTCCATCACCAGGAGCTTCGGGTCGGACAGCAGCGCGCGCGAGATGGCCAGCATCTGCTGCTCGCCACCGGAAAGCTGCGAGCCGCCATTGCTCCTGCGTTCCGCCAGGCGCGGAAAAGTCTGGTAGACGCGCTCGACGGTCCAGCTCGCGTCGCGACGATTGCCAGCGGCGAGTCTCAGATGCTCATCCACCGTGAGACTCGGCCAGACGCGCCGGCCCTGCGGGACGTAGCCGACGCCCAGCCGATGGATCTCGTGCGGCTCCAGCGACGAAACCTCGCGGCCGTTGACGCGGATCGAGCCGGAGCGCGCCCGCTTCAGGCCGGTAATCGTGTTGCACAGCGTCGTCTTGCCCATGCCGTTGCGGCCGACCACCGATAGCACGCCGCTCTCCAGCGTCAGCGACACGCCCTGCAAGGCGTGGCTCTCGCCATAATAGACCTGCAGATCGTCGATCTTCAGCGCCGCGCGCGCGGCAGAACCCGGACGCTCAGCCATGGTGGCGGCCTCCGAGATAGATCTCCTGGACCTGCGGATCGGCCTCGATCTCGCGCGGCGTGCCTTCCTTGAACAGGCGGCCATTGTGCATCATCGACACATATTCGGAGACGCGCAACGCCACGTCGAGATCGTGCTCGATGATGATATAGCCGATATGTTTCGGCAGCGCGTTCAAAATGGCGACGAGGTCGCGCCGCTCGGTCGGCGACAAGCCGGCCGCCGGCTCATCGAACAGGATGAAGCGCGGCGCGCCGGCCAGCGCCAGCGCGATCTCGAGCTGCCGCTGCTGACCGTGCGACAGCGTCGCTACCAGCGTATCGCGGTCCCCTTCCAGATGCACCGCGTTGAGGATCGATTCCGCCTGCGCCATGTTGACGTCGGTCGAGGCCGGCCTGAGCAGCGAGAAGCGCCGGCGCGACACGCCACGGCAGGCGAGGAAGATCGAATCCAGCACGCTCAGGCCCTTGAAAAGCTGCGAGATCTGGTAGGTGCGGCGCAGGCCCCGGCGGATGCGCTCATGCGGCGGCAGGTCGGTAACATCCTCGCCGAAGAATTTTATGCGCCCCGCCGTCGGCAGGAAATCGCCGGTTATGGCGTTGAACAAAGTCGTCTTGCCGGCACCGTTGGAGCCGAGCACGGCGCGCCGCTCGCCGGCGGCGATCTTCATCGATATGCCGGTCAGCGCCACCAGCGCCCCGAAATGACGCGCGACGCCATCGAGCTCCAGCGCGTGCGCGCCGGTCCCCTGCAATCGTGCCGCGACGGTGTCAGACATGGGCTTTGCCCATGCATGGATCGTGGCGCTCTACGACACCCCCCTCTGTCCTGCCGGACATCTCCCCCTCATGGGGGGAGATTGGCTGGCCGTTTTGCTTTCGCCAATCTCCTGCTTTGCAGAATGGGCGAGGCCAATGAAGCTGCCAATCTCCCCCCTTGAGGGGGAGATGTCCGGCAGGACAGAGGGGGGTGTCGTAGAGCGCCACGATCGTTATTTGAGCTATCGGATCACGGGCAGCTCGGATTGTCGCGGCTCACCGCGCCCAGCGCTTTGAACTCGGCCTCGTCGATGCCCAGCGTCTGGTTCACCTGCGGCACCACCTTGACCAGCTTGTTGAGCAGATTGCCGTCCGGCCCTTCCACCACTTCCGTGAGATAGATGTCGGCGATGGCATTGCGGTTCTTGTCGAGCGACACTTTTCCGGTCGGCGTGTCGAAGGAAAGCTTCGACAATGCCGCACGCAAGTTGGCGCCGCCGTCCGAAACGTCGCCCTTGACCTCGTTGAGGCCGAGGATCGCCGCCTTCATGTTGACGTAGTAGCCATGCGCGAACAGCGACGGCGACGGGAAGGCGTTAGGCTGCTTCTTGTAAGCTTCGACGAACGCCTTCCAGGCGGGCGCATCGTTGGTGTCGGCGGTGGGACCTGCCGACGGCGTGCCGATCAGCACGTCGCGAGTCTTGCCTTGCGAGGTCAGCACCGTCTGGTCGACCGTGATCGACCCGCCCACCAGCGGCGCCGAGCCGCCGGCCTGCTGGTACTGCGACAGGAAGTTGACCGCGTCGGCGCCGCCCAGCGCCACATAGATGGCGTCGACGTCATCCGGAAGTGCTGCGATCACCGACGAAAAATCCTTGTTGCCGATCGGCACCCAGGATTTCGACGGCACCTTGCCGCCGGCCTTGCAGAACTCGGCCATGAAACCGAACACCTGCGTGTAGGGGAAGGAATAGTCCTCCGCCACGACAGCGACGTTCTTGTAGCCCTTGTCGTTGAAGGCATAGGTGCCCAGCCCCGCCATCCACTGCGCGCCGTCTGTGGAGAAGCGGAAGAAATTCTCCGCCGGGTCGCGGAAGGTGGTGTCCTGCGCGGCCGAGGTGCCGTTGATGAAGGTCACGTCCGGCTTGGTCTTGGCATAGTCCTTGACCGCGATGCCCTCGTCACCGGACAATGGCCCGACCAGCACCTTCACACCGTCCTGCTCGACCAGCTTTCGCGCCGCGCGCACCGCGCTGTCGGGCGAGGCATCGGACGAGCCCTTGACGATCTCGATCTTCTTGCCGCCTGCGGTGCCGCCGGCCTCTTCAACGGCAACCATGGCGCCGCGCTCGCCGTCCTCGCCCAGCACCGTGAACGGTCCCTCGAAGGTGGCCAGCAGGCCGATCTTGATCGTGTCGTCCTGGGCTAGCGCCAGCGACGGGGCGGTCAGGCCCGTGGCCAGCGCAAGGGCGAGAAGGCTGCGTCTGTGAAGTCTCATCATTTTCCTCCCATGTTGAAACCAAACCCCTGTCCGGTGCCTAAGGCCCCGGGCGCAAGGAATCCTGGGCGAGGTGCGGCTTCAGCCGTTCCCACAGCCCGAGAATGCCGTCCGGCGATACGAAGACGATCATCAGGAAAACCAGTCCGATCAGTGTGTTGAAGCGCTCGGCCCCGACGATGTCGATGGCGAAGGTCTGCATCAGCACGACCACGACAGCGCCGAGGAACGGCCCGATCGGATGCTTCAGTCCGCCGATCACCGCGATCACCAGCACGTTGATCGCCGCCGCCACGTTGATGGTGCCCGGCGACACCCGTCCGTTGAACCAGATCAGCAGCACGCCGGCGAGCCCGGCGATCAGGCCCGACAGGAACCAGGCGAACACCTTGTGCGCGGTGACGTGGTAACCGATGGCGCGCATGCGCCGCGGGTTGTCGCGGATCGCCTGCAGCGTCAGCCCGAAGGTCGAGCGCGAGCAATAGAGTACGGCAGCGTAGGCGAGCGCCGCGCAGCCAAGGCAGAGATAATAGAACGGCACCGGGTCGCGCCAGTTGACGCCCCAGAATTCCGGGGCACGCAGCCCGTTGAAGCCGGGAAAACCGTTGAAGATCGTATAGTTCTGTTGCGCGAAATAGAACGCCGCCGTGGCAATCGCCAGCGTGATCATGATCGTATAGATGCCCTCGGTGCGCACCGCGACCCAGCCGATCAGCGCCGAGACGATGGCAGCCAACAGCATGGCGAAGGGCGCCACGATCCACCACGGCCAGCCGAAGCCGTGCACGCCCGAATTGTTCAGCCCGAAGATGGCCACCGCGTAGCCGGCGATGCCGGCCACCGTGATCTGCGCCAGGCTGACCATGCCGCCATAGCCGGCCAGCACCATCAGCGACAGGCCGATCATGCCGAAGATCAGCGAATAGCCGCCGATCTGGGTGAGGAAAAAGTCGTTGGCGACCGCCGGATAGAAGATCAGCGCCGCCGCGAGCAGGATGTGGCCGGCGCCGATCTTGCCGAGGAAAGCCGGGCGCTCCGTGGCAGGGGTGGTTGCCACGAGGCTCATCGCGCCTTCCCCATGATGCCCTGCGGCCGGATCGCCAGCGTCACCACCATGATGACGAAGGTCAGCACCACGCCGTAGGTCGGGAAGTAGACGAGACCGATCTGCTCGGCGAGCCCGATCAGCAGCGCGCCGATCGCCGCTCCGGTGATCGAGCCCATGCCGCCGACGATGACCACCACAAGCGAGGCCAGCAGGTAGCGCACGTCCTCGCCGGGCGCGACCGACAGCGCCGAGCCGCCGACCACGCCGGCGAAACCCGCCAGCCCTGCGCCGACTGCGAAGACGATGGCGAACACGGCATGCACGTTGACACCCGACGCCGACAGCATGGCGCGGTCGTCGACACCCGCGCGGATCATCATGCCGACGCGCGTGCGGTTGAGCATCAGCCACAGGCCGACGCCGATAACGACCGCCGCCGCCAACACCACCAGCCGGTAGAACGGATAGGTGAGGAAGACCGACGCGCCGTTGGAGCGCACGGCGGTAATCACCGGCAGCGTCACCGCGCCGTCCAGCCATTCCGGCGTCGCAAGCTGATAGGTCTGCCCGCCCCATACGGCGAGCATCAGGTCGGCAGCCACGATGGAAATGCCGATGGTCACCAGCGTTTGCCGGAGATCGTCGCCCTCCAGCCTGCGGAACACCAGCACCTGCATCAGCACGCCGACGACAGCCAGCACGACAAAACCGGCGGCGACCCCGAGCAGCCAGTAGCCGGTGCGCGCGCCGACCTCGTAGCCGATATAGGCGCCGAGCAGGTAGAGCGAGCCATGCGCGAGGTTGACGTTGCGCATCAGCCCAAACACCAGCGTGAAGCCGCTGGCGACGAGGAAATAGAGGCCGGCCAGCGTCAACCCGTTCATGACGGCGCTGACGAAGGCCTTTTTCGAGATCAGCACCGCGTTCAGCCAGGCTGGCCAGACGGCGAAGATCAGCCAGGCGACGACGGCCGCCAGCAGAAGCCAGAACAGCCCCCACACCTGTTTGCGCGTGAAGCCGGTGGATTCCACCGAGGTGCGGGGCTGTTCGAGCAGGCTCATGCGGGACGCCTTGCGGGGTGCTGCTTGGCAACGCCGCGCTCTGTCGCACCCCCCTCTGTCCTGCCGGACATCTCCCCCTCAAGGGGGGAGATTGGCAGCTTCGCCCTTGCCGCCTCTTCCGCACCGCTGGAGATTCGCGAAATCCAAGCGGCCGGCCAATCTCCCCCCTTGAGGGGGAGATGTCCGGCAGGACAGAGGGGGGTGCGAAGAGATGCAAACATCGACGGCGACCGCCCCTACGCCGTCAGCCTGCGCCGCGCCTCGTTCATGCGCGGTGCCTTGTGGAATTTGCCGTCCTTCATGATCGCCAGAATGCGGTTCTTGTCCTGCAGGATGCGCACGTCGGAGATCGGGTCGCCGTCGACCAGCAGCAGGTCGGCGAGATAACCTTCCTTGATCATGCCGAGTTCGTCGCCCATGTTCATGATCTGCCCGCCATATTTGGTGGCGGCGAGAATTGCCTCCATCGGCGAGAAGCCGAGCATCTCGACGAAGGTCTGGATGTCCTTGGCGTTGGTGCCCTGCGGGGTCCAGGCGAAACCGTAGTCGCCGCCGATGCAGATGCGGATGCCGCGCCGGTGCATCTTCTTCATGGTGTCGATGCACATTTCGAGCTCGCGCTCATATTCGATCGTCACCGGCGAGCCGGGCTTGATGCCCCACGGCTCGGCGTAGCGCGCCGTGTTGATCAGCCAGGCGATGCCCGGCGCGACGAAATGCTTGTCCTTGACCGCTTCCAGCATGTCGAGCGCTTCCTCGTCGGCGAAGGAGGCGTGATAGATGTTCTGGATGCCGTGGCGCACGCACTGCTTGACCGAGCCCGACGAGCGGGCATGCGCGGACAGCACCTTGTTGCGGCAGCGCGCCTCGGAAGCGGCCATCGCCACCTCCTCCTCGGACATCGGCGTTTCTTCCGCGCCCATGCCGGTCAGCGACTCGCCGGATAGATTGAGTTTTATCGAATCGACGCCGTATTTGATGAGCTGGCGCACTGTGCGGCGGATCTCTTCCGGCCCCGACACGACGAGGCCGAGGTTCAGCCCCTCATGCGGGATATGCGACGGCGCCGCATCGCCAAGCCCGCCCACCGTGGTGATCTCGGGTCCAGCCGCCAGATAGCGCGGCCCCGGAAACCGCCCCTGGTTGATGAATTTTTTCGCCACCACGTCGAGACGCGGCTTTGCCGCGGCCGCGCCCCGCCCGGCTGTGAAGCCGGCATCAAGCACCAGCTTGGCCATCTCCATGGTGACCAGCATGTGCTCTTCCAGTTCCATCATCTGGATCGGGTCGATGCCGGGCGCATTGTTCCAGGAGAGGTGCAGATGCGCGTCGATCATGCCGGGCATCAGCGTGGCGCCCATGCCGTCGATCGTCGTCGTGCCACCGGACCCGCTGTAGCCAGTCGATGAACCGCCGAAGCGCGATGAGCCGCGCGTGATCTGCTTGATGCGGTTGCCCTGCACCAGCACCTCGCCGGTATAGGGATATTCGCCCGTCGAATCGAGCACGCGCACATTGGTGAAAACGATGTTGCCGGAACCGTTTCCGCTCCAGCCATTGTTCCAGTCGTCTGCCATCTCTACCTCCCAATGGCCGATGCTGTCAGCGTTGCGCGTCCTTCATCGGTGGACGCGCATCAGAAAATCGGCAAGCCGCCGGCTGCTCTCCCCCGGAGCCTCGACCGTGGCCCAGTGGCCGCAGCGGTCGAGCGACGAGAATACGGCTCCCTTGATCCTGTCGGCAAGCACCTGCGCGACGCTCGGCGGGTTCACAGTGTCGGCATCGCCGGTGATCAGCAATGCCGGGGCGTTGATCCGCCTGGCATCGACGGCCTGCGCCCTGGCCAATGCCTCACAGGCGCGGGCGTAGGATTCGAAATCCTGCCGCGTGATCGATTCCCGCACGAAGGCGGCCGCCGCCGGAAAATGCTCGCGCGTGTGCGCCGAGATGGCGTTGGCCACGATCTGGTCGGCGATATCCGACATGCCGCCCGAACGCGCCAGCTTTGCCCGCGCCTGCAATCCTTGCCGGGTCGCTTCGGCGGGTTCCGCCAGCGCGCCGAACAGCACCAGCGATGCGACCGTCTCCGGCCGCTCGGCCGCGATTTGCTGCGCCACGATGGTGCCCATCGAATGGCCGACCACATGGGCCTTCTCAACGCCGGTTACCTCCATCACTTTGAGCACAGCCCGCGCCATGCCCTCGATCGACAGCACATCGACGGGACGCGGCGAGCGGCCCGATCCGGGAAGATCGACGCGCACGACCCGAAACCCGCTCAGCGCCTGCATCTGCGGGAAGAACATATTCGACGTGCCGCCCAAGCCGTGGATCATCACGACCGGAAAACCCTCGCCGGAAACCTCCGCGACGGCCTGCCCGACGCTGACGGTCGTCATAACACGCGCTCCGTGATCGGGTTCTCCAGCGCGCCGATGCCGTCGATCTCGACGCGCACGAAGTCGCCGGCCTTCAGATATTTCGGCGGATCAAAACCGATGCCGACGCCGGCCGGCGTGCCGGTGGCGATGATGTCGCCAGGCTTCAGCGTGATGCCCTCCGACAGCGTGGCGATGATCGTCGGAATATCGAAGATCAGCAGCGGGATCTTTGAATCCTGCCTGAGTTCGCCGTTGACGAAGCAGCGAATGCCTGTGTGCTCCAGGTCGATCTCGTCCTTGGTCACCGCCCAGGGCCCCATCGGGCAGAACGTGTCCTGCGACTTGCCGATCAGCCACTGGCTGTATTTCCCTTGCAGGTCGCGCGCCGTCACGTCGTTGACGATGGTGTAGCCCCAGACGTGGTCGAAGGCGTTCTCCTTCGAGATGCCGCGCCCTGCCTTGCCGATGATCACCGCGAGCTCCGCCTCGTAGTCGATCGCGGTCGAGACCTTGCTGTCGATCACAACATTGGCGCGGTTGGCGATGACCGATTCCGGCACTTTTGAAAAAATAATCGGGTTTTTCGGGATCGCTCCGGCCGCCGCGCTGGAATCGAAGCCGCTTTTCGCGAACTCATGCGCGTGCTCGTAATAATTCTTGCCGACGCAGAAGATGTTGCGGCGCGGCTGCGGGATCGGCGCCTCCAGCTCGACCTGGTTGAGCGGGATCGGCGATAGCGTACGCGGCACACCGGCTCCGTTGCGGTCGATCAGCGCAACGATGCCGTTTTCGGCGCGCTCGACAGGCAGGTCGAAGGGCGCGATCGTCTCGTTGTCAGTATCCACGAGACCGACCCGGCGCTCGCCGCCGATCGAGAATGTCGCCACCCTCATGCTTCTCTCCCTGAACCTTTTTTGAGCCAATTCAAGCCCATTTCGGTTACGCTAGCGCCGATTGGTTCCTATCGCAAGGGTGATTGTTCCCTATCAGTCTGATTTTTGGTGTCTATCCCGTCGAAACTGCGGATTTCCGCTGGACGAGGCGTGAGACCATCAATAGATTGGTTCAATATCGGTTCACTACAGGAATCGCTTGCATGCCAAAACTGGTCGCCGGAGACATCGCCACAGCGCTCAGGAAGCGTATTTCGTCGGGGGAGTGGGAGGACCGCATCCCGCCGGAGCGCGACCTTGCCGGCGAATTCGGCGTGGCGCGCAATACGGTGCGGCGCGCCGTCGGCCTGTTGGAGGAGGACGGTACGCTGGTCCGCCAGGTCGGGCGCGGCACTTTCGTCGCAGCGGCCGACCCCAACTCCATGGCCGCCGCCTTCACCCGCATGGAAGGCACCAGCCCGGCCGACATGATGGAAATCCGCCTCCTGCTGGAGCCCGCCGCCGCAGGCTTCGCCGCCACCAACGCCAGCGCCGGCGAACTCAACGCCGTGCGCGACGCCTACCAGACCGCCTGCGAGGCGACCGACATGCCCGAATTCGAGCATTGGGACGCCGAATTCCACCACCGCATCTTCGCCTGCTCGCGCAACGAATTTTTGAAGGAACTGCACAACCTCATGCGCATCCTGCGCAACCAGTCGCCCTGGTTCGAGATGAAAAAACGTTCCTTTTCCGAGGAACGCCGCCAGACCTATTGCGTCGAGCATGAGGCCATCCTCGACCGCCTGCTGCGCCGCGACCCCGAAGGCGCCCGCGCCGCCATGCTGGCGCATCTGCAGACGGTGGCGAAGAATTTGCTGGGACGATAACCTTTGACGGCGAGACTGGGCCGATTGGCCCGGCCGGGTTCTTGATCGTCTATCCGCCACCGGCCGCGCATCAGAGCGCACGCCTCCGCCTGCCAGCGTCATCCGGCCTCAACGTCGCCAAACTCGGCTTCCCGATCTGACCAATTTGCAAGGTCACGATCCCCGCCATTCATTTTTCTGGACTTTCGCTGTATTCCGCTAAATATAGCGATTTCGGATGACGAAGGCCCTGTCTTCGTGTCGGTGTAGACCAATGGACGACGGACCGGCCGGCCGTCGCGGCCCGAAATGCAGTTCGTACCATTCCCGGCCATGGTAAGGCACAGGAGCATCCGGGGAGGAGAGCTTTGGCCATGCAGACCAATAGTCAAGCAGCGCAGCGTTTCCACACCGAGCGCGTCCACGCGGCAATCGCGTCCGATGCCGCCGCCAAGTCGGCGCTTGTCGCATCCTGGCGCCGTTCCGCCACGCTGCACCATCTCGACCCCGGCGAACGCAAGGGGCCGACCCGGTTGACGCAGGGCGAATTGAACGAGGCCAAGCGGCGGATAGAGCCGCTTCTGCGCGTCGCGCAGGCCAGCCTCGACCGGCTGTATCAGGCGGTCGGCGGCGTCGGCTGCTGCGTGCTTCTGGCCGACCGCGACGGCATCCCCCTCGACCGGCGCGGCGCGGTCTCCGACGACAGCACGTTTCGCGACTGGGGCCTGTGGACCGGCACCGTCTGGAGCGAACAGGCGGAAGGCACCAACGGCATCGGCACCTGCCTGGTGGAGCAGCGGACCCTGACGATCCACGCCGACCAGCATTTTTATGACCGCAACACCCTGCTGTCCTGCACCACCGCGCCGATCTTCGACCATGAAGGCAATCTGGCCGCAGCCCTCGACGTGTCCTCCTGCCGCGCCGACCTGACCGAAGGGTTTGTCAACCTGATCTCGATGGCCGTGTCGGACGCCGCGCGCCGCATCGAGGCCGATCATTTTCGCATGGCATTTTCCGATGCGCGCATCCTGCTGGCGCCGACACGGGACAAGAGCTCGGGCGCCCTGCTTGCGGTCGACGGCGACGACATCGTCATCGGCGCGACGAGGGCGGCGCGGCTGGCCCTGGGACTCACCGCCGACAGCCTCGCCCGCCCCCTTCCCGCAGCCGATCTGCTCGGGCAGCAGGCGGTGCACGGCGGCGAATTGCGCGACGCGGAACGCGCCGTGCTGCAGCGGGCGCTGGCGCGCACCGACGGCAACACCGCCGCCGCCGCCCGCCTGCTCGGCATCAGCCGCGCCACGCTTTACCGAAAGCTCGGAAGGCTTGAAACCAACCGGACGCGGGAGGGATCGCCCCCGGATGCTCCTCCCCGCCTCTTGCGAGGGCACAGCGATGCGCATTGACGGGTTCGGTTCGCCGCGCTCTTTGCAATCCTCGGACCGCGAGGCCTTGCCTCTTGCCCGCGACGACGTCCGCATGGTTTCCAGCACCGACATCTTTCAGGCCGGCGAGCACGAGATCGCCATCTTTCACGGTGATTCCGTCTACAGCCTGAAGATCACCAAATTGGGCAAGCTCGTGCTCAACAAGTGACCCTCCGGAACTTCCCGGCGGCGCCTGCCGCCCCCGCCTGTCTCACATCTGCGACACTTCCGGCCAGCGACCTCGCGCGCCCCGGCTGACAATTTCCCCGAGCCGCGTCATCGATCCCATCGGACGCGCCGCATGGTGCGGCGTATGTCATCCGGGAGGATCGGAATGAACAAGGTTGAATTTTCACGCGCCGCGAAAGTCCCGTTCGCCAAGACATACGGCAACTTCATTGGCGGCAAATATGTGCCCGCCAAGTCGGGAAAGACTTTTGAGAACACCTCCCCGGTCAACGGCCGGGTTCTGTGCGAGATCGCCCGCTCCGAGGCCGCCGACGTCGAGGCCGCTCTCGACGCCGCGCATGCCGCGAAGGAAAAGTGGGGCAAGACCAGCCCGGCCGAGCGCGCGCTGCTGCTCAACCGCATCGCCGACAAGATGGAGCAGAACCTCGCCACGCTGGCGCTGGCCGAGACCTGGGACAACGGCAAGCCGATCCGCGAATCGACCGCCGCCGACATCCCGCTCGCCATCGACCATTTCCGTTATTTCGCCGGCGTGGTCCGTGCCCAGGAAGGCGCGATTTCCGAGATCGACCACGACACCGTCGCCTATCATTTCCATGAGCCGCTGGGCGTGGTCGGCCAGATCATTCCTTGGAATTTCCCGATCCTCATGGCCGTGTGGAAGCTTGCGCCCGCGCTCGCCGCCGGCAACTGCGTCGTCCTGAAACCCGCAGAGCAGACACCCGCTTCGATCCACGTGCTGATCGACCTGATCGCCGACATCCTGCCGCCAGGCGTGCTCAACGTCGTCAACGGTTTTGGCCTGGAGGCCGGCAAGCCGCTGGCGTCGAACCCGCGCATCGCCAAGATCGCCTTCACCGGCGAGACGACGACCGGCCGGCTCATCATGCAATATGCCGCGCAGAACCTCATCCCGGTGACGCTCGAACTCGGCGGCAAGAGCCCCAACATCTTCTTCCAGGACGTCGCGGCCGAGGACGACGATTTCCTGGACAAGGCGATCGAGGGTTTTGTCATGTTCGCCCTCAACCAGGGCGAGGTCTGCACCTGCCCCAGCCGTGCGTTGGTTCACGAGAAGATCTACGACAAGTTCATGGAGAAGGCGGTGAAGCGCGTCGAGGCCATCGTCCAGGGCGACCCGCTCGATCCGGCCACCATGATCGGCGCGCAGGCCTCGTCGGAGCAGCTCGAAAAGATCCTGTCCTATCTCGACATCGGCAGACAAGAAGGTGCCGAGGTGCTGACGGGCGGCGAGCGCAACCACCTGCCGGGCGACCTCGCCGGCGGCTATTACGTCCAGCCGACCGTGTTCAAGGGCACCAACAAGATGCGCATCTTCCAGGAGGAGATCTTTGGACCGGTCGTTTCGGTGGCGACCTTCAAGGACGACGACGAGGCCCTGTCGGTCGCCAACGACACGCTCTACGGCCTCGGCGCCGGCGTCTGGACCCGAGATGGCACGCGCGCCTATCGCTTCGGCCGCGCCATCCAGGCCGGCCGCGTCTGGACGAACTGCTACCACGCCTATCCCGCGCACGCGGCGTTCGGCGGCTACAAGCAGTCCGGCATCGGCCGCGAGACCCACAAGATGATGCTCGACCACTACCAGCAGACCAAGAACATGCTGGTCAGCTACAGCCCGAAGAAGCTCGGGTTTTTCTGATGGGCCGCCGATCCCTCCCCCTTGCGGGAGGGTGGCCAGCCGCGTTTGCGGCTGGCCGGGTGGGGTCGCCGCGGTAGCGCTCGACCTCATGAAGACAAGGGCGGACCGGGGACATTACCCCACCGGCTCGCTTCGCTCGCCACCCTCCCCGCAAGGCGGAGGGAACTATGGAGCCATCCCATGTCCGACCGTCTCGTCCTCGACAAGGTTTCCGCAACTCCCGAAGCCGAAATGTTCCTCGCCGAGATCATCGCCGATCACGGCCCGGTGCTGTTCCACCAGTCCGGCGGCTGCTGCGACGGCTCCTCGCCCATGTGTTATCCCAGCGGCGATTTCATCGTCGGCGACCGCGACGTGCTGCTCGGCACCGTCGGCGATACGCCGGTTTATATTAGCGAATCGCAATATGAGGCATGGAAACACACCGACCTCATCCTCGACGTCGTCCCGGGTCGCGGCGGCATGTTCTCGCTCGACAACGGCCGGGAGAAGCGTTTTCTCACCCGTTCGACCATCTGCGCCGTGCCGTAGGGATTTGTGAAAGGCGGGCCCTACCCCGCCCGGCGAAACGCCATCGGGGTCATGCCGAACCGCGCGCGAAACGTGCCATTGAAGGTCGACAGGTCGCCGAACCCGGCCTCGAAGGCGATGGCCGATACGGCATCCCGCGTGGCCAGCAGGCGCAGCGCCGCGCGGCGCAGCCGGATGCCGAGCAGATATTGATAGGGCGTGGCACCGACGCTGCGCCGGAAGGTGCGCAGGAAATGGAACTTGCTCATCGCGGCGATGCTGGCCAGTTGGTCGAGATCGAGCGCCTGCTCCGAATGGTTTTCGATGTAGCGCAATGCGCGGCTTAATCGGCGGGAATCTTGAGCCGAAACCCGAGGCGCCATAGCAGCAGCGCCGGATAGCGCGCGCACCACGGCCGCCACGAAGCCGACCAGATCCTCCTCGGTCTTCAGGCGGTCGCGATTCCCGCCGCCGGCTTCCAGCATGACCGTATGGGGCAGCATCTCGCGCCCTGACGGCAGCATCGCCGCTGGAAAACGAAATTTCGAGGAGCCGGCGGCTGTCGCGGCAATCTCGGCGAAATAGTCGGGGGCGAACTGCACGCCGATGCAGCGGTCGCCGACGGCGTGGTCATGGCCGCATTCGTAACAGGCGCCAAAATTGCCGAGCAGCACCGCGCCGGGATGCAGCAGTGCCTTGCCCTGATCCGACGCATAGTTGAACGAGCCGGCGACCACGGCGGCGATCGAGACGCAATCGTGCCGTTCCTCGAATGGCCGGTCACCGGGGCCTGCCTCGCAGACATATTCATGCACCGACCAGCCTGGCCCAACGGCAAGCCGCCGCGCGGCCGGAGCACCGGCGTGCGCGGCCCGGCTGTCGACTTCGACCTCCACCGTATCCATCGCGGAAGAATAGCAATTTTCCCCAAGCCTCCGAAAGCGCGCCGCCGCAGATTGCCGCCATCTCATGACGGTTCCGTTTGCGGGGCGTCCAAACGCTTGGAGAAGACGATGACGATGATAGACCATGTTTCGATCGGCGTTCGCGACGTCGCGCGCGCCAAGAAATTCTACGACGCGGTGCTCGCGCCGCTCGGCTATTCTTGCCTCAGCGACGGCGAAACTTCACTGGGTTACGGCAAGGACTCGGTCGCGCTGTGGATCGGCCAGAGCAGCCGCCCGGTTCCGGAGGATACCGCATCCGGGCTGCATTTCTGCTTCGCCGCGCCGACCCGCAAATCCGTCGCTCAATTCCACGAAGCGGCTATGAAGGCAGGCGGCCGCGACAACGGTCCTGCCGGCCTGCGCGCCGACTATGGCGACAATTATTACGCGGCCTTCGTCGTCGACCCCGACGGCTACCGCATCGAGGCCTATTGCGCCGCAGCCGAGTGACGTTTTACCCAGTCCACTCGGAAACCCGAAAACCGTTCGCGCGTGGCCGATGCTCGAAGGGTAACCGCAGGGGACAGTTTACCTTCTTTCGGCAGAAAGGCCGCAGCAGTCCAGAAGTCGCGCGGGCCGAAAAAAGTAAACTGTCCCCGGCACTTGTACCTGTTCGGCCGCATATCTCCCAGGCCGTTTCCGGGTTTCCGAGTGGACCGGGTAAAACTGTCCCCGGCACTTGCGTCGGTTCGGCCGCGCACCTTCCGCACCAGTTCGGATTTCCGGGTGGACCGGGTATTGCGGCGGGCCGCGCTTTTTTTTTCGCGCGGCCAACCTGCGCTACTTGTTGGCCAAGGCTGCCGGCCAGCGCTCGCGCAAAAATTTCAGCCAGGGCGTGGCGTGAAAGGCGCTCATCAGCAGGTACATGGCGGTCATTCCGGTGAGCGGCCACGCGCCGGCCGCCGCGCACATGACCGCGGCCGGATCGCTTTCAAGAATGCCGCTCAGCAGCGCCATGAGGGCGAAAGTCGGCGACGCCGCGAGAGCCAGCATATCCGCCGCGCTCGGCGCGGCGGCGGTCCCGCGGGCCGCCTCCTCGTCGGGTCCGCCGCAACAGGCATGGCTCATGGCCGCGCACTCTGGTTGCGCATCGCCGCCTCGCCTACGTCCGAAACCTCGACCCACTTCTTGTCCGGCGCTGCCTCGGGCTGGTAGCTGTCGTGCCAGTTCCACCATTTGTAGGTCGGCGTCTGCGGATAGCCCTCCGGAGAATCCTCCCACACCTCCTGGCGGCCGAGCGGCGTTATGTCGAGATAGTTCCAGGTGCCGCCCATCTGCTCGTCGCCGCGATTGTTGAGGAAATAGGTGCGGAAGATGCGGTCGCCGTCGCGGAAGAAGACGTTGGTCCCGTGCCATTCGTCCACGCCGAAATCCTTGTCGAAGCTGTCGGTGACGGTGAACCACGGCACGTCCCAGCCCATCCGCGCCTTCAGCCGCGCGATGTCGGCCTGCGGAGCGCGTGAAACGACGACCAGCGTCGTGTCGCGGGCATTCAAATGGGCGACATGCGCCATCTGGTCGACCACCATCGAGCAGCCCCGGCAGGCGTGCTCCGGCCAGCCATAGACACCGGGCTCGTAGAACGCGCGGTAGACGATCAGCTGGCGCCGTCCTTCGAACAGGTCGGACAGGCTTGCCTTTCCGCTTGGGCCATCGAACACGTATTTCTTGTCCACGGCCATCCACGGCATGCGCCGGCGTTCGGCGGCCAGTGCGTCGCGGGCCTTTGTCTGCGCCTTTTCCTTGACCAGCAATTGCTCGCGCGCGGCTTCCCAGGCCTTCGCCGTCAGGACAGGCGGCGTTTGGATTGACGGCTCCGCACCATTGCGTCCGTTGTTGGTTGATGGTGTCATGGTCATGGCAACCTCCGATTTGGACGAGTTCCCGGCCTTGGCTGAAACGCCGCTCTATCGCTGCCGATCGCTCGTGTTGGTCTTGAGCTGAACTTAGCGCCGTGGATCGGACGGCAAGAGTAACAAGTGTGACGGGATTGCGATGGACTCGCTGATCACGGCTGCCGCCCTCTCGCTCGCCGCGGGCGATCCGCTCCACGCCCTGAAAAGGATTGCGCTACGCGATGATGCGCCCGCCCTTGCCCTTCGGGGCGTCGCGATGGCGCAGCTCGGCGATCTCGATCGCGCCAAGGATCTCCTCAAGCGCGCGGCCAAAACCTTCGGCCCCAGGGATTCGGTCGCGCGTGCGCGCTGCGTGGTCGCCGAGGCCGAAATTGCGCTTGTCTCGCGTGACCTCACCTGGCCGGCCAAAACGCTCGACGCGGCAAGGGCCGTGCTCGAACGGCGCGGCGACCGCATCAACGCCGCCCAAGCCGGATGTCTAGCCGCCCGCCGCCTGCTCCTGATCGGCCGTATCGAAGAGGCCGGGCGCGTGCTCTCCGAAATCGATCCCGCGCCGCTCTCGCCCGCGTCAAGAGCCGGCTACGAGCTTGCGGCGGCGGGCATCGCGATCCGCCGTTTGCACACTGAGACGGCGCGCGCAGCACTCGCAAGGGCCGTCCGCGCAGCGCAGGCGGCCGGCATCGAGGCGCTGGAGGCGGAGGTGCAAAGCGTCTCGCTGCTGATGACGCAACCGGCGGCGCGCGCCATCGCACGCGGAGAGGAGCATATTCTCAGACTGGAAGAGGTCGAAGCCCTGTTCGGTTCTGGGGCCTTCGTCGTCGACGCCTGCCGCAACGTCGTCAGAAATGCCGCGACGACGGTTTCGCTCGCGACCCGCCCGGTCTTGTTCGCACTCGCGCGGGCGCTCGCTGAAGCTTGGCCCGGCGACGTGACCAGGGACGTTCTGGTCAGGCGGGCTTTCCGGGCAAAACATGCGGATGAATCGCATCGCGCCCGGCTCCGGGTCGAGATCGGCAGGCTGCGTTCGGAACTGGGCACACTGGCGGACTTGAATGCGACCGAGCAAGGCTTCGCACTTGTACCGAGAAAGGCGAGCGAGGTGGTCGTGCTCGCACCGAATGCCGAAGAACAACATGCAGCGGTCCTCGCCTTGCTCGCCGACGGAGAATCCTGGTCAAGCTCGGCCCTGGCGATCGCGCTTGGCGTAAGCCCGCGCAGCGTGCAGCGGGCGCTCGAACAGCTTTCCAATGCCGGCAAGGTGCAATTTTTCGGGCAGGCGCGCGCACGACGCTGGATGACGCCGCCCGTGCCCGGTTTCCCGACAACACTGTTACTCCCGGGCCCGCTCCCGAGCGGCTAGGGTGTGTTGCAGTGATAAATCAACGGAAACGGACCGATGAAACATTCCCAAGCCGAAATCCTTCGCGAATACGATCTTTCTCATGACATCCGCCATGTGGCCGGTGTCACCTTCGACGGTCGCCATGTCTGGTTCGCATCCGGCGACAGTCTGAACGCGCTCGATCCCGACAGCGGAGAGATCGTGCGCCGGATCGATGTCGCCGCGCATGCGGGGACAGCCTTCGATGGCCGCTACCTCTATCAGATCGGAGAGGACCGTATCCGCAAGATCGATCCTCAGACGGGCGCCATCCTGCACACCATACCGGCGCCCGGAAATGGCGGCGATTCCGGCCTTGCCTGGGCGGAAGGGTCGCTTTGGGTCGGACAGCATCGCGGCCGCAAAATCCATCAGGTCGATCCCGAAACGGGCAAGGTCCTCCGTACGATCGAGTCCGATCGTTTCGTCACGGGCGTGAGTTGGGTGGACGGCGAACTGTGGCACGCCACCTGGGAAGACGACCGAAGCGATGTGCGGCGGATCGATCCCGCAACGGGCGAGGTCTTGGCGAAGCTCGACATGCCGCCGGATGTCGGCGTGTCCGGCCTGGAAGCCGACGCTGGCGAGCGCCTTTATTGCGGCGGCGGAAACACCGGCAAGATCAGGGCGATCAGACGTCCGCGCGGGGCAGAGTGATAGGACTACCGGCGATCGAAAAGCGCGGACGCGGCAATCGCCAGCCACCCGCCGATCAGCAACAGCCCGCCGGCCGGCGCGGCATAGGGAAACAGCCGGTCGCCTAGGAAATCGCGCGCAAGCAGGTCGCCGCAAAACAGCACCAGGCCTGCCGTCAGCACGAAGCCGCCGAGCCTCGCGGTACGGCCCGCCAGCAAGGACGTCACCAGCAGCGCCGGCGCATGGACCAGCAGAAAAGTCGCGGCGGTCTGCAGGTTAGGCCCGCCGGCATGGGCCGCCGCCGCCGACAGCGCCACGCCGGCCGCGCCCGCCAGCCCGGCGATGAAGATGAGGATGCGGTCGGCGTTCATGGCTCGGCCCTTGTTGCGGCAACAGGCGCTCGCGCGAAATGCCCGCCTCGTCAAGCGCCCGCCGCCGCATTATCTCTTACCGAGACCAAATCACGCGCCGGCTGCTCCGGCGTCGCGAAACAGAGGAAAGAAATGGCAACATCCACCAGACGGCCCGGCGACCCCTTCAAGGCGGCGGAAGCCATGTTCAAGCGCTCGGCCAAGCCGGCGGCCGAGGTAGCCCGCGCCCCGGTCAGCGCCGCCGCCCGCGAAACCGTGTCGCTGAGGATCGACCGCGACGTGCTCGACCATTTTCAGGCCGATGGCCCCGGATGGCAGGAGCGTATCAATGCTGCGCTGCGCAATGCCGCCGGCCTCGGCGGGGCGAACGAGGTCGGCAAAAGGCCGGAAGAACTCGACGCCTCCAACGACGACTGACGTCAGGTCGGGAGTGACGGGGATCACGCGGCGGACGCGAAAAGTGGCCCGGCGGCAAGTGCACGAGGCCCTCGCGTCAGGCCAAACCGTTTTGTCGCCGGGTAATTTCACTCAACCGATTGATTTTTCTAAATATTCCGGACTTGCCGGACCGCCGGCGCATCGTTTCCCGCGCCCGCGCGTTTCTGCTATCCACTTGTTTTGGCAAGAAAAAAGCCCGTCGACAGCGCCGACGGGCTTCTAGGGGTACCGGCATTCGGGGAGGGGGAGAATGCCAGTCTTTGTCGCCGCGGAGGGAGGAAGCCGCGGCGAAAAACTTAGAACTGGCGGCCCTTGGCGGCCACGGCAGCGATGTCGGCGCGGGTGATGCCGAGGTCGGTGAGCTCACGGTTCGAAAGCCGGCTCAACTCGTTGACGGTGTCGCGATAACGGCGCCAATTGCGGTAATTGCGGATCAGGTTCATGGTCTTCACTCTACTTTTCTTTGCTCTTGCACGTACGATCTTCTGTGTACGACGCTCAGATAGGGGTTCCCCCTTCATATTTGAATTGACGCCTTTGCATGGTTGCAATGCACAAATGCAAGGCTGGATGCTGCCTCAAAAAGCAGAAAAACCGCTAGAGCTGCTGCATTTTTAACCCTTTCGCACTGCAACACCGTCGCAGAATGCCTCGACGATGAAGGTGATCTGGGTCGCCACCTCGTCCGGAGATTCGGCCAGGAACCGCCTTTGCAGGCCGAGACTGACAATGCCATGCACCGCCGCGAACAGCGCCCGCGCCACCAGCACCACCCGATCCGCGCCCGCGTCCGGCAGCAGGAGCCGCAGCGGCTTGACGATATGGCCGATCAGCCTTGCATTTTCCACCTCCCGCCGCGCGGCGAAGTCTTCGCCCACGCGCCCCGCATGTTCGAAGATCGCCGACCAAAGCAGCGGGTTGGCAACTACGAAGGACAGATAGATCCGTCCGAGCAGCACAAGCTGGCCTTTCGGCGTGCCGGCATTGGCAGTTTGCACAAACGCTTCAGCCACCGCCTGCTCAAGCCGCGCTCCCGTGCGAGAATTGACGTCGGCAACCAGCGCATCCATGTCCTTGAAAATATTATAGATTGCCCCCACCGCACAGCCGGCCTCCGCCGCAAGCTCGCGCGCCGTCAGCGCGCGGTAGCCGTTCTCGGCGATCCGCCGCTCGGCGATTTCCAGCAAGGCCTCGCGCAGTTTTTCGCGCCTGATCTGGGTCTTTGCGGCCAACTCTCGCGGCTCCCCGAAATTTCGTGAACGTTGTTCAAATAGATACTTGAACAACGTTCAAATCCGTGCCACAAATAGCGTGAACAGCATTCAAGTCAAGCCGCAGGCGAGGGGAAAGACAGGAAATGCCGACGCTCTATGACCTGAAGCCGGCGTTCCAGGGTCTGCTGCGGCCCTTGACCAGCAGCTTGGCAAACGCCGGCTTCACCGCCAACCAGGTCACGGTCGCCGCGGCGATCATGTCGGTTGCGGCGGCATCGCTGGCCGCTGCCTTTCCAACCAATCGGGCGATCTGGCTGGTCATCCCGGTCGTGCTTTTCCTGCGCATGGCGCTGAACGCCATCGACGGCATGCTGGCGCGCGAGCATGGCCAGGCCTCGACCTTGGGCATGTATCTGAACGAGCTTTGCGATGTCGCCTCCGACCTCGCCTTGATCCTCGCCTTCGTCGCGGTTCCGGTGTTTCCCGCCTGGGGTGTCGTCGCCTTCGCGATCACTGCGATCACCACTGAATTTGCCGGGGCCCTGGGCATTCCGGCCGGCATCGGCCGTAACTATGCCGGCCCCTTCGGCAAGAGCGACCGCGCTTTCGCGCTTGGCCTCATTGCCGTGCTGCTTGCTATCGGCCTGCCGATCGGGGCGATAGCGCCGTACATATTCCCATTGCTCGCCGTTTTGTCGCTTCTCACCATCGTGAACCGCGTCCGCGCCGGCCTGCGGCCCGCTCCCTGAATCATCGGCTTGGCGGCCATTCGAGGATCATCATGCTTGCCGAAAAATCCCCCTCACCTGCCCAAGCCGCCAACCGCGCGGACTTGGCCGTAGAGCGCAATTTCACGACCCATGACGGCGCCGAATTGTTTTACCGCTACTGGCCGGCCGCCTCGCCAGAGGCGAAAGGGGCAATCGTGCTCTTCCATCGCGGCCACGAGCATGGCGGACGCATGGCCCATCTGGTCGATGAGTTCGACCTGCCCGACCACGCCTTCTACGCATGGGACGCGCGCGGCCACGGCCGCTCGCCGGGCGAACGCGGCTATTCCCCATCCTTTGCCGCCTCGGTCCGCGACATCGACAGTTTAATAAAAGAAATCAATGAGAAGGACGGCTTCGCGGCAAGCGATATCGCCGTCGTCGCGCAATCCGTGGGCGCCGTGCTCGCCGCGACCTGGGTGCACGACTACGCCCCAAAAATCCGCGCGCTGGTGCTGGCCTCGCCGGCCTTCTCGGTAAAACTGTACGTGCCGTTCGCCCGCCAGGGCATCGCGGCATGGCAGCTGTGGAAGGGCCGCTTCTTCGTCAATTCCTACGTCAAGGCGCGTTTCCTGACCCACGATCCCGAGCGCATCAGATCGTTCGAGTCCGATCCGCTGATCACCCGGCCGATCGCCTCCAACATCCTCCTCGACCTTTACGACCACGCCGAGCGCGTCGTGGGCGACGCCCGCGCCATCACAGTACCGACGCAAGTTCTGATTTCCGGCAGCGACTGGGTGGTCCGCCACGGTCCGCAGCACGAATTCTTTGTCAACCTCGCCAGCCCGGCGAAGGAACGCCATATCCTGCCCGGCTTCTTCCACGACACGCTCGGCGAGCGCGACCGGGCAAAGGCGATAACCCTCGCCCGTGATTTCATCGTCGGCCAGTTCGACGCGCAGGAGCCAAGGCTGGACATCACGCAGGCAGACCGCGCCGGTTTTACGCGCGACGAGGCCGACAGGCTCGCCGCGCCCCTGGATCTGCTATCGCCAAAGGGCCTGTATTGGGCCATCAGCCGCGCCTTCATCCGCATGGGCGGCTGGGTCTCGAACGGCATTTCGACCGGCGTGAAGACCGGCTTCGATTCCGGCTCGACGCTCGACTATGTCTATGAGAACGAAGCGCGCGGCCTCGGTCCCGTTGGCCGCACGGTCGACCGCACTTTTCTCGACGCCATCGGCTGGCGCGGCATCAGGCAGCGAAAACTCCATCTTGAGGAACTGATTGGCAAGGCGGCGCGAGACCTGCGCATCGCCGGCCGCCCGCTCCACATCCTCGACATAGCCGCCGGCCACGGCCGCTACGTGCTCGACGCCATCGCCAATCTCGAGGAACCGCCCGCCTCGGTCCGCTTGCAGGACTATTCGGACATCAACGTCGAAAGGGGTCGAGCACTGATCGCCGAACGCGAACTTCCGGACAGCGTCACCTTCCGCAAGGCCGACGCCTTCGACGGCGAGGCGCTTGCTGCGATTGAGCCCGCCCCGGACCTCGCCATCGTCTCCGGCCTCTACGAGCTTTTCCCGGACAACGCACCGATCCGCCGTTCGCTGGGCGGCCTGGCCAAAACGATCCAGCCGGGCGGCATGCTGATCTACACGTGCCAGCCCTGGCATCCGCAGCTCGAAATGATCGCCCGCAGCCTGACCTCGCATCGCGGCGGCCAGGCCTGGGTGATGCGCCGCCGCACGCAGGCCGAAATGGACCAGCTTGTCGAGGCTGCCGGCTTCGAGAAGATCGACCAGCGCATCGACGAGTGGGGCATCTTCACCGTTTCAGTGGCGCGGCGGGTTTCTCCGGAATGACCGTGCTTCCCGCCGACACGCTATCGCCACCTGACACATTCGGCCAGATATTCCGGCGCGCCCTGCTTTGGCTGCTATTCCTCGCGCCGTTCTTCTACCTGACCTACGGCTATGCCAACTGGCTGGCCGCACAACGCGAACATGTCGGCAGCATCGTCTTTTCCTGGGAGCACTCAGTCCCGTTCGTCGCCTGGACAATCCTGCCCTACTGGTCGATCAACCTGTTCTACGGCCTGTCGCTGCTGATCAACACCACGCGAAGCGGCGTCGACCGATTGGCCGGACGCTACCTGACCGCGCAACTCATAGCTATTGCCTGCTTCATTGCCTTCCCGCTCACCGCGACCTTTACAAGACCCGCGACCGACGGGCTGCCCGGTTTCCTGTTTGCCGTGCTCGGCGGATTCGACAAGCCGTTCAACCAGGCCCCGTCGCTGCACATCGCGCTGCTGGTGATCATCTGGGACCATATCCGCAACCGGCTTGACGGCTGGTGGAAAGGGCTGTGGCATGTCTGGTGCTTCCTCATCGGCGCCTCGGTGATGACCACGTGGCAGCACCACTTCATCGACATCCCGACCGGCGCACTGCTCGGCCTGTTCGCGCTCTGGCTGTTTCCGCGCGAAGGTGCCCTCCCCTTCACTGGAGCACGTCTGACCATCGACCGCAAAGCGCGTCGGCTTGCGATTTGCTACGGGCTTGGCGCAACGCTGCTGCTTGCGGGTGCAATATTCGGCGCATTCCACTCCGCGCTGTGGCTGGCGCTGCTCTGGCCAGCTCTGGCGCTCGCTATCGTCGCTTTCGGCTACGCGACGCGGAATCCGGATGTTTTTCAGAAGGCCAGCGACGGCCGGGTGACCCTGGCAAGCCGGCTTCTGCTGTGGCCGTATCGGGTCGGCGCGAAACTCAATGTCAGGGCCTGGACCCGTTCCCTTCCCGCTCAGGTCGAAATCGCGGACAGCGTTTCGCTCGGGCGTTTTCCGAGTGCCGCCGAAGCCGACCGTTTTGCAACGGTGATCGATCTTGCCGCCGAGCTCGCGAGACCGCAGGGCGCCGTCTGTCACTGGCTGAGTTTTCCGATGCTGGACCTGATTGCATCCACCGCCTCCCAACGTGCGGAGGCAGCGGGCGCGGTGGAAGCGGCGCGGGCAACCGGTCCCGTGCTGGTCTGCTGCGCCCTCGGCTTCCAGCGCAGCGCCGGCGTGGTGGCCGAATGGCTTGTCGCCACCGGGCGGGCGCGTGACCTCTCCGGCGCCGCCAATCTCCTTGCCACGGCCGGCCGCCCCGTGCATTTGCGCGCTGCCGATCTTCCGGCGCCCGGCTGAGCGTATGAGCGATCCCTATCCTGATCAGATCAGCGCGCTGGCGCGATGGTCTCTGATACAAGCACTATGGCCGCCGGCGCTCGTCGCAGCGATCAGCATCGCGCACAGTCTGGTCGCGCCGGAAGCTTATGGCAGTTCGCTCGCCATTGTCGCCCGCCTGGCCGCAATCGCCGGAGCCGGTGCAGTGTTGGCTGTCTCGGCCATCCTGTTCTTCGACGCGCTTCTTTTCCGCCTGATGGCAAGCTATGAAGACGAGCAGAAAGGCGGCGCCGCCGTCGATGACATTCTTGCCCGGATGCGCCTGAAACCCGTACCGCCGCAGACACGCTCGCTTGCCAACCGCGCCGCCGGCACGCGCCGTCTTGTCAGGCTGCAGCGCGTCGCCTTGACTGTGTTCATCGTGGCGCTGGGCTTGCCGCTGCTCGCCGTGGCGGCCTGAGACGCGCGCTGCCATGAGCGGATTGCGAGATTTTTGCTTCCGGCTGCTGCGCTCGGCCACTTCGATCGGCCTGTCGGGGCTTGCCTGGGCGATCACCGGGGTCCGGCCGATCTGGATGGGCAGCGAGCCCTCGGAGCGCCAGCGCATCTATTTCGCCAACCACGCCAGCCATGGCGACTTCATCCTGCTTTCCGCCTGCCTGCCCGAGCAGTTGCGCCAGCGCACGCGCGCAGTCGCCGCCGCCGACTATTGGGGCAAGACGCGGCTGCGCCGCTTCATCGCCGAGGATATGCTGTCCTCCGTCCTGATCCACCGCACCTGGACCGAACCCGCCGACAACCCGATCAATGCGATGCTAGCCGTTCTCGACCAGGGAGATTCACTGATCCTGTTTCCCGAAGGCACGCGCAACATGACGGATGAACCGCTGACGCGCTTCCGCTCGGGGCTCTACAATCTCGCGGTCATGCGGCCGGAGGTCGAATTGATCCCCTGCTGGATCGAGAACATGTCGCGTGTGCTGCCGAAGGGACATTTCCTGCCGGTGCCGCTGCTCTGCCGCGTCGTCTTCGGCCCGCCGGTCAGGGTGGAAAGCGGCGAGGACCGCCATGATTTTCTCAAGCGCGCGCATGCCGCGCTGCTTGCGCTGCAGCCGCGCCCGCGGGGGAAACGGAAATGATGCGCGAAACCACCCTGCTGATCGTCGGGCTGAGCGCCGTGCTGGTGACGGCGAGCCTTGTCGCCGGATTCCTCACCTGGCGTGCACGCGACCGGAACAAGCCTGGGCTGGTCAATCTCAACCAGCGTATCCAGGCGTGGTGGATCATGGTGGCGCTGATCGCCATCGCCTTCTTCTTCGGCAAGGACGGCATGACCGTATTGTTCGCGCTGATCTCGTTTGCGGCGCTGCGCGAATTCGTGACGCTGACCCATACCCGCCGCAGCGACCATTGGGTGCTGCTCGCCATGTTCGCGATCATCATTCCGATCCAATACTGGCTGGTGTGGACCGCCTGGTACGGCCTCTTCACCATCTTCATCCCGGTCTATTGCTTCCTGCTCATGCCGGCGGTGACAGCGTTGCAGGGCGACACGGAGCGCTTCTTGGAGCGCGTATCCGCCCAGCAATGGGCGGTCATGCTCTCTGTCTATTGCATCAGCCACGTCCCCGCCCTGCTGACGCTGGACGTGCCGGGCTTCGAAGGCCGCAACCTGCTGCTCATCGCATTCCTGATCATAGTGGTCCAGGGCAGCGACGTGCTTCAATATGTCTTCGGAAAGCTGTTCGGCCGCCACAAGGTCGCGCCGTCGGTCTCGCCATCGAAAACCTGGGAAGGACTGGTCGGCGGCGTTGCATCTGCCAGCCTGCTGGGCGCGGCCCTGTCGTTCCTGACGCCGTTCAGCCCGGTTCACGCGGCCATCGTGGCGTTCCTCATCTGCCTGATGGGTTTCCTCGGCGGGCTGGTCGCATCGGCGATCAAGCGCGACCAGGGCGTGAAGGACTGGGGTCACATGATCGAGGGCCATGGCGGCATGCTCGACCGCGCCGACAGCCTGGTCTTCGCCGCGCCGGTGTTCTTTCACATCGTGCGGTATTTTTGGACGGTGTAAGCAGTAGGCAGTAGGGCAGTAGGGCAGTAGGGCAGTAGGAGGGCGAACTTTTTGTGGCAAAGCGGTCAAGGCGCATCGCTGAGCACCCCAACGCTTGTCCTAGCAAGCGCGCCGGGAAGTTGATCCCTACTGCCCTACTGCCCTACTGCCCTACTGCCCTACTGCCCTACTGCCCTACTGCCCTACTGCCGATTTTACTGCGTGATCACAATGCTGGTGTTGGTCGGCCCAAAGGTCTCGACCAGACGATAGAAATCCGCGGCCGCGTCGGGATGCAGCCGGATGCAGCCATGCGAGGCGGGCCGGCCGAGACGCTTGACGGCTTCGGTGGCATGCACGGCGTAACCGCCCTTGAAGAACACCGAATGCGGCATCGGGGCGTTGTCGTATTTCTTCGAGTACCACATCTCGTGCATGCGATACGGCTTGAACGAACCTTTCGGCGTGACATAGCCCTTGCCGGCCGTCGATACTTTCCACTGGAAGGTCGGGCGGCCGTCGATCGAAACATTCATGGTCTGCGTGGAGATCGAGACCTCCGCGACCAGTCTCGTATTCGAGGCATGCGCCGTGCCGGAACCGGCATCGAGGAACAGCGCCAGCCCCGCCATCGCGGCAGTGGCGACGTTGATCAGCTTTGCCGACATGACCGTATTCATTTGATCCACCCCTATCTTGTTTGGACCGGATTTTTGTCGGCCTCTGCCGTTCGGTCCTGATGGCCGCTTATCCCAGCGTCATGTTTCGGTTTAATTTCGCAATCGCGGTTTTTCGTTTCGCGATTGTTTCTATTTTTGACCGATTTGCACGGTTTTGAAAGTTACCCATGGACAAGATCGGGCATTTGTGGTCAAAGGGATTCGTCGGCAAAGGTTTGGACCACCGCAGCGGCTAATGGAATTTCCGAGAGCTAAAGGCTTTCAGGCCGAGTGAAACGCAGTTGCAACAATGTGGTTTCGAAACGGCATCGTCTGGAAACATGCAAAGCTGATTATGGTCCGCGACGAAAGCAGGAACGAAAGTCGAAAATGGGCAGCGGTGGGACAGGTTGGCTGAAGAGGGTCGTCATCGCGACGGCGATCCTGACGGCGATCGGTCTTCTGGCGGATACGGGACGCGCGATGGCAGCCGAAAGCGCCGGTAGCGCTACCTCCACGGCTCATGCGATCATGCTGTTTCTGTTGGCGTGGCTGCTATCAAGCATTCGTGTACGCCGAAAGGCGGGGCATTTGCGGTTTGGTTTCGAACCTTCGCCCGTTCCGCGCGTTAGAGCCGCATCGACGGTCCGCAGCGTGAATGCGCGCAAGGCTGCGGGAAGTTCGGGAGAGGCCGGCGCGTGACGCCGGGTTGCCCCAAAAGAAGATCGAGGACAGGGACAATGAAGACGAATTTCGCCTCGAGCGTTCTGACCGCCCTCATCTACGCCCAGGTCGTTCTGTGTTTTGCAGGCGCTGCCACGGTGCTGTTGCGCGATCGTGTCCAGTTGCAGCACGTCGCCAGCGAGACAGAAACGCCGGCGGCGTCCGCCGGAGTACGCCTGTAAATGCCGCCGAGGCCGGACTATTCCGGCCAGCCAGCCGGCGGATCGAAACGATATCCTGAACCGCGGATAGTGACGATCGATTCTGTGTCGAGCTTGCGGCGTAGCCGCACGATCCGCGAATCGATCGACCGGTCGAAAGCATCACTGCTTTCGGCCGGTGCCGCCGCGATTATATCATCGCGTGTCAGTACCTTGCGCGGATGCGCGAGGAACAGCCTGAGCAGCGCCACCTGCCCGGGCGATAGCTGCTCTTCGCCCCCGGTGCGATGCATGACCAGAGCCGACCTTATGTCGACGGTCGAATTCTCGAGGCTGATCAGCTCCGGCGCGGGCTTGCCGCGACGGCTGAGCAGGCCAGCGATGCGGGCGGCGACCTCGCGCAGATCAGCCGGCATATCGACGACATCCGCGGCACCGAATTCGAGCGCAAGCACGGTTTCGACCAGTTCGGTCTTGGGCCGCAGCAGCATGACGGCAGGATCGGTTTCGTTCTGCAGACGCCGCAACAGGCCGAGCGTCGCGGAGGGCGGCAGGTTCTCACCCACGACGATGACGTCGACCTGCGGCGACGCGAGCAGCGAGCGGAGTTCCCATTCTTCGGCGGCCTGAATAGCCTCGTAGCCACGCCGTTCGAGATAATCCGCGAAGGTTTCCGCGAACCTCTCATCAAGGCAGGCAAGCGCAACGACCGGTCTTCTCGCCATCAGCCCTCCGATACTTCTTTTGAAATCATAAGCGGTCTGGACATTATGTTCTCACCTAATCTACTTTCCGCCGGGTTTGGAGGCCAGACTGTCCTGCGCGCCAGAATTGCCATTGTGGAAGACGAACCCGACCTGCGGGATGCGGTCGCCGAGTATCTCGGCGCCAACGGCTATGATGTGACCGCGCTCGACAGCGCCCAGGCGATGCGCGATGCGGTCGAGACGGAATTTTTCCACCTCGCTATCCTCGACATAGCCATGCCGGGTGAAGATGGACTGTCGCTTGGCCGCTGGCTGCGCTCCAGAATGCCGATCGGTATCATCTACGCCACGGCCGCCGGCACCGCGATAGACCGGATCGTCGGACTTGAGCTCGGCGCGGACGACTACATGGTCAAGCCCTACGAACTGCGCGAGATGCTGGCGCGGGTGCGCAGCGTTCTGCGCCGTGTACCGCTGTCGGAAGAGGCGCAGGCCGCCAAGCCGGCTGGCGAGGAACACGCACGCCGCGCCGTTTCCTTCGGCGATTTCAGCGCGGACCTCGATAGCCGCATGCTTACCGGACCGGCGGGTCATGCGATCGACATGGCCAAAAGCGAGTTCGACGTGCTTGAAGTCTTCCTCACACGGCCGAACCGGTTGCTCACCCGCGCCGCTTTGTCCGAGGCGATCGGCCTGACGGAGGAACCGGAAACCTCCCGGGCCGTCGACATCCGCGTTATGCGGCTGCGCAAGAAGATCGAGGCCGACCCGGCCAATCCGCGCTATCTGCGGACCGTACGCGGCGAGGGCTACATCTTCGCACTGCCCGACGACACAAATTGACCGCGGCGAAAGCCGCAGGGGATACACATTCGATGACTGACGGGACGAACGGGCAGGCGCAAGTGCCTCGCGCCACAACCGGCACCACGGTGGCTGCGCTGGGGATGACGCGACTGCTGCGGCAGGCTCCCGACTGGCAGCAGATTCTTCCCGAGGCACTCGAGGCGCTTGCCCGGTCGCTCGACACCCACCGCTCCATCCTTTTCCGGTTGCGGGAAATGCCCGGCAACGGCTTTGCCCAGTCTGTCGCCGCCTTTTGGGCGGATCCTACGATTGAAGGCATAGGCGGCAATCCAACCATGATCAGCCAGGAGACGATCGAATCCGATCCGCTGCTGGAACGACTCTCCGCCGAGGTGCGGCAGGGCAAGATCTTCGCCGGCCTCACCCGCGAAATCGACGGATTCCTGCGCAAGGAGTTCGAGACGCGGCGCATCAAATCTTTCCTGTCGGTTTCGGTGTTCGCCCACGGCCATTTGTGGGGCACGCTGGCCGTCAACGACTGTGTGCGCGAGCGCATCTGGTCGGATGACGAGAAGGCTGCCGTCGAGATGGTCGCGCTCGCGGTCGGCGACGCCATCGAGCGCTCGTTCTCGGAAGCGCATGTCAGCGAGATCATCCGCCGCACCATGATCCAGGCCTCGCTCGATGCGATCATCGTCATCGACGAGACCGGAGGCGTGATCGAGTTCAATCCGGCCGCCGAGAAGATGTTCGGTTACAAGCGCAGCGAGGTGCTCGGCCGTGACCTGCTCGATCTGGTGGTTCCGACCAAGTATCGCGAAGGCTACGCCAACGCCACCGAATACATGGCCGGCCGCGGCGCGCCGATGATCGGCCAGCGCATGGAGACTGTGACGCAGAACTCGGCCGGAGAGGTCTTTCCGATCGAGTTGACGGCAACCGAGATCAAGGTCGCCGACCGGCGGCTGTTCTTCGGTTCGATCCGCGACCTGCGCGACAAGCACCGGGCGGAAGAGGAAATCAACCGCCAGCGCGACCGCTTGCACCAGAACGAGAAGATGGCGGCGATGGGCTCGCTGCTCGCCGGCGTGTCGCACGAATTGAACAATCCGCTGGCTGTCGTGGTTGCCCAGTCGACGCTGCTGCACGAGTTCGCGCCCGACCCGCAGACCAAGCTGCGCGCCGAGAAGGTGCGCGCCGCCGCCGAGCGTTGCGGCCGCATCGTCAAGAGTTTCCTCGGCATGGTTAGGCTGCATCCGCCGAGCCAGGGCGAGATGGATCTGAACAACGCCGTCCGCGCCGCCATGGAGGTGACGGCCTATGGCGCGCGCTCAAGCGGCATCATGATCGAGACGGATTTCGTTCGCGGCGTGCTGTCGATCATGGCGGACCCCGATCACATAACCCAGGTCGTTGCAAACCTTCTGGTGAACAGTCAGCACGCGCTGGCGGCCAACAATGGCGACAAGCGCATCAAGGTCCGCACCTTTCGCCGCGACAATGGGAAATGCGGCTTCTTGGTCGAGGACAACGGTCCGGGCGTACCTATGAACATCCGCCACCGCATTTTCGAGTCCTATTTCACCACCAAGCCGGTGGGCGTCGGCACCGGCATCGGCCTCTCGATCTCGAAGTCGATCATCGAGCGTCACAAGGGCCGCATAACCTATGAGTCAGCCTTCCCGAACGGCGCACGATTTGTCGTGGAACTGCCGGCGACCAAGGGCGGCGCGGACAGTTTTGCGGTCGGCCCGGCGCCGGCGACAGGCATCAGCCACGCGCTGATCATCGACGACGAACCGGATGTCGCCGCCTCGCTGTCGGACCTGCTGCTGCTGATGGGCATCAAGTCGCGGACAGTGCTCGCCTGGACCACCAGCGAGGAGGTGCTTGCCGACGAGGATGCCGACATCGTCTTTAGCGACCTGCGTATGCCTGGCGCCAACGGCATCACGATCTTCAGGGAGCTTGTCGAAAAGCGGCCCGACCTGGCCGATCGCTTCGTGCTGGTCACCGGCGACATGATCGGCGCACGGGCCGAGGTCGACGCGCTGCCCGCCGAACACCGTCCGCAAATCCTCGAGAAACCATTCAGCACGCTGGATGTGCGCGGCGTCCTCGCCATGGTCAACGAGCAGGTTTCGTCGAAGCAATAGCCGGCGAAGCTACCTCCGCCCCCGGAATGGAGGCACGAGCGCGGCAAACGCCAACGCGACCAGCAAGGTCGTGACGCCTATCGTCACGATGCCCGCCGGCGTGATCCTGGCGCTGCCTTGCAGCGAAATACTCTTGCCGACACGCAGGTCGAAGTTCGTCTTCATCTCCTCGGGATGGGAAGGAACTTCGTTGCCGATCGGTGGATTGGGGTCCGTCATCCAGCAATCTCCTTTACCGTCGTGCCCGTCGAGGCCGGTTGGTCAAGGTCGATTGATACATGGACAGATGGCCCCTGAACACCGCCGTCCACGATGCCGTGAAATGAAAAGGCCCCTGCCGGCAGGGAAATCGGCAAGGGCCTTCGCTGTACGCCTGAGACGGCGTGGGAGGAACTTTTAGAACACGGTCGTCGTGGCCGTAGGCGAACCGGCGAGCGCCAGTTTGCGCACACGCACGGCATCCGTCTTGCCGGACTCCTTGGCGATCTGGACGAGACAGTCATAGCTTTCCTCGCCCCATGCCTGGCCACGGCATGCGTTATCGCTTTCGCGCATAGGCAGTCGCGAGGTCTTGGTTGTCGTCTTGACGTCGTCGCTCGCCGCGTCGGGCCGGTCGAAAGACGCGAATGTCGTTCCGGACGACGGCGTAACCGCCATCGAGATGAAGGCTAATCCGGCAGCAACGGCAAACATCGCCATGGGATGATCGGCAGACCGGCGACGCAAGGCAAGGCTTGGGAGGATGCGGTTGCGCTCGCGCGGTGTGAAGCTGCGGTCGAAATCACTGAAGATGATGGAGGCGGTCATCGTCGTCTGCCTGTCGGCTTTTTGTCGTTTCTTTCCCTGATGAAGGAAAGATTAAGGCGCCATTGTTTCGGCCCGATGCTGCCCGTATTTGCCCGTGTAACACGTTTGAAACACCGCAACCGGGCAGGCATCCGCTGCGGCCCGCCGCGTTCCAGAACCATCGTCGCGCAAGGCTATCCGTACGGCCGAGCTACATCCGTGAAGCGGCAATTCGCTACCCAGACGCCGGCAGACAGCGCCCATTTGCGCGTTTGAGAACCTTCTCCATCCTTCCTGAGCTAAGTCGCGGAGATCACGGGATTTTTGCCGGTCATCGGAGCTTCTGAACACCACAGAAACACCGCGCGAAGCTCACCGTATTTTGAGGCTAAGAAATGTAAAGCATTGCTCCAAATACGAAAATGTGCTTATATTGAATGATCATTCAATAAAAATCAGAGCATAATCATGAATCTTCACAGCCGTGACGTGACCGTGCCCAATGACTGGGACCGCCGCGGTCTTCCGGGCTGGAGCTATCACAGCCAGGCCCTTCTCGAGCTCGAGAAGGAATACATTTTCCGCAATCACTGGCAGATCGTCGGCCATGTCTCCGACATGCCGAATGCCGGCGATTACCTTGCCATCGATATCGTCGGCGAGCGCGCTCTGGTCGTGCGCGGCAAGGACGGCGCGGTGCGCGGGTTCCACAATCTGTGCCGCCATCGCGGCTCGCGCGTGGTCGCCGACAACAAGGGCAATTGTAAAAACGCTCTGGTCTGTCCCTTTCACGGCTGGGTCTATAACCTCGACGGCACGCTGCGAGGTGCGGCGCGGCCCCGCTCCTTCCCCGATCTCGACAAGACGGAATTCGGGCTGACGCCGCTCGAACTTGAAATCTGGATGGGTTTTATCTTCGTGCGCTTCCGCAAGGGTCCGCAGCCATCGGTGGCCGATCTCATGCAGCCGATCCAGAGTGAGATTTCGCATTACGGCGTCGGCGAGATGCTGCCGGCCTACGGCGTGTGGTCGCAGAAGACGCCGGTGAACTGGAAGTCGGTGCGCGACGTCGACAATGAGGGCTATCATGTCGCCATGGCGCATCCGGCGCTGCAGGATCTCTATGGCTCGACGTATTTCGACGAGCCCTTCAAGAACGGCGTGTCACGATCCTTCGCCACCTACAACCCCCATGCCGGCCGCCGCTGGAGCGTCAAGAACTATGTGCGCATCTCGCCCGAGGCGACGCACCTGCCCGAGCACCTGCGCAAGGCCTGGATCTATTACGGCATCTTCCCGAACATGGTGATCGCGCTGACGCCGGAGACCGCCCAGTTCTACCAGGAATTCCCGCTCTCGACCGGCGAGACGCTGCTGCGCGGTGCCATCTACCGCTATGCCGACGAAAGCCGTCGGCAGGCGGCTGGGCGCTATCTGGCACTGCGCATCGACCGCGAGACGACCGCCGAGGACGTGCAGCTCAGCGTCTGGTCGAACGAGTCCATGCTTTCGGACGCCTTCGAGGGTTTTTATCTGTCGGACCTCGAATATGGCGTGCGCACCCACCACGACCATCTTCGCCGTATGCTTCCGGTGCTCCAACTCGAAAGCGCACCGGAAGAGAAGGACATGTGGGGCATTAACGAGGCGCTTCAGTCCCGGTCGTGAGTTGGTCGGTGGCGACGGCCACTGGTTCCCCAGCTTCCGGCAGGACATGACCGGCTTTGACCATCAGGGCGCGAAAACGGCCGTCATTGTGGAGTTCGCGGAAAGCCGAATCGATCCGGATGCCGAGACTGTCCGGCTCCCGCTCAGCCACCGACAGCGCAAGATAGGTCAGCGCCTGGTCGGTCTCGTCGAGCAGGGCCAGCGTGCGGGCGAGTTTGTAGGCTGGGACCCGGCCGTCTTCGTTTTGCCTTTTCTGCTCGGCCAGCATCCCTTCCAGCAGGCCGGTCCTGCCTGCCCGGTCGAAACCCTGCCTTGCCGCCTCGTAGATGATCCGCATTCCGTCGTTTCCGGTGATATTGGCCGCAATCAGCGCCTGTTCGATCGCCTCGCGATAGCGCTCCTGGTCGAAATAGAGATCGGCAAGATAAAAATGCGGCGCCGGATACTCCGGCGCGGTCTCGGCGAACTGCCGAAGCAGTTTCCCTGCCTCGTCGATATCCCCGGCATGATAAAGAATTAGGGCCTTGTTAGCGAGGATCGCGCGGGAATCCGGATCGAGCTCCTGCGCGTGGCGGATGGCTTTCAGCGCCGTGTCGAAATCGGCCGTCTGCACCACGGTCAGCGCGAACCAATGATTGGCCTCGGCCGAATCCGGATCGAGCGCCAGCGCCTTCTCGAACAGCGTTCGAGACCGATCGAAATCGCGATCCCAGTAGAAGCTGGTGAACGCCAGCGAGGCGTAGGCCGCCGGCAGGTTCCGGTCGAGTTTCAGCGCGCGATCGCCCGCCGCCCTGGCGAGGGGATAGGCTTCCTCCGCCGGCGTGTCGGTGTATTGGCTGAGCAGATTGTAGCCCTTGGCAAGACCGGCATAGGCCGCCGCGAATTCCGGATCGTGCGCGATTGCCTCGGTGAACAACTGGATCGCCCGCTTTAGTCCCGGACCGGTGCGCAGGGCCAGTTGGTATTTTCCCGAGAGATAGAGGTCTCGTGCCGCCGCGTCCTGCGAAAGACGCTCCCTGCCCTGCATGGCTCGCGGCATCAGATAGTCCTGTGCAAGCGGTACGGCGGCATAACCGGCCGCGAGCGTGATGATGACCACGCCGGCTCCGGTGAGAAACGCGCGCCTGCGCCAGCGCATCGCGGCCGCTTGCGGTCGCGCCGCATGCTCGCCCGATACCGGAGGAGAATCTGTTCGGGCGTCAGCCATTACCGCTGGCGCCGGAGAAGCGTCCACCGGTTCGTCCCGAGTGATCGGAGATCCGGCCGCCTCGGCGTCGCGGTTGCCGGTTAGCCAGTTTTCGAGTTCCGATGGATAGGCGTAGATGGAGGCACGTGTCCGCCCCGGCAGGCGATGCACAGGCAGGCCGCGGCTGGCCTCCCAGCGCTTCACCGTGCGCTCGTCGCGCCCGAAGAAGGCAGCGATTTCCTTCCAGCTCTTGAGCGGTCTTTCCGCCCGATTTCGCCCGTCTACGCCCGCCATACCACTCACATGCCCCGAAATGACACGAATTGCCATCAGCAAAGCGACGCAGGGGCAGATAGACTGCAGGTGTGGTCAAGTTTTGACGGCCGCAACGGATCCGTGACGGTGGGTGGGGTGCCCGTCGTCCGATACTGGCGCCCAAGCCCCAAGGGCGTCGTCGCCGCGCCTCCTTCATCAATTTCTCGCACGAGATATCGAAGGGGGCGCGGCGGGTACTTCTATCCGGAGAATTATCCCCGCCGGCGATCAGCCCCTCCAGACGCCCTCCCTGCGCAAATCGTCCATCGTCCGCGAGATGCCCTCGCGCAGGATCGCCACCATGTCGTCCACCTGGCTGCTCGTGATGATCAGCGGCGGCGACATCACGCACATATGGATCAGCGGCCGCACCAAGAGCCCGAGCGCATGGCAATGCGCGTCGATGCGCTTGCCCACTTCATAGTCGAGCTTCAGCGCATCCTTGCTCTCGCGGTCGGTGACGCATTCAACGCAGCCCATCAGCCCGATGCCGCGCACCTCGCCGACCAGCGGCAGCTCTTCCAGCGTCCGCAGACGCTCCTGGAAATACGGCGCCACCGCGCGTGTATGGTCGAGGATGCCACCCTCCAGCAGGTCGAGATTGGCGAGCGCCACGGCGCAGCCGACCGGATGGCTCGTATAGGTCAGCCCATGCGCATACATCGCGTCCGGATGGTTCGACTTGCGCAGGTCCGCCAGCAGCCGCTCCGAGATCATCACGCCGCCCAATGGGAAATAGCCGGAGGTCACGCCCTTGGCGAAGGTGATCATGTCGGGCTCGAGGCCGAACACGTCCCTGGAAGCAAAGACCTCGCCGAGTCGCCCGAACGCCGTCACCACCTCGTCGGAGATGTAAAGGATATCGTTCTCCCGGCAGACCTCCCGGATGCGCGGCAGATAGTTCGGCGGCGGCACGATGACGCCGCCGGAAGCCTGCACCGGTTCACCGACGAAGGCGCCGATCTTGTCCGCGCCGATCCTTTTCACGGTTTCCTGGAACTCGTCGACCAGGAAGTCGGAAAAGACCTCGATCGTCATGCCCGCCGGCCGGCGGAACGGATCGGGCGACGACAGCTTCACCACCAGCCCGTCCGCGACGTCCATCCAGTCGCGGTCGCGCGGGCGGCCATTCAGCGAGGCGGAGAGATAGGTCGACCCATGATAGGCCCCGCCCCGCGACAGGATGAGTTTCTTCTCCGGCCTACCGCGCACATTGTTGTAGAACTGCATGAAACGCAGCGCCGTCTCCACCGCAGACGATCCGCCGGTGGTGAAGAACACATGGTTGAGGTCGCCGGGCGCATGAGCCGCGATGCGTTCGGCCAGCACGGCAGACGGCTCGTTCATCGTGTACCACGGCGTGTTGTAGGACAGCGCCATCGCTTGGTCGTACATGATGCGCGCCAGTTCCTCGCGCCGGTGCCCGACATTGACGCACCACATGCCCGCCGGCCCGTCGATCAACCGCCGGCCCTCGCTGTCGGTGATGTAGATGCCCTCGCCGCTGCCGATCAGGCCGCGCGCCTCGCTGCCGATCGAGCCGGCATAGGGCCATGGCTGCACGAGATGCCGCTTGGCGAGTTCCACGGCCTCCGTCGCCGGGTTTTCACCGCCGTCATACACATCGATATCCCGGACCGCCGCCATGCCGGCCTCCTCCCGTGAAAATTTCGTGATCGCCAATCCGACCACCGGCAAACTGCCGGAAATCGGACTCATTTCTCTTCATTTTGAATATCCGTTCAATCAATATCACAGAAATGCCGCTTGATTTCAATCCGCTCTTGGGCCCATGATGAAGGAAAGCCGGGAAACAAGGGGCCGGCATTTCGGGATGGGAGCAGATATGGAACGTGAGCCCACGCGATCCGCGACAGGCGAGCCGTTGTTATGACGGCTGCCGCGGAGGGGACCGCCGCGTACCGGGAGGTGCGCAAGAACGCAAAACCCCTTCTGCAATCCGAGGCGTCCCGGGGACTGGCGCTGGTCAGCCCGACCCTCGCCTTCGCGGTGATCATGCTGCTGGTGCCGATCCTTGTCGTGATCGCCCACAGCTTCTGGACGCAGAACTATCTCACCGTCGACTACACCTTCACGCTCGAACAATACCGCATCGCGCTGACCGAGCCAATCTACCGCGACCTTCTCCTGCGCTCGCTGTTCATCTCGTTCTCAGTCAGTGTGCTCACGGTCCTGCTGGCCTATCCGATCGCCTACTACATCTCCTTCCATGGCGGCCGTCGCAAAAGCCTGTGGCTGTTCCTGATCACCATCCCGTTCTGGACCAGCTATCTGCTGCGCGTCATGTCGTGGAAGGTCATACTGGGCTACAATGGCGTGCTGAACTCCGGCCTGCTGGGCCTCGGTATCATCGACGAGCCCTCGACCGCCCTGCTCTACAATTCCAGCGCGGTCATCATCACGCTGACCCACGCCTGGGCCGCCTTCGCCATCCTGCCGATCTTCGTCTCGCTGGAAAAGGTCGACCGCACGCTGATCGAGGCGGCCACCGACCTCGGCGACGGCCCCATCCGCAGTTTTCTGCGGGTCACGCTGCCGCTGTCGATGCCGGGCGTGATCTCGGCGCTGCTGATCGTCATGATCCCGACCGTCGGCGACTACGTCACGCCGAAACTCGTCGGCGGCAAGGACGGCGTGATGATCTCCAACGCCATCCAGGCACAATTTGGCAAGGCGCTGAACTGGCCGCTCGGCGCAGCACTGTCGGTCTCAACCATGTTGGTCGTGTCGGCCATGGCCGCAGCCTCCGTCCTGCTGCTCAGGCTGCTGGTGAGGCGGGCGCGATGAAAAGTCTGCTCAACCGCTGGCTGCCCGTCTACGCCGGGCTGTACATCGCGTTCCTGTACCTGCCGGTGCTGTTGCTGCCGATCTTCTCGATCAACACCTCGGCTGTGCCGAAATTCCCGCTCTCGGGCTACACCCTCAAATGGTACGAGGAGCTTCCACACACCTCAGCTTTGCTCGACGCGGCGTGGAACAGCCTGATCGTCGGCATCGCGGCGTCGCTGCTGGCGACCATCCTCGGCATCTGCGCGGCGCGCGCCATCACCCGCTATCGCTTTCCCGGCCGCCGCCCGATCAACGGCCTGATCATGGCGCCGTTGATCCTGCCGGAAATCATCGTGGCGGTTTCCATGCTGCTCGTGCTGCAGCGCATGGGCCTCGGCCTGACCTTGTTCACGGTCGTGCTCGGCCATGTGCTGATCTGCATTCCCTATTCGGTCAGCGTGCTCACCTCCGGCTTCGAAGGGTTTGACCGCAGCCTGGAGGAAGCCTCGGCCGATCTCGGCGAGACGGCCTGGGGCACGTTCCGCCGCGTGACGCTGCCGATGATGGCGCCGGCGATCATCTCCTCGCTGCTGGTCTCCTTCACCATCTCGCTCGACGACTTCATCATGGCGTTTTTCCTCGCCGGCACGGAGACGACCTTGCCCATCTACATCTGGGGCCAGTTGCGTTTCGCGGCAAAACTGCCAAGCGTACTGGCCTTGGGCACGCTGCTTCTCGTCGGTTCCTTCATCCTTCTCACCATCGCCGAAGTTTTACGGCGCCGCGCCGAACGCCGGACGCAAACCATGGGGATGGCCATTGCCTGAGCGCGCAATGATCGAAATCCGCAACGTCACCCGCACCTACGGGCCGTTCAAGGCGCTGGACGACGCCAACCTGACCATCAAGGAAGGCGAATTCTTCTCGCTGCTCGGCCCTTCCGGCTGCGGCAAGACCACGCTGCTCAGGATGATCGCCGGCTTTGACACCCCGACCAGCGGCTCGATCCTCATCGACGGCCAGCCGATGGGAGGCACGCCCGCCAACCGCCGGCCCACCAACATGGTATTCCAGAGCTACGCCATCTTCCCGCATTTGAATGTCGAGCAGAACGTCGCCTACGGCCTGAAGCGCATGAAACTCGACGCATCGGAGGAGAAGCGCCGCGTCGAGGAGGCGCTGGCGATGGTGTCGCTCGCCGGTCTCGGCAAGCGCGGCGCGACCGAACTTTCGGGCGGCCAAAGGCAGCGCGTGGCGCTGGCCCGCGCGCTGGTCATGCGGCCCAAGGTGCTGCTGCTCGACGAGCCGCTGTCGGCGCTGGACAAGAAATTGCGCGAGCAGATGCAGGTCGAACTGCGCCGCCTGCAACAGGCGGTCGGCATCACCTTCATCCTGGTTACCCATGACCAGTACGAGGCGCTCGCCATGTCTGACCGCATCGCCGTGATGTTCGGCGGAAAAATCGCGCAGGTCGCGGCACCCAAGGAAATCTACCAGCGGCCGGTCAACCGCCAGGTCGCCGACTTCCTCGGCGGCATGAATTTCATCAAGGCCGAGATCGTCGACGACGCCGGCACGTCGATCGTCGTCGACACGCTGGGCTTCGGCCGCATCAAGACCGACAAACCGGCTGCCTATGTGAAGAACGGTTCAGCCGCCACCGTCGGCATCCGTCCCGAGCGCCTGCGCGTGCTGTGGGACGATGCCACCGCCAAGCACGAAGTCGCGGGCAAGGTCGTGGCGCGGCACTATTTCGGCGAGATCACCCATCTGATCGTCGAGGTGCCCGGCATGGACAAGCCGCTTTCGGTCACCGAGACCAATGATTTTGGCGCCGACGACCTGCCGCTCGGCGCTACGATCAGACTTGGTTACGACCCGGACGCGTTGGTGGCGATGGCGGATTGAACAGACGTAATTTCAAAGTGCAAAAAATGACTGCCCCGTTTCAAAATCGGCACAATTTATGCGTTATCGTTAATGTTGCTCAAAATATATCATAAAATGATAGAATACTTAATTTATATTATTGCAGGTATTTTTATAATAGGTTTTTTGTATGGATCCATGCAGGAACAAAAAAGATATATAGAGTCTTTTGATTGGATCAAAGCTGAAGCCACCATTGTTGAAAAGATACTAATAAGCACCGAACCCAATGACTATGGCGCGGTAGTTAGTTATGATTTTGACGGAAAAACATATGAATCAGAAGCAGAAATGTTCATGGGAAAGACATTTCGCGGAAAACTGAAAGGAGAGCAGGTTAAAGTAAAAATAAATCCTAACGACCCATCTCGGTGCGTCCTTTGTTCTTAAGAATCTCTAAACACGACTCGCGCGCTCCTTCCGGCGTTGCAATGACCGCTGATATTTGGCGCCGCACGCAAAGTCCAAAGACCAAACGAGCCTTGCCCGTCAAGCCCTACTCGCGGCTTAAAGGTTCATGATCGCGTCTGGCCTCTTGGGGCAATGAATGTTCGATCTAGGAGATTGCCCGCCGCCGCCCTCCCGGCCACGATCGCCCCCTCGATATAACCCGGATAAGATGGAGATAATTCGGACGAGGCAAAGGTCACTCCCGGCAGCCCGCGCCGCATGATCGCCTCCGCGTCCTTTGCGGAAAAATCCATAATCGTATCGGAATAGCCGCCGCCGCTCCACGCATCGTCCGTCCAGTCGCGCATGGTGAAATCGAGTGGCGCGGCCGCCTGCGGTCCGAGCGCCGCCGCCAATCTGTCGAGGATCGCCGTGCGGGTTGCCTCGCTGCCGGCCCGGCGCCATTTTTCGGCGAGACTGCCGCCAGCGAAAACGACGATCGCCGCGTGATCCTCGTCGCGGCTCGCATCGCAGGCATAGAGTCCGAGCGGATCGAGGAAAAACACGCTGCCGCTAAATCCCTTGTCGCGCCAGAACGGGTTTTCGTAGCGAACCAGCGCCTTGATCACCTTGCCGCTGCGCCAGGCCGAAGTCGCCTGGCAGACTTCCACAGGCAGCGGCGGCTCAAAGGTCAGCCGCCGCGCCATCACCGGCGGCACAGCCAGGATGACGTGCGCAGCCTCGTACAAGCCGGCATCCGTGCGGACGCTCACCTTGCCGGGGGCATGCCTGATGTTGCGCGCCACCTCGCCGAGCCGCAGCCGCGATCCAAGCGCGCTGCCAAGATCCTCGGCCAGCGAATGCATCGTCTCCCTCAGGAAATATTGCAATTCCGGCACTTCATTGGTGATGCGCCTGTCATTGGAGATCAGATACCAGAGCGGCAGCAGATCCGTCGGCTGGCACCACAGGCCCTCAATCGTGCCGAGGAACGCCCATTGCGCGTCATAGGCGTCTGGCTGCTCGTCGGCCCATGCGCGCACCGACAGGTCCGCGATCGACGGGTCGTCCGGATCGAGTTCGTTGGCGCGGTCGCGTATTCTTGCCGAACGGCGATAAAGATCGTCGACCGTGCCGACGATCGTTTCCGGCTGGATCAGCGACCTGCCGGCAAACAGGCCATTCGCAAGCGTCTTGCCATAGACCTGCACCAGCGCGGAAATCTCCGGCATGTCGTCGCAGAAATATTGGCCGCCCATGTCGATGCGTTCGCCAAGGCTGTTTTCCGCGGCCTCGACACGGCCGCCGACGCGGTCGCGCGCTTCGAGCACGATGAAGTCGATACCGGCCTGCTTGAGACGATGCGCTGCCGAAAGGCCGGTGAAGCCGGCGCCGACGACGATGACCTGCGAACGAACGGTTCTGGCACTCAATGGCCTGCCTCTGCCTTCCACCGGCAGCCCAGCCTGCCAAAGGTGCGGCTACGGCCGCCGCCCCTCGCGATCATTGTCCACCGGCTAACGGCCTATGTCCACCGTCAGGGGCCGACCACACAAGGCTTCTACCAGCGCGTGGTGCGGGTTCAGTGGCGGCCGATGGCTAAAGCGTCGCCGCGCCCTTCGGCGGCTCCTTCGCGCCGAGGCTATCCAGTGCTTTGCGCACCTCGCGCAAATCGTCGTCCCAGCCGTCATTCGGGTTCATCGGGCCCTCGCTCGCGGCGCGCTGCAGTCCGCGCACCTCCGATTCGATGCCCCGCAGCTTCTCGATCTTGGTATCGGTGCTCATCGACTTGTCCTCGACGATCTCCTGCACCCGCATTTCCCGGAACGTGACCATGGTGGAAACTCCGATTGATCGTTCCCGGAAACGCACGATCCGACGGCCCGTTCCGTCGTTTCCCCTGTGTGCCGGAACTCGCAAGGCGCCTGGCTTGTTTAGAGATGTCTTGATTTCCCGCCAGGGGAACGCGCGCGAGGCTGCCATGGAAAAATACTTCACCAGGGTCGCGAATAAGGTCGCTCACGCGGCGGGTAAGCCAGTCACCTTCTTCGCCTGTTGCGCGATCATCGTCATCTGGGCGGCGACCGGTCCGCTCATGGGCTTCTCAGACACTTGGCAACTGATCATCAACACAAGCACCACCATCGTCACCTTCCTGATGGTGTTCCTGATCCAGAACACCCAGAACCGGGACAGCGCGGCCCTTCAGGCAAAGCTCGACGAGTTGATCCGAACCTCAAAGGCCAAAAACCATTTCATCGGCATCGAGCACCTGACCGAGACCGAACTCGAGGAAATCCGCAAGAAATGCGAGGAGGCGGCAAAACGCGCCAGCGAGGCCGCAGACGAAGCGGAAGAAGCCGCTGCGTAGGCCGCCCTCGACGAAAAGCCTGGGCGAAACCCCGGCTTCCCAAACACTATGGTTGGTCCAATGAACGCCGGCTCGCGATCGGGAACCGGCGCGCCGTATCAGTACCCCGCCTTGATCTTCTCGAATTCGGCGATCATCTTCTGCTTCAGTTCGGACGGCACCGGCGACTGGAACAGCGTCTTGTCGACGAATTTCTCGACATTGTCATAGCCCTTCTCGGCCAGCACCTTCGGATCGATTGCTTCCATCGCCTTGGCATTGGCGTGGCCGTAACCCCAGTCCGACAGCAGGAACTGCGCAACAGGACCGGTGTTGATCGAATTCAGGAAATCATAGGTCTTGTCGACGTTGCCCAGCGCGCCCTTCAGCCGGACATAACCGCAAACCCAGGTCGACAGGCCCTCGTCGGTATCCTTCTTGGCCTTGATCGGAGCGCCAGCCAGCGCCGACTGCACGCTGGCGTCGTTCCACGCCCAGGCGAGGTCGACCTCGCCACCGCTCAGCGCCTGAACGATGTCGGTGTTGTCGGTCCAGTATAGCCGGACGTTCTTGTGCACCTCGCGCAGGAAGTCGGAGGCCTGCTTGAACTGCTCGTCGGTCATGGCAGTCCAGTCCTTCAGCCCGATGGCGAGCGAGGCCAGCGCATAGGCGTCGTCGACATTGTCGCCGATCGACACCCGGTCCTTGAACTTCGGGTCGGCAAAAGCCTTCAGCGACTGGATATCCTTCTCGTCGACCTTTTCGGAATTGTAGGTCACCATCGTGTTGCCCCAGTCCCAGGGCAGGAACCAGGCGGTGCCGTCGGCGGTGGTGGCGAGATCCTTCATCGCCATGATGCCGGGATTGAGGTCCTTCCACGCGGTGATCTTCGAGGTGTCGAGTGGCTCCAGCAGCCCGGCATCGCGCCATTTCACTACGCTCTGCGAGCAAGGATGTGCCAGATCCGTCTTGAAGCCGGAGCGTATTTTTTCGAACGCCTCGTCCTCGTCGCCGAAGAAGGTGAAGGTGGGCGAATCGCCGTATTTTGCGACGTAGTCCGGATGGAAATCCGGCGCCTCGTAGCCGGACCAGTCGAAGATCGTCAGGTCCCCATCCGCGGCCGTCGCGATTGCCGGCACCAAAGCAGACAGCGCCGCGGCCAGCGCGATCGAAAGCGTTATGCGTCGTGAAAAACCAGTCATCGTTCCATCCTCTGTTTGTTTTTGCTCTGTTAGGTTTTCGTCAGGCGGTCTTGGCGACCGCTGGAATTGGTCGGCGCGGCGCCTCGCGGGAAAAATGTTTCGGAAAAACAGAGGCGAGAAACTCGGCCGCCGCGTGCTGCGCGCTCTCGCGTGTCGCATTTTCGGTGCCCATCATCAGCCGCAGCCACAGTCCCTCCAGCATTGCGCTCAGCCCCAGTGCGGTGGAAAAGGCGTCGAAGCCGTAGCCGCCGTCCTCCTTCAGCCGTCGGCAGAGATCGATGAATACTTGCTGATAGGCCTCGTCGTTGGCACCGCACAGCGCCTGATAGGTCGGCCGCGACTTCGCCTCGCCCCAAAAGGCGCACCACGCCGCCAGCTTGCGCTTGTTGCAGATGGAACGGTCGAAGTCGGCCTGCACCAGCGCCGAAAGCTGACGCGCCGGGTCGTCTCCGGCCTTCACGAGTGCTGCGCGCCAATGCGCCGAATATTCGTCGGCCATGTATTGCAACGTGGCGACGAGCAGCTTTTCCTTACTCTCGAAATGGAAATTCACGATGCCGCGCGACAGGCCCGCGCCGTCGGCGACGTCGGCCATGGTGGTCTCGGAATAACCACGCTTGGCGAGCGAATCGATCGTCGCCTCGATCAACTGCTGCCGACGAGTCTCCTTGGAAGCCTTTCGACCGCGTTTCTCGCCGTCCGCCGGCGCTTCCCTCTCGAAAGTCTTCATCGCGGACGTCATGCTCCACACGTATGGTTAACTGTCGGCCGGTTTCCAGGCGCGCAGATGAGTGGGCCGGTGCTCGCCGCTGTCAAGCACCTTCTGCATGGCTTCCCAAGTGTGGATGTTCTTGGCCACATAGGTCTCTCCGACGGAGGCGACGGCCCGTTCGAGAAGCGGTCCCCTCAACCGCGCCAGTTCCTGTCGCGCCACCTCCCGATACCAGGCGTTGCGATCGACGAATGTTATGTCCCGGAAGCCGGCCCGTTCCATCGCCAACCGGTAGCGCGCCGGCGACGCCATGGAAAAGCTCAATCCTTCCGCCGCCAAATAGGCCTTCATATCAGCGGAAGGCTCGCCGTCATGGGAAATCAGCCAGTCGCTGGCCGCGAACACGCCGCCGGGTTCGAGCACGCGGAATATGTCGGCGAACAGCGCATCCTTGTCCGGCACATGCAGCAGCGCATCCTTGGAAAAAACCATGTCGAAGGAAGCGTCGACGAACGGTAGTTTTCCGGGCGCAGCCTGCACAAAGGCGGTGCGATCCGACAGGCCGCGCGCCGCTGCGCGCACCCTGGCCGCGCCGATCCCCGGCTCTTCGATGTCGAAACCGGTAACGTGGCCAGCCTCATGACGCTCGACCAGATGCAGCACGATGCCGCCCGCGCCGCAGCCGACATCGAGCACGGATTTGTCCTTAAGCGACAGGCCAGCGAGCACACGGTAGACCTCCTCGGGGCCGCCGGGAGACAGATATCCCTCGCCCCAAAGCGCCTCCAGGAAACGGATCGCCTTATCGTCATATTCCGGTTCGCCGGCGGGGCCGTGGGTCATCGCGTGTGTGTGGTCTCGGGCGCGAGGTCTATAGCCGTCTTTCCGGCAAAGCCTATAACAACGCTGGCAAAACGCAAGCTCGTTTGTTGAACATTCATTCAATATGGCTGGACAGAAAGCGCCCTCCCGTGGCAGAACGAAGCCAACGAGGGAACATAATAGCGATGAAAAGCTGGGACGCGATCGTTGTCGGCGCGGGCCACAATGGGCTCGTCAACGCCTGCTACCTGCAGCGCGCTGGCCTGGACGTGCTGGTCGTCGAGAAGAACGAATGGATCGGCGGCGCGGCGGTCAGCCGCTCTCTGACGCCGGGTTTCCTCTATTCCAACTGCTCCTATGTCTGCTCGCTGTTCCGCCCCGAGATCATGCGCGATCTCGAACTGCCGAAACACGGCCTGCAGGTCATCTCCTACGAGGGCGGCGCGGTGTTCACCCGCGACGGCGACTACCTCGCCAACTATCGCGACCACCACGCGCACCGGCGCGAATTCGCCCGCTTCTCGAAAAAGGACGCGGAAGCCTACGACCGCTATGCCCGCGACGTGACGCGCCAATGCCGCTTCATCCAGCCGCTGCTGATGCGCACCGCGCCGGACCCGACCTCGCTCAGGCCGCGCGACATCGGCGAACTGCTCTACCTCGGCAAGAAATTCGCCGGTCTCGGCGCGCGCGAAATGGCCGACACGCTGCGCTTCTGGACGATGTCGATCTCCGACTACCTCGACGAATATTTCGAGACGGACGTCATCAAGGCGAATTTTTCGATTTCCGGCATCATCGGCACCGCGCTCGGGCCGATGTCACCCGGCACCGCCTACGTCCTGCTGCACCACTACATGGGCGAGGTCGACGGCTCCGTCGGCGCCTGGGGTTATGCGCGCGGCGGCATGGGTGCGATCACCAAGGCGCTGGCCGCGTCCTTCCGGGCATCCGGTGGCACGATCCGCACCGATGCCGAGGTCGAGCGCATCCTCATTGAGAACGGACGTACCGGCGGGATCGTGCTGGCCGGCGGCGAGGAGATACGCGCAAGACTGGTCGTCTCCAATGCCGACGTGAAGCGCACTTTCCTGAAGCTCGTCGAGGAGAAGGAACTGCCGGACACGTTCCTGCGCCGCGTTAAAAATTTCCGCATGCGCGGCTCGTCCGGCAAGGTCAACATCGCGCTGGATTCCATGCCGGAATTCCCGGCTCTGCCGAAGGACAGTCCGTCGATCCGCGGCGATCTGCATTTCACCGACTCGGTGGAGCGCATGGAGCGCGCCTATGACGACTGGAAGGCCGGACGTTGGTCCGCCGACCCGTTCCTTGACATGATGATACCGACGACGCTCGACCCGACCATGGCGCCGCCCGGCAAGCACTTCATGAGCTGCTTCGTGCAATATTGCCCGCCCAAGGTAGAGGGACGCGATTGGACCGATGCCGATCGCGACGCTTTCGCCGAAACCGTGATCTCCCAGATCGCCGATTATTCGCCCGGCTTCCGCGACCGAATCGTCCACATGGAGGTGCGCACGCCGCGCGAGCTTGAAGCCGAGGTCGGGCTCACCGAGGGCAACATCTTCCAGGGCGAACTCACCTTCGACCAGCTTCTGTTCAACCGTCCGGTGCCGGGCTACGCGCAATACCGCTCACCCATTGGCGGCCTCTATATCTGCGGCTCCTCCACCCATCCGGGCGGCGGCGTCATGGGTGCGCCCGGCCGCAACGCGGCGAGCGAGATCCTGCGCGATCTCAAGCGCGGCGCCAATCACATGAGCCCGGCCCATGACGTCATTTGATTGCATCGTCATCGGCGGCGGCCACAACGGTCTGGTCGCGGCGGCCTATCTCGCTAAGGCCGGACGCAAGGTGCTCGTTCTGGAAGCCGAGACCGAAACGGGCGGCGCCGGCCGTAGCCATGAATTCGCGCAGGGTTTTCGCGTTTCGATGGCGCATCTGCTCAACCGCCTGCACCCCGAAACCGTCAAGACGCTCGACCTCGAAAGCCATGGGCTGACATTTTCGCCGACCCGGCAGGTTCCCAGCGTCGCGCTGTCGGCGTCCGGCGATCCCTTGATTCTGACCGGCGCCTATGGCGAGAAACTAGAAGGTGCCTCCCCGGACGCTGCGCGGCAATGGGCCGAAGTCCGCGCCCAGCTTTTCCGCTACGCCGGTATTCTGAAGCCGCTGCTTGCCCGCCGTCCGCCCGCCCTTGGCGGCATGGCGCTCGCCGAGACGGCCGCCTTCGCCATGACCGGCCTCTCACTCAAACGCCTCGGCCAGGAGGACATGCGCGATTTCCTGCGCGTGCTGCTGATGAACGTCGCCGACTTCGTCGACGAGGTACTATCCGACGACCGGCTCAAGGGATTGCTCGCCTTCGACGCCGTGCTCGGCAGCCATCTAGGGCCCCGCTCGCCAACCTCCCTGCTCGGTCTTTACTACCGACTTGCCGGCGAGATCGGTGGAGCACCGGGCGGCCAGTTGCAGCCGGCGGGCGGCATGGGCGCGGTGATGGACGCGCTGCGTTCCGCGGCGGAAGAGGCCGGTGTGGTGATCCGCACCGGGTCGGCGGTCGCGCGCATCCTCGTCGAAAACGGCCGCGCCGCCGGCGTGGCGCTTGACGACGGCGAGGAAATCCGTGCCGCCACGGTCGTCTCTGCCGCCAATCCGCGCACAACCTTCATCGACCTCGTCGGCCCGCACCACCTCGACACCGGCTTCGTCAGGCGGGTCCAAAACGTCCGCATGAAGGGCGACGCCGCGAAACTCCACCTGGCGCTCGATCGAGCCCCGGAATTCTTGGGCTTGCCGCTCGACCACCGGCGCGGCCGGCTGGTCATCGCGCCGTCGACCAACTACGTCGAAAATGCCTTCAATCCGGCGAAATACGGTGAATTCTCGCCGGATCCAGCGATGGAAATGACCCTACCCTCGCTCGACGATCCATCACTGGCGCCCGCCGGCGGCTGCGTGCTGTCGGCAACCGTTCAATACGCGCCCTATGCGCTAAAGGAAGGTTGGGAGAGCGGCAAGCCGAAATTCCTCGAAGCGATCCTTTCCGTGCTGGAACGCCACGCGCCCGGCATCCGCAAGACGGTGCTGCATTCCGAACTCCTCACGCCGCCCGACATCGAGAAAAAATACCGCCTGCCCGGCGGCCACTGGCACCATGGCGAATTGCAGGCCGACCAGATGCTGATGTCGCGGCCCGTCTTCGGCGCCGAGAGCTACGGCACGCCGATTGCCGGCCTGTTCCTCGCTGGCTCCGGCTCGCATCCCGGCGGCGGCATTTCCGGCGTGCCCGGCATGAACGCGGCGAAGCGGATATTGGGGACGAAGGGATGACAATACTAGCCGCTTCCGCTCAGTCCAGCGTGGCCCTTCAACCGCACTTCCGAAAACTGAAGCTGGACACCCCTTTCCAGCCACGCCTGGACGCATTGAACCTCCAGCAATCCTGGTACGATTGGGCTGGCTACAAGGCCCCGTCCGCCCTCTGGGACGAAGAACTCGAATATTTCGCCATCCGCAGCCAGGCCGCAGTGTTCGACATCTCGCCGATGGTGAAATACCGCATCGAGGGTCCGGACGCCGAGTCCTTTCTCAACCGCCTGACGCTCCGCGATGTGACCAAACTGAAACCCGGCCGCGTCCATTACACCGCCTGGTGCGACGACGACGGTTTTGTGCTCGACGACGGCACCCTGTTCCGCCTGTCGCAGACCCGCTTCCGCCTGTGCTGCCAGGAGCGGCATCTGCCTTGGCTGCTCGACAGCACTCTCGGCTACAGCGTTGAAATCGAAGAAGAGACCGAAGCCGTCGCCGGCCTCGCCTTGCAGGGCCCGACCTCATGGTCCGTCCTCAACGCCGCCGGCTTCGCCGGATCGGAAAAGCTAAAACCGTTCGACATCGCCACCTTCCCTCACGAGAACGGCGAGGTCACCATCTCCCGCACCGGTTTTACAGGAGATCTCGGCTACGAGTTGTTTGTCGGGACTGAAAAAGCCCTGTCCCTCTGGGACCGCCTGTTCGAGGCCGGAAAACTGTTCGGCATCCGCGCCATCGGCTATCACGCGCTCAACGCCGCCCGCATCGAAGCCGGCCTGATCGTCGCCAATGCCGACTTCGTCACCGCCGAACACGCCATCCGCGCCGATCGCGTCCGCATGCCGGACGAGATCGGCCTCGGCTTCATGGTCGACCTGAAAAAGCCCGGCCATTTCAACGGCCGCCGCTCAATCGAGGCAGCGCGAAAGAAGGGCGGTCCCGCCCATGTTCTGGTTGGGCTTGAAATAGAGGGCAACGTGCCGGCCGAACATGCCATCGTCTATCACAACCAGAAGCGCGAGATCGGCCTTGTCTCGGCGGCGATCTGGTCTCCCATGGCCAAACGCAATATCGCCATCGCCAGCCTGCAACGCGCCTATGGCAGCGAAGGCACGACCGATCTCTGGGTCGAAATTTATGCGATGCGCGAACTGCAATATGTCAAGCTGATGAAGCGGGCAAAGATCGTGACGCGGCCGTTCATCAAACTCGACCGCCGCACAGCGACCCCGCCCGGAGCGTTCTGAAATGGCCGACGACACCCCGGAAGAAGTCGCCGAGCAGTGGGAACTGGTCAACACCCCGCTCGGCGAGCATTGGTCCGGCCGCACCCGCTATGCCGCCGCAATGTATTTTCACAAGCACGGCGACATGAACGCCGACACGCTGGAGGTTTACCGGCTCTGCTCTCGGCTGGACAATGAGGACCCGCTGCCGATCATCCGCCAGCGCGGTGTGGGCAAGGCTTGGCTGGAAAGGATGGAGCGCGGTGCCCCCCCTCCTCTTTGAGGGAGGGTGGCGAGCCAAGCGAGCCGAGAGGGGTTCCCGCGGCACCGCTCCGACGCAAAGTGACGTCAGCGTTTGGCCGCAACGACCCTTCCCCCGGCCTTTGGCCGGACCCTCCCCTCAAGGGGGAGGGAAAGCCGGCGTCACATCGCCGGCTGGGCCTCGATGGTCCGTAGCGCCTGTGCCTGGCGCTTGGCGGCGGCCTTGACCGCGTCCTGCACCTTCTCGAAGGCGCGTACCTCGATCTGGCGCACGCGCTCGCGCGAAATGCCGAACTCGGCCGACAGGTCTTCCAGCGTCAGCGGTTCCTCCTCGAGGCGGCGCGCTTCGAAGATGCGGCGCTCGCGCTCATTGAGCACCGACATGGCGTTGGTGAGCATGCCGCGCCGGTTTTCCAGCTCGTCCTGCTCGATCAGCACATCTTCCTGGCTGTCGTGGTCGTCCACCAGCCAGTCCTGCCACTCGCCGCTTTCACCCTCGGTGGCACGGATCGGCGCGTTGAGGGAGGCGTCGCCCGAGAGCCGGCGGTTCATCGAAACCACCTCTTCCTCGGAAACGTTCAGCCGGGTTGCAATCTCGGCGATCTGGTCGGGCTTCAGGTCGCCCTCGTCGAGGGCCTGGATCTTGCCCTTCACCTTGCGCAGATTGAAGAACAGCCGCTTCTGGTTGGCGGTCGTCCCCATCTTCACCAGGCTCCATGAGCGCAGGATGTATTCCTGGATCGACGCCTTGATCCACCACATCGCATAGGTGGCCAGCCGGAAGCCGCGCTCCGGTTCGAACTTCTTGACGGCCTGCATCAGGCCGACATTGCCCTCCGAGATCACCTCGCCGATCGGCAGGCCGTAGCCCCGATATCCCATGGCGATCTTGGCCACGAGCCGCAAATGGCTGGTGACGAGCTTGTGGGCAGCGCCGGTGTCCTCATGCTCCTGGTACCGCTTGGCAAGCATGTACTCTTCCTGCGGCTGCAGCATGGGAAAACGACGAATTTCTTCCAGGTAGCGGGAAAGCCCGCCCTCTCCGGAAACGATACTGGGTAGTGTCTGGGCCACGATAGCGCCCTCCTCTCTTCGAATTGCCCCCTGATCAAGGCGGGCATATGGCGCCGCTGCATTTTCGCCAGGCGGAGCCAAACAGGCTTATATAGGAACAAAACGCGAAAATACAGCTTTTGTTCAACCCGAAACAGTGTGTCACGCATAAGTGAACAACGGTAAGCAGGTAACCGTTAGATACCGCGAAACGTCTCAAGAAGTCTAGCAAAATCGGCGGGAACAGGTTTTTCGAAATGCATGATCTCGCCGGTCGCCGGATGCCGGAACGCCAGCAGCCAGGCATGCAGCGCCTGGCGTGGAAACCCCTCGACAATCGAGCGCGCCGGCTCCGGCAGGCGGTTCGCCTTCGTGCGAAAACCCGTGCCATAGTCGCGATCGCCAACCAGCGGATGGCCGATATGGGCCATGTGCACCCGTATCTGGTGGGTGCGGCCGGTCTCCAGCCGGCATTCGAGCAGAGCCGCCTGGGCACAGCCACCCGTCTCACCGAACCGCTCCAGCACGGAATAATGCGTAACGGCGTGGCGGGAGTCATCCCGCCCTTCCGGGACGACCGCACGGCGGACCCGGTCGGATGCGCGGCCCAGCGGCGCATCGACGGCTCCGCTCGTCCGAGACGGAATGTTCCATACCAGCGCCAGATACGCCCGTTCGAGGTCGCCGTCGCGGCCATGGTCGGCAAAGGCCTCCGACAGCGCCTTGTGGGCGCGGTCGGTCTTTGCCGCCACCATGATACCCGACGTATCCTTGTCGAGCCTGTGCACGATGCCCGGCCGCCTGACCCCGCCGATACCCGAAAGACTGTCGCCGCAGTGATGAATGAGCGCGTTGACAAGCGTGCCGGTCCAGTTGCCGGCACCCGGGTGCACGACCAGACCGGCCGGTTTGTTGACGACAATCAGTTCGTCGTCCTCGTAGAGAATGTCGAGCGGAATGTTTTCGCCCCGCGGCTCGGCCGGCTCGGGTTCCGGCAGCACGATCTCGACCTCTTCGCCGGCCGCCATTTTCCGCTTCGGCTCGGTCACGGCGTTGCCGCTCACACGCACCGCGCCCTGACGGATGAGCGCCTGCAACCGGCTGCGCGAAAAATCGCCGCCGAGCGCTGCCGCCAGCCACTGGTCGAGCCGCTGCCCCGACGCATGCTCGCCGGCGGTCAGCCCTTTCCTAATGCCCTCGCCTTCGTTATCAGCATCGCTCATAAGAAGGCTCGGAAAACCGCATGATCAGGCCCACATTCGACGACGAGGCAGAAAAGCCGCTCGACCCGGCGGTCGAAAAGGTGCGCAAGAAGCTCGTCCGCTTCGTCGCGATCAATCTCGGGCTTCTGCTCGTCGCCCTTATGGCCGTGGCGGCGGCGATTGTCTACAAGACCCGCAGCGAGGCGCCCGCGGTTGCCGGAGCGCCGGCCTCCGACATTCCCGTTCCCGCCAGCGTGGTTCCGGTGCCTGCCGGTGCTGTTCTGGAAGGCGAAATCACGCTGCCCCCCGGCGCCCACATCGTCTCGCAGTCGCTGTCTGGCAGCCGTCTGTCGCTTGATCTCGAACTTTCCGATGGCTCGCATGCCATCTATCTCTACGACCTCGCCGAACGCCGCATCGTCGGACGCTTCGCGGTCACGGCGAAATGAGCGCTTCCAGGCGTCCGATGTCACAGAGGAAAATCGCCACCGTCGCGCTGGTCGTCGCCGACTATGACGAGGCGATCGCCTGGTACACCCAAAAACTCGGCTTCATCCTGTTCGAGGATATCGACCTCGGCGGCGGCAAGCGCTGGGTGACAGTCGGACCGGAGATTGGCGGCATGCGCCTGCTGCTGGCACAAGCGAGCGACGAAGCGCAACGCGGCCGCATCGGCGACCAGACCGGCGGCCGCGTCTTCCTCTTCCTCGAAACAGATAATTTTTCCCGCGACCACGCGGCGATGCTTGCCGCGGGCGTCGATTTTCGTGAGCCGCCGCGCGGCGAGGCCTACGGCACGGTCGCGGTCTTCGCCGACCTCTACGGCAATCTCTGGGACCTGATCGAGCCTAAGCGGTGACCGCGTTTCGGCCCGCGCGAAATGCCGAAAGGTCCTTCGCGCAAGAGGGACCGAACAATGACGCCGACGCTTCCAGCCGTATCCGCAGATCCGCTCGAAACCCGGTTGCATTTTGCCAAAGCCCGGCATAGATACGGGCAACTGGTCACGCGCCCATCGTCTAGCGGTTAGGACGGCGCCCTCTCACGGCGCAAACAGGGGTTCGATTCCCCTTGGGCGTACCAGTGATTTCAATGGCTTGCGTGACACTCCGCCATTTTATCCACTATTTGTCTACTATACACCCATGCCCGTGAACGCACACAGGCGCACTTCTTGGGACTCTCGAGAACGCTTTGTTTGATTCAAGGCTGACTTTTAGCAGCGTTGGGTGTTCTGGACCGTTTGATGCTTAGTGACGATCAGTCAGAGCGGATTTCGCCGCACGTCATCGGCGAAGAAGGGACCCGCGTTTCTCGGGCGGCGACAAACGCGTGTTTCTTGAGGCCGTAGTGTGGATCATCCGGACCGGTTCGCCCTGGTGCGATTTTTCCGAGGTTTTCGGATTGGAACAGCCTTTTCCGCCACTTCAATCGCTGAAGCCACAAGCAATTTTGTGTCGCATTGTAGCGGCGAAGTCCACCTTGGCCACTCCCGCGGCGGTCACAGCGCCAAGATCCACATGGCTGTACGCGGCCTCGGCTGCCCGCTGCGGTGCATCCTGATCGCCGGCCAGCGCGGCAACTGTCCGCGAGCGACGCAGGACGTGGTCACCGGTTTTCTCGAAAATGACAAGGTGAGCGGCCGACCCGTCGGGCTCGCCATCGACGCCACCGGCGCCCTGCTGATCGCCGATGATGCCGGCAATACGGTGTGGCGCTTGGCGTCGAGCGACGGAGCGGTGACGCCGGAGCCGATCGCCACAGACCGGGTGACGGCTGCCGCGACCACCAAAGCGGCACCGCCGGCCAGCAACGATGCGGTCTCGGACGGCGCGCCGCCATCGCAGACAGATATCGCACCGGCCGTGTCGCCGGAGGATGGCCGCCCCGGCGCCGCAGTAGTCTCGCAGGGTCCGGCGCTCAACTCCGTGAGGATGGCGCTCTTGAGGCGGTTGCCTCGTCAGCCTCCGGTCTGAGCATCTTCATCAGCACGTCCGATCGGCCGATGAAATGCTGGAACAACGCACCTGCCACATGAAGGAATACGGCTGCCAGCAAAAACTCATGGCAGATTCAGAGGTTGGAGTGTTGTGGGCTACGTGCTTTTGGGACGCCCACTTTCGGCGTCGCGTGCAAGAGCGCCTCGCAGAATGCTTTATCTACGACGATGTTCACTATCAGGATTCGGGTAGTATGGTTCCAGCGTCCGATTTGGGGGCACAACGCGGCCGCAACCGTTATGGGATTCGCAAGGCCATGGGCGGGCACAGGCGCTCCTGCAGCAGGAGCACGCATGAAGGCAAAATTTCGATTTTCAGACACTCCCGCCACCCCCGGGGGTAAGTCAGACTGCCGCGGCTCCGGACAGTCGTTAAGGCCTTGAATTCGTTAATCTCGAACCTGGGTACTAAATTTGCCAGTCTCCAACTCCGGAGATTTTTCGCGAAGAGAGAGAGCGAAATCACCGGTTGCGCCTGCTCGTCTGGTTCACAGCTTTCTTCAAATAAGTCGGAATTCTACGCTATTTCAGCCGCTCCCATTCGGCGGGGAGAATGTCTTAGCTGAGGGCAGTGGCGAAGGGAAAGGAACTGAAATCCAACATTCTCCACTTTGTCGACGTTTGGGCGCCGAGCGCATTACCAAGAACAGATTGGGCGCCACGCTGGTTCGCAGGGCGACCGATAACACCCCTGCCCCAACTCGAAACTCTCGTCGGTGACGAAGCTCCGCCTCCGTCGACCAATTCCTCCAACGTGCAATGCCCGTCATCACCTCGATAAGCTGATACTGTGCAGACATAAGCCTATTCTGAAGCCTGTGCATGGGCCCTTCTGCTTGTGCCGAACGTGCGGTCGAAACGGGGGCGGTTCAGATACCAAGATCAATACCGAACCATGCCTGCATCCACGTTGATCGTCTGACCAGTGATCCAGCGCGCATCGTCGGACGAAAGGAACGACACGACGTCGGCAATGTGTTCGGGTTGGCCCTTGCCCTTCAATGCCTGAAGCATCCCGACGAAGTCGAAGGCGCCGTTGTGCGGGCTCGCCTTGACGCCGTCGCTTTCGATCAGGCCGGGGGTCACCGCGTTGGCGGTAATGTCGTATTTGCCCAGCTCCGTTGCCAGTGCCCTGGTGAAGCCAATGACGCCGCCCTTTGCGGCGACATAGGCAGCCATGTTGGGCGTGCCCGCAAAAAAGGTGTTCGAAGAAATACTGATGACGCGGCCGGGCTTGGAAGCCGCGCGCATCTGGTCGGTGGCCGCGCGCGTGACGATGAAGGTTCCGGTCAGATTGACGTCGATGATCTTGCGCCAGTGTTCGAGGTCGACATCGTCCCAGGCAATGAAGGGAACGATCGAGGCATTGTTGACAAGAATGTCGATACCGCCTGCCTTACCGATCTCGTCGAACATGCTCGCAACCGATTTCGGATCCGAAATATCGGCGGTGACGGCCCGCGCCTTGCCGCCGATGGCGGCGGCCGCGGCCTTGGCGCCTTGGCCGTTGATGTCGGCAACGAAAACGGTCGCGCCGTCAGCGGTAAGGCGCTCCGCAATTGCCTTGCCTATGCCTTGTGCGGCGCCCGTAACGAGCGCGATCTTTCCTGCCAGACGGTCAATCATTGCAGTGCTCCGATGGTCTCTTGAGTTTTCTGTCAGGCATGGGCGTCGATGACGGTGAGCGCCGCCTCGATGCCCTTGCCGATTTCATAGCTTCCGCCTTCTGCGTTCAGGACGCCGCCGAGCGCGGTCAGCGCGACGATGGCGTAGATCGGCTGCGCAGTCGGTCCCATGTGGCCGATCCGCGTCAGTTTTCCGAGCGTCTCGCCGCGGCCGGAAGACAGCGCAATGCCGTAGCGCTCGCGCGTAGCCTGGCGCAGTTTCTTTTCGTCGACGCCGTCGGGTGTGCGCACCGCGGTCGTTGTCGGCGAGGCGATCTTGTCCGTGGCAGCCCATACGGAAAGCCCCATTGCCTTCACCCCCGCGCGCATGGCCTTCGCCGTCAGCGCGTGGCGAGCCCATACGGCTTCCGGTCCCTCGGTCAGATAGAGGTCGAGCGCGGCATCGAGTCCGTTCACTTCGGCGACTGACGGGGTGAATGGAAAAGGCATGTCCTTCGACCAGGCGTTCTCCCAGTCGACGATCGAAAGCATTGAGGCGCGCGGTGCCAGCGGATTGGCCTTCATCTTCGCCCAGGCGCGATCGCTGACACCCATCACGGTCAGCGCGGGCGGTGCGCCGAGGCATTTTCCAGGGCCTGTGACGTAGATGTCGGCCTTGCAGTCGTCGGGATGCGTATCCATGCCGGCGAAGGAGGAGACCGCGTCGACGATCAGGTAGCCGCCATGCGCGGACACCAGCGCGCCGATCTCGTTGATCGGATTGATGGTGCCCGAAGGAGTGTCGTGGTGGCAGACCGAGACGATCGTGATCTCAGGATGCAGCTTCAGCATGTCGGCGACCGACTGCGGATCGATGGCCTCGTTGAAGGGCACCTCGATCTCGAGCAGGTTCGGCGAATAGCGCTTGGCCCAGTAACCGAAACCCTTGCCATAGACGCCCGAGGCGAGGTTTAGCACGACGTCGTCGGGAGTGATCAGCGAGGCGGCGGCGGCCTCGAGCCCCAGGACCGGTTCGCCGTGCAGGATCAGCGGCATGTTGGACAGCCGCAGCGCCTTCTTCGCCTTCAGCACGACGTTCTCGTAGAATAGCTGGAAGGCCGGGTCGTAATCGTAGAGCACCGTTCGGCCCAGCGCTTGCAGGACCTCGGGATAGGCGTTCACCGGACCGGCGGTGAGCGTGATGACCGGCTTGGCAGAGTCGGAATAGCGCATGGTCTGTCTCCCGCGATGTGCCTGCTTCAGCCGTAGAAGCGAGTGCCGGTTTGATAAGTCTGGAAACTTTCCATGTCGTGAGAGAAGAACAGCTCGGCGTCATGGTCTTCGGCGTACTTCTTGATTTTGCGCATCGACTCGATGCCCTTCACCGGGTCGATGTGGAAGGAAGCCTGACACAGCGTCTCCAGGCTGCGGCGCGTATAAGCGGCATCAAGCACCAGCATCATCGGGCGCCGGTTGGCCAGTTCGATCATCACCGCGTAGTTGCCGACGGCATGTCCGGGCGCATAGATCATGTGGACGCCCTTGGCGATCTCGAAGTCGCCGTCGACACCCTCGAACGTTGTATTGGCGCGCGTCGCATTCTTCAGCAACTGGTCGGTTACGCCACGCGCTTCGGCCGCCTCTACCGAGAAGCTGAGGTCGGAGTAGCCGAGGTGCTCGAAGGGTGCCGGGTTGCAGGCCTGCGGCACTTCCAGCCTGTGGCAGACCTTGCGCGCGTCCGGAAAATACTTGTTGCCTCCGCAATGATCGAAGTGGAAATGAGAGTTGAAGACGACGTCGACGTCCTTGGGTTCCAGCCCGATCAGCTTGAGGGCGCCGGGCATCGTCTGATCCTTGCTCTGGATCGGCTTCTCGAAGGGCAAGACCTTCATGACGTGATCGTAGTCGTAGCCGGTGTCGATCATGAACCGGCCCTCGGCATGTTCGATCAGAACGGAATAGCTCGGGAAGCGCACCTCGCCGCCGGGACCGCGATTCCAGTAGATGTGGAAGCCGTCGAGAACGAGAGAGCCACCGTCGAGAAAATAGACCTTGGTATCCGTCATGTCTTACCCTCCTTCTTTGCGCGGGTACTCGCCGCGTCCATTGGTCTGCGTCATCGCGCGCCGCGCTCATAGGGAATGCCGAGTGCCGCTGGCAGGCTGGCGCGCCGTCCGAACAACACCAGCATGATCATTACCGCCAGGAACGGCAGCATTTGAATGACGTCGGTCGGAATGTTGATGCCGGCAACCTGCATAGCGGTGGTGAGCGACAGGCAGACGCCGAACAGCAGCGCGCCGAACAGCACCCAGACAGGCCGTCCGCGCGCCATCATGGCAAGAACGATGCCGAGGAAGCCGGCACCATTGGTGATGAATGGAATAAACAGCCCGGCGCCGACATTGGCCAGGTAGGCGCCACCGAGGCCGGCAAGCCCGCCGGTGGTCAGGACGGCAATGGTACGGGTGCGCATGACATCGACACCGGCGACGTCGAGCGCCGCCGGCTTGTCGCCCGCGGCTTGAAGGTTCAGCCCCAGTTGGGTGCGGCGGTAGATGACGCTCATGACGACGACCAGCGCGACTGCCAGGTAGACGAGCAGGTGGTGCCTGAAAAGGGCCGGACCAAGAACCGGAATGTCGGACAGCATGGGAATGACCGTGGCGTCGGCGGCAGGCAGGCGTGGATAGCTGCGTGAGAACTGAAAATGGTGCAGCAGCGCGGTCAGCCCTTCAAGGCCGAGCGTGAGCGCAATGCCGATAACGATCTGGTTCAGGCCAAGCCGGACGCAGAGCAGTGCCATGACGACCGCCACCGCCATGCCGCCAAGCAGGCCAGTGAGAAAACCGAGCCACAGCGAGCCGGAATAGAAGGCGCCGACGAAGCCCAGATAGGCGCCGCAGATCATCATGCCCTCGATACCGATGTTGAGGACGCCGGCTTTTTCCGACATCTGCTCTCCGAGGCCGGCAAGCAGAAGCGGGATCGCCGCGGTGACGGCGCCGAAGAGCAGCGCGCCGAGGAAGACTTCGCTGAACAGGCCAGTCATTGCTCAGGCCTTCCTTGACTGATTGTGGCGATGGTCGAAATACTCCGCGAGCGCCAGCATGATCAGCACGATGGCGACCAACACCAGCGTGAAGGTATTGGGTACGCCGACGCGGCGCGCCGCACTTTCGCCGCCGATCGACAGAACGGAAAGCAGGAAGACGAAGCCGATTGCCGCAAAACCGTTCATGCGGGCGAGGAATACCGCGGGAATGACCGCCAACCCGTAGGCAGGGTTCCAGTCGGCGCGGACATTGCCCTGCACGCCCAGAATGTCGACGGCTCCGCCTAATCCTATCAGGCCCGCCGAAAGGGCGAAAACGGCGACCGTGAGTTTGGGGACGCCAAGCCCCGCATGGATGGCGGCGCGCGGATTGGCGCCGACGATGCGCAGCTTCAGGCCGAAGGCCGTGCGCGTCATCATCAGGTGAACGGCGATGATGGCAACGAGGCCGAGGAGCAGCCCGCTGGTTACGGTGGTGTCGAACAGGCGCGGCAAGCGGTCGTCGACCGGTAGCGTGCGTGTCTGCGGCACGGTCGTCGTCGGGTCGAGGAAGACGAGCTTGACCAGAACATTGGCGAGTGAGGTGCCCAGGAAGGTCATCATCAGCGTGGTGATGATCTCATTGACGCCCTGGTAGGCACGCAGCAGCGCGGGGACGAGCGACCAGATCATCGCGACCGAGGTGGCCAGCAGGAAAGCCACGACGAGCGCCAGCCAGTCCGGCATCACGGTGATCAGCAGCGGCGCGCTGGCCGCTGCGGTTACGGCGCCGAGAAGGAACTGGCCGTCGCCGCCGAGATTCCACATACCGGCGCGGAACGCGACGATCAGCCCGGAAGCGACGAATAACAGCGGTGCCATGCGTGTCAGCGTCTGTTGGATGCCGAGCGGCGACAGCAGCCCGCGCTCCAACACGGTGCCGTAGTAGGCGAGAGGATCGACGCCCACGGCAAGCAGGATGGCACCGGCGAGTATCAGGGCCGCAAGGATCGGTCCCAGCGTCATCAGCAGTCGATGAAGGAAACCGCTCCCGCCGCGCGGTGGCCCGGAATCCACGGCCGTCGCCGCGGCGCGTCCTGTCGCCTCGACGCTCATGCGGCCACCCCGACCATCATGCGTCCGACGGTGGTGCGAACATCGTCCTGGTTGCGTACGTCACCTACCAAACGACCACTGGCTATGACTGCGATGCGGTCGCACATGCTGAGGAGTTCCTCGAGATCGGTGGAAATCAGCAGGATTGCCAGGCCGCGTGCCGCGCTGTCGCGGATGCGCTGGCGGGTTGCGAGCGTGTTGGCGAGGTCAAGGCCGTAGGTCGGCTTGTTGAAGATCACCACCTTGGCCCCGTCGGCCAGTTCGCGCGCCAGAAGCACCTTTTGAATGTTGCCGCCGGAGAGCCGGCCGACCGGCGTCTTCAGGCTCGGCGTACGGACATCGTATTCGCGTACCAGTTCGGAAGCGCGGCGGTCGATCTCGCCGCGCTGATCCAGGCCCCGACGCCAGAACGGCGCTTCGCCAACCTGCTTGAGGAAAAAATTGATCGAGACGGGGAAAGCGCCAACCGTGCCTTCGCCCAGCCGGTCGTCGGTCAGATAGCGCAGGCCCGCCGCGCGGCGCTGGCCGACGTTCATCGGATCGATTGGTCGGCCGTCGAGGCTGACCGAACCGCCCGAGCTGGCAAGCTGTCCCGACAACGCCTCGGCGAGCTGCTTCTGGCCGTTGCCGTCAATGCCGGCGATGCCGAGTATTTCCCCTGGGCGAATGTCGAAGGAAACCGATGTCAGACCCGGCGAATTCGCCGTTGATGTCACCGAGAGATCGCGCACCCGAAGAAGCGGAGCTGTGTCCGGCCTGGTGAATGTTCCAGCATGGCGTTTGGCGTCCGGATCCCCGGTCTGCTTGCCGAACATCATTTCGACGATTTCGGCGATGGCCGCCTTCTCCCCCAGGAACCTCAGCCGGGCCGGTGTGATTTCGCCGACCTTGCGGCCAAGTTTGAGCACCGAGATGCGGTCACCGAAGGCCGCCGCCTCGCGCAGCTTGTGGGTGATGAAGACGATAGCCAGGCCCCGTTCGACGAGGCGGCGCATCAGCGCGCCCAGTTCCTCAATGCCTTGCGGCGTCAACATCGAGGTCGATTCGTCGAGGATGAGCAGGCGGCTGTTGCGCACCATGGCGCGCAGGATCTCGACCTGCTGCTGCTCGCCGAGCGACAGTTCGGACACCTTGGCATGCAGGCGGACGGTGATGTTGAGCGATCTGGTGATTTCGGCCACACGCTCTTCCAGCAGGTGAAGTTTTGGGCGCTGCCACCATGGCCCGCCAAGCAGCAGGTTCTCGGCGACCGTGAGGGTGGGCACCAGCATCATATGCTGGAAGACCGTGCCGATACCGAGGGACAGGGCATGGCGCGGCGAGGTAATTGGCGTGGGCTGGCCGTCGACCAGAATGCGGCCCTCGTCCGGCTGTTGCAAACCCGACAGCATGCCGATCAGCGTCGACTTGCCCGCGCCGTTCTCGCCGAGCAGCACATGAACTTCGCCCGAGCGAATGCTGAGGTCGACGCCGTCATTGGCGACGATGCCCGGAAAACGCTTGGTCACGCGATCGAGCACGACAATTTCGTGCGACTCGGCCGTCGACGATGGAGAATATCTGGTCATGCGGTTTCCGAATAAGCACAATGTTCCGGACCGGCGCGGACAGCCGCGCCGGTCCGACTTGATGGATTATTCGCTGACGCTGGTCATAAGCGCCCGCACCGCGGCCGCATCGAATACCGGCTCGACCTTGATCTTGCCGGAGATGACATCTTCACGCAGTGCCTGGATTTGGGTCCAGACGTCTTCCGGGATAGCTGCCGTCTTCAATAGCTTTACGGAATCGTCCTTGAGGCCGATCGCGTAGCTCTTGGTGCCGTAAGTATCGTCCTTCAGATCCGCGATCATGGCGGTGTAGACAGGAGTGATGTTCCACACAACCGACGACAGCAGGAAGCCCTTGTCGATCGGAGTCTTGTCGCCGATGACGTCGATGAAATAGACCTTGCCACCGTCGCCGGCCTTGGTGGTTTCGACCGCCTGCAGCATGCCGAAGCTCGAGCCGTTACCCTGGCCGAAGATGATGTCCGCGCCAGCCGCGATCAGGCTTTCGGTGACGCGCTTGCCGCCCGCCGCGTCGCTATAGGCGGCGGGTCCGATCACCGCGTAGGAAACCTTGACGTCCGGATTCTCGGCTTTGACGCCCTGAGCGAAAGCGGCCGACTGGGAGTTCCACGAGGGTGGTTCGCCCGAGACGACGATGCCGACCTGCTTCGACCGTGACATCTTGGCGGCCAGACGGCCGGCGAGATAGGCGCCCTCATGGCCGCTCAGGGTGTAGTCGGCGACCAGGCCCTTCTGGAGACCGGTAGGCGTATCGACAATCGCCACAGGCACGTTCGTTTCCTTGGCGATCTCAGGCGCCGCGGTGTTGTAGCCGGAAGCGTGGGCGATCATCAGGCTCGCGCCCTCGCCGGCCAGTTCCCGCAGTGTCGGGCGAACGTCGCCGTAGCCGAGGCCTTGGGCGACGATGACCTCGACGCCAGCCGCCGCAGCGGCGGCCTTGGCCGCGTCGACGCCCTGCTGGTTCCAGCCGTAGTCCGTGCCTTCCTCCGGCGTGAGAATAGCGATGGATTTAACCTCGGCCGCATAGGCGCCACCCAGGACAACCGTGCTGAGCAGCACGGCGCTTGCACTTCTCATAAGATGTTTCAACATTGAAGCCTCTCCATTTGTTATAGACAAGATCGACTGTTCTTTTTCTTATTGCGCTCTACGCGAGGTCTATTGTAAGCCATAAACAAACAGGCTCACGCAAATGCTACGATATCTGGTTTCTGCTCTCCTGATTTCCGGGTCCGCTGCGCATGCTGTCGAACTCCATCACGTCGACGTACGGACCGGCACCGACGGTCTGTCGCCGCTCTCGCTGAAATTGACCAATGCCAGCAGCGAGGCAATCGCCTGCAGTGCCGACATAGCTCACTGGTACTCGGTGGAGCTGGCGACCGCGCCGCCCAGCGCCGAGATAAGGATCGATCTGTGGTTCGATCCCGAGACCGGGACATATTCCATGCTCAACGACAAACGCGAAAACCTGCCCGTCGAGCGCCTCTGGTGCGGGTTTGCCGACCGTGCGTATGTCACGCGCTCGCAAATCGTGCTGGAGCCCTCGGCCCAGGCAGCCGAGCGGCCGGTGAGATGCAGCGGTGCGAACGGACGCCTGAGCTGCGGATAGGCGGCTCGGCTGCTCACGTCCTGGCATCGGCGTCGACCGAGCAGGGTCGCCGCAGCCGTTGCCGGCCGGGTGCCCCGTGCTGGCTGCCGTGCACGTCGCCTCAGAGCGTTTGCCTACCATCGCCGCCATGACGTCAGTCCTTCTCCTCGAGGATGCGACGGATGGCTACGAGCTTGCGGGCGCGCTCGCGCTGGACCTCGGCGATGCGATCGGGCGTGTATGGGTAAATCCCAACACCCGATTTGATGCCGAGCGTACCGGCAGCGATCTTCTCGCCGATCATCGGCGCAACATCCTTCCGGTCGGCCAGGTCGGCGTTCAGGAAGCTCGAGACCGAATTGTAGATGTCGAGTCCCGCCATATCGAGCAGCGCCATCGGTCCGACGACAGCAAGCTTGTAGCCGATGCCCCAGGACACGCAGGTGTCGATGTCCTCGGGTTCGATCACACCGCGCTCGACAAGGTCGACCACCTCGCGGAGCAGTGCGTAAAGCACCCGGTTCTCGACGAAGCCGGGGACGTCCTTTTTCACCACCACCGGCAGAAGACCGAGCGAGCGGATCAGATCGCGGATAGTCTGGACCGTCTCCGGGGCGGTCTGCGCGCCGCCGATAACCTCGATCATCGGAATGATGTGCGGCGGGTTCGACCAGTGCATCCCAACGAAACGTTCCGGGTTGGAGATGTGCGCCTGCAACTGCGTAATCGGGATCCCTGAGGTATCCGACGCAACAATCGTGTCGGATCCAACCAGCCCGTCGATCCTACGGTAGACCTCGGCCTTTACCGAAATGTTCTCCGGAACGTTTTCTATGACGAGATTGGCGCCCGAGACCGCGTCTGCAATGTCACTGGTGAAGCGTACTGCTCCCCCGCCGGCTGCCGGTGCAACGATTCCAAGAGACTGGAGAACGGATTCGGCGACGCTCAACATCGCCTGTGCACGCTCCAGTGCTGCCGGCGCAAGATCGTAGGCCGTCACCTGCAGGCCGCCTCGGGCGAGCCGAGCGGCCATTCCCGGCCCCATCGTGCCCATTCCAATGATAGCGATGCGCTGGATCATCAGGCTGCCTCCCTGACCTTCGACATTGCGATGAGATCGCACGCTTTCTCGGCAATCATGATCACCGCGGCGTTGATGTTGCCGCAAACCAGATCCGGCATCACGGAGGCGTCCACCACCCTCAAGCCATCCACGCCGCGAACGCGCAGTTCGGGATCAACGACTGAGGCAGCATCAGCTCCCATCCGGCAGGTGCCTGCAGGGTGGTGCACGGTGATGGAGGTCTTGCGGATGTGCTCGTCGATCTCGTCGTCGCTCTGGCACTTTGGCCCAGGAAAAAACTCGGCCTGGATGAACGGCTGCATGGAGGGTTGCGCGGCGAGGTCTCGCGCGACGCGGAACCCGGCCCGCAACGATTGCCAATCCTTCGGCGAAGACAGGAAATTCTGGTGGATCAATGGCGCGGCCAAGGGATCGGCCGAAGCCAGTTTCACGGAACCGCGGCTTTCCGGCTGGGTCGCCACGACCCGCGCGGCGAAACCATCCGGGAACGGCTGCTTGAACGGCTTGAGGTATGGCCACGCGGCGAGCGGTGCGGCGGTGAAGAGCAGTTGCACATCGGGCAGCGGCCGGTCTGGAGCGCTCCTCAGGAAAGCGACGACGCCGCCGGGGACGTCCCCGGAGAAACCTTTTCCCGTCAGGTAGGTCCTGACAAAGTCCAGGCCGATCCGGTCCGCCCGCATCCTGTGAAGGAACGGGCCAGGATTCTTGCGCCGGTACATAAGGATAACCGAGACATGATCCTGCAGGTTCTTGCCGACCGCCGGAAGGTTCATGCGCGTCTCGATACCGTGCGCCGCAAGCTCCTCGTGCGCGCCAATGCCCGATAGCATCATGAGTTGCGGCGTGTTGATCACCCCGCCGGCCAGCAACACTTCCTTGCGGGCAATAGCGGTGCGTTCGCCGCCGCTGTGGTCGAACGTGATGCCGGTGGCGCGTGCGCCTTTCAGTGTGATTTTCTTTGCCGTCGCTCCCGTCAGCACGGTGAGGTTGGCGCGCTTCAATGCCGGGCGCAGATAAGCTGACGCCGTCGAAGCCCGCCGGCCATTTGCGATGGTCATCTGCAGGCGGCCAAAACCTTCCTGCCGCTCGGCATTGTAGTCGTCAGTCTGCGGGTATCCCGCCTCCACACTGGCTTGCGCGAAGGCCTCGATCAATGCGTCCTTGTAGCGGCAGAACTGCGTGTTGAGCGGACCGTTGCCGCCGCGGAACCGGCTCTCGCCGCCTTCCCACCTTTCCTGCTTCTTGAAATACGGCAGGACCTTCTCGTAGGACCAATCGATCAGGCCGTTCGCCGCCCAGCGATCGTAGTCCCCACGGTTTCCGCGCACATACGCCATCGCGTTGGTCGACGACGACCCGCCGACGACCTTGCCGCGAGCGCACTCGACCCTGCGACCGCCGACATTCTCCTCGGGCTCGCAGAAATACATCCAGTCGTGGCGACGTTCGGTCAGGATCTTGCCCCACCCAAGCGGGATATGGATCATGGGATCACGATCCCAGCCACCGGCTTCGAGCAGCAGAACCGAGGTTTTGGGATCTGCGCTCAAGCGGTTGGCAAGCACGCATCCGGCCGATCCGGCCCCGACGATGATGTAATCGTAGCTTTCCGCATTCGGCATGGCAGGTTTCTTATGTTCCACGGACGTTACGTCAGCAGGCCGACATTCCTGAGGCGCTGCGACCAGTGGTCCCAGCCTCGATCGATCTGGGCGCCGACGAGCTTCCCGGCTGTCTTGACTTCGCCCTTCGAGAGATACTTTACTGTACCGATCTGCATTCCTGCGGTAAGCGCCTTGGCCTCCTGCTCCAGGTAGAAGGCGCGGAACACCACTTCGCGGACTGAGTTGCCGACATTGACCACGCCGTGACGCGCCATCAGCACCACGGGAGAGCTTCCCAGGCTCTCGGCGATGTCCGCGCAGACGCTCGGGCTGCCGCCGAACAGATCGGTCTCGTCGCCCAGCTTGTCACGGATCTCGTAGACCGGCACGGACTCGCCCATGAACGCACCCATGTGCGTAACCGGCCGCAGCGGCGTATCGATGAAGCAGTAGGGCAATACAGCGGGCGAATGGGTGTGAAGCACACACTGCACGTCGGGCCGCGCCTTGTAGATTTCGCTATGAATATAGCGCTCCAGATAGGACGGCCGGTTGTCCGTCGTCTCGCCGTCGAGGGTCAGGCGCTGGATATCTTCAAGCGCGACCAGTGCCGGAGCAAGCTTTTGCGGCAGGAAGAAAAAGTTCGGATCCTCCGGGTCGCGGGCGCTGATATGGCCGAACACGTCCATGATGCCTTCATGGACGAGGATCTTGGTTGCCGTGACCAACTCCTCGAAGACCTTCTTGCGGGCCGCACTTTGCTCAGCCATGTCCAGATACTCCCGTCACCCGTGAGCTAGCCGTCGCCATAGTGTCGATTGCTGGCGATCCTGCTTCCTTCACTTGTTCTCGTAAATCCCGACGATGCGGTTCTGTTCGATGATGTTTCCGGCGTATTTCTGCAGGAATTCTTCACGGGTCGGCGTGCCCTCGACCTTGGCGTCCAGCGCATAAACCCAGAAGTAATAGTGGTGATTACCATGGCCGGCAGGCGGCTGCGGTCCATAATAGTGCATGGCGCCGGCGCCGTTCGGTCCAACGCGGAACTTATGCTGCGCATCCGATAGGTCCGTTGTCGAAGGATCGATGCCATATACCGTCCAGTGGGTGAAACCGTTGGCCAGCGGCGCATCGGGATCGTGGCAGATTACGGCCAGTTCTTTCGTGCCGGCCGGGACGCCGCTCACCGTCAGCTTCGGGAGCACATTGCCCTTGTCGCCGGCATGCTCGTCGCGCAGCCTGCCGAGCGGCTGGAAGTCCGAGGACGTTATTTTGAGGTCCTTGATATTAAGGGGCATGCCATTGTCCTTTCAGTTTCGGCCAGCCTAGAGGGCTGCCTTGAGGTCCGCCACGGATTTGCCGCCGACGCGCTGATGCACGCGCGGACCCGATGCGACGGCGACGCAGATCAGGATCTCGTCGGGCCGAGGCCCATCCGGAACGGCGAAAGTGACCGCATCGTAGTGGGAACGGATATAGAGTTCGTCCTTGTGGGCGAGCGGGATATCAATGGACGTCCCGGCGCAAGCCACCTTGCTGACCGAAGATATCCAAGCCTGGCCACCGCCGACCTGCTCGCGCAGGGGGTCACCGAATACGGTGGTGACGCAAGCGACCACATGTTCCTGCTCGCCGGCGGTGCCGGCGATACCGCCTTTGCCATAGCTTTCGACCCGCCTGTTACCGAGCAGCGCGACGGCGCGTTCGCCGAGCGCATGGCCGATGGCCGCGCTCGGCTTCGTGAGCACGGAAAGATCGGCGGCGAACTGTCCGGCAAACGGATTGCGTATGATGACGCCGGTGGCAACCTTGACCAGGCTCTCGCCCGGCTTGCCACCATCATGCCGGATCTCCTGTACCGACGAGTACCATCCCCTGACCTCGTAGTCCTGTTCGACCTGGCTGGAGTAACTCATCTTATCTCCTGACGGGAAAGCGTTAGCCTGTGCATAGGGTCTGCCTGGCGGGGACGGCTATTGCGGCCACGAAAACACGCGCTTGATCGGATCATAGCGAGCGGCCTCCAGAGCCGCCGACGTAAACATGTTGCCCTTTGAGAGCGAACGGTTGGCGGCGTAGTCCGCGGATATCTGCTGTGCCCGGTCGGTGATCGGCCGGATCCGCTTTTCCCAGGCCACGAGTGCGTCCTCGACGGAATTTCCGGCTTCCAGGTCCTGCGTCAGGCTGAAACCGTTGACAATCGCGCAACCCGCGCCCTGGGCAATCGCCGGACACATCGCATGTGCGGCATCCCCGACCAAAGCAACCTTGCCGCGCGTCCAGCTTTCGAGCTTTGTCGTCTCGTATTTGTCGTACCGCGCCGTCTGAAGCTTCGCCGCCTCGACAAGGCATGGCTCCAGGAATGGGAACATCTCGACCCAGACTTCGAGATCAAGCGGCACGCGCGACCCGCGAGTATCGGCAGAGGGCGCCATCAGCCCGAGATAGAGATCGTTCTCATTGCACGGAGAATAGAGGATTCGCTGAACCCGCGGCCAAAAGTTCCACATGTCGATGGTGTTGTCCCACTCGCCATGGCCGAGTTCAGCTTTCTTGCGCGGCACGATCAACCGTATGATGCCATCCGTCGAGCCCCACCGATCCTGCTTGAAGCCGATAGAGTCTCTTATTTTGGAGCTCACGCCATCTGCGCCTACGATCAGGTCAGCTTGCCGGACCTCGCCGCTCTGAAGTGTCAAGAGGCCTTGTGGGTCGGCACCGACAGCTTCGGAATTGACGCAAATGTTGACGCCCACGGCCTTGGCCCGGTCGACGAGTGCATTGTGCAGATGACTCCGGGTCATGACCCGCCACGGTAGACCCTTGAACGTCTCCCTGGAGATCGACTTGTTGTGCATCCAGGTCTCGTAGGTCGGCGGAGTGTGAGAGCCCTGCAGCACCTCGTTCAACACGTTCAGTCCTTCGAGCACACGCAGGCCGTTGTGCCAGAGGTAGATGCCTGCACCGAACGCCCGAAGTTCATCACTGCGCTCATGCAGTGTAACCTCCCAGCCATTCTGCCTCAGCGCGATGGCTGTAGCCAGACCGGCGAAGCCGGCGCCGGCGACTTCGGCCCGGCGCAGCTTGGTGGGACTTTTATTCACGTTGGCCATTTGGTCGATCTCGTCAGGCATCCAGGAAATTCGTGATGGCTCGCAGCGTGATCTCCGGCGAGACCTCGTTGACGTAGTGGTCGGCGCCAGGAACGACGACAACCGGCAGGTCCGGTCGAAGGCGGCTCGTCTTTGCCAGCGCATCCGCGGAAACCAGCTTGCTTTCCCCGCCGCGAACGATGAGCACGGGCTTGGTCACATCGCGATAGGCGGGCACAAGGTCTGCTCTCAGGCCTCTCGCGGTCTGCGCCATGGCTGTCGGAGAAGCCAGCGGGCGCAGCCCGCCTTCGACCGCATGGTATGCGCTTGCAGCCCTGACCTTGATGGCCGGCACTGGAATGTTCGGATAGCGATTGGCGAGATAGGCTTCGACAGCGTCGACATCGCTGAAGAGTTGGTCGCCCGCGTTAACCCTGGCTTCGAGAGCGTCGAATACCTCTTCCTCGATATACGGCGTGAAGTCGATTGCAACGACGGAGCGCACCAGCTCCGGATATTTCGCAGCGGCCGTGACGGAATTCCTCGCGCCAAGCGAATGCCCGACAAGGATGGCGCGGCCCCGATCAAGAGTACGGATCAATCCGGCGATGTCTTCCGCATAATCATGTGCGTCATAGCCGCTGTCCGGCTTGTCGCTGAGCCCATGCCCTCTCTGATCAACCGCTATGGTCGTAAACCGGTTCGAAAGTTGAGCCATCAGCGGCGCAAAGACGGCGGAATTGGAGGTAATTCCATGGAATAACAAGATCAGGGGGCCATCGCCGGCTTCGCGCAGATTCAAGGCGATGCGACCGGTCTCGATGCGCCGGGCGCCAAAGCGTCCGCAAGGTTCGTCTGCCCCCATGTTGTCAATCCTTGCAACCGCTCCCGCCATAACCAATAGGATCATATCAGCCGGAGGAACGTCAACAGGATTGTCTGACATTCTTGCAATCTTGAGAATTGACAATTCGGCCCTTCATCCTGTCCAATTGCCGCCGCGTCGCGTACGATGCGTTCGATCGCGACCCAGAGCCGACGAGACTAGCCCATGCCTCCAGACCTGAACTTGCGGATTTCTCCCCGAACCGTACAGCAGGAGACCGTCGACAAGTTGCGGCAAGCCATATTCTCCGGCCTGTTCCAGCCGGGAAGCCGGCTTGTCGAAAGCCAGCTTTGCCTGCAGCTTGGCGTCAGTCGCCCCTCTCTGCGCGAGGCTTTGCGCAGCCTTCAGGCCGAGCGCCTGATTGAGATGATTCCCAACCGGGGACCGTCGATACCGGCACTTTCGTGGGAAGAGGCAACCGCCATCTACGAGGTCCGGGAGTTATTGGAAGTCGAGGCAGCGGGACGATGCGCGTCGAGAATTCCGGAACAGCAAGTGCGCGAACTTGAGAAATCGCTTTCCGCCTTCGAACAGGCGGCGTCCAGCCATGATAGCCTGGCGCAGGTGATGACCGCTGCAGACTTCTATTCGATCATCCTTGCGAATTGCGGCAATCCGGTCCTGGAGGAAGTGCATCGGGGTCTGGTGGCCAGAATTAGCTTCTTTCGAGGGAGATCGATGTCGTTGGAAGGCAGAGCGCGGAGCAGCCTGGCGGAGATGCGGGATATATTCGAAGCCATTGCCGCCGGCGACGCGACTGCCGCCCGCAAGGCCGCGCGGCGACATCTCTTCAAGGCAAAGGCAGCGGCAAAGATGTCAATGGATCGAGAGGCTTGATCGCTTTCGTAACGCTCTTGCCGTACCCGAGGCTGGACCGCGGCCGCGGCGCTAACCTGAAACGACATCGCATCCCTGGTCAGCGTCTGGTCGCGGTCAAGCAGGCAGCGCTTGCGCCGTCTTCGAACATTAGCAAGTGTCGGGTGGAGTGGCAATGAGCAGTGCCGAGGTTGGACGTAAGCAGAATGCCGACGTCGTCATTGTCGGCGGCGGGTCGGCTGGTGTTCTACTCGCGGCGCGACTGAGCGAACAGCCAAGTCGCCGCGTCCTCTTAATCGAAGCCGGCGATGAGCCCGATGATCCCGACATCTGGAATCCGGCCGCGTGGCCCACGCTTCAAGGCCGGCACTACGATCGGGATTATCGCACGCAACCGCAGGCTGGAACTGCGGGTCGGATTCATCATTGGGCGCGAGGGAAAGTCATTGGCGGTTCGAGCTGCCTGCACGCGATGGGCTACATGCGAGGCCATCCATCGGATTTCCAGGCATGGGCTGACGCTGCCGGCGATCGCCGATGGAGTTGGGATGAACTGCTACCTGTTTTCCAGGCCATCGAAGACCATCCCCTCGGTGGCGACGGCATTCACGGCAACGGAGGTCCTTTGCCGGTCCATATGCCGTCGGACGAGGTAAGTCCCCTCGCCCGCGCCTTCATCGAGGCTGGCGCTTTGCTGGGACTTCCTCGCCTCGAAGGCCACAACAGCGGAGAGATGATCGGCGTTACCCCGAACTCGTTGAACATTCGCGATGGGCGGCGGGTCACCGCGGCGGACGCTTGGCTCACGGCCGCCGTTCGAGGTCGCGAGAACTTGACCATCCTCACCGCATCCGAGGCGCGGCGGCTTATTTTGGAAGGTAACAAGGTGCGCAGCCTCGAGGTCGTGGGGCGACACGGTCCAATTGAGGTCTTCGCGGACCAGTTTTTATTGTGCGCCGGCGCGCTGGAAAGTCCGGCCCTACTGATGCGCTCAGGCATCGGTCCTCAGGACGTGCTCGACGCCGCAGGCGTCGGTTGTTTGATCGACATGCCGGAAATCGGCCGAAACCTTCAAGACCATCTTCTCGGCGCCGGCAACCTCTATGCAGCCCGCCAGCCTGTCCCTCCGTCGCGCCTCCAACACTCCGAGTCGATGGGCTATATGCGCGCCACCGATTTTGCCGCGGCCGGGCAGCCCGAGATAGTGGTTGGTTGCGGCATTGCGCCGATCGTGTCCGAACGCTTTGCGGCCCCGGCCGGCGGCACCGCGTACTCCCTGCTGTTCGGGATTACCCATCCAACCAGCCGCGGCAGCGTGCGCATCAGTGGCCCCGAGCTCGGCGACAAACTGATCATCGACCCGGCTTACTTGCAAACTGGACGTGATCGCCAACTGTTTCGCCATGCTCTTGAGGCGGCGCGGGCGATCGGCCACCGAGATGAACTCTCCGGCTGGCGAGATCGTGAACTACTGCCGGGAACCGTGAACACTGTTGCGGAGATAGACGACTTTGTAGCGCAGTCGGTCATCACCCATCATCATCCTTGTGGCACCTGCAGGATGGGCAAGGATGCGAATGCCATCGTCGGTTCGGACTTGCGGCTAAAAGCGCTCGATAATCTATTTGTCGTGGATGCTTCAATCATGCCCAATCTTACGTCAGGTCCAATTCATGCTGCGGTTCTGGCAATCGCCGAGACATTCGCTCGGGCCGTAGCATGACGCCAGCTAAAGTATCCGTGTTGGTCAAGCCATGGATGCGGCCCATTTGCGTCCATCCCTGAGCAGGGCATTGGCCAGCAGGATGAGTTTTCGCATGATGGCTGTGATGGCGACCTTTGAGGCTTTGCCGCCGGCTTTCAGCAGATCGTACTTTGCCTTGAAGTCAGGGTTGAAGCGCATGGCGACGAGAGCTTGCATGTAGAGCGCTTGTCGGACGTTGGCGCGGCCGCCGCGAATGAAGGCGCGTCCGGTCCACCGCCCGGATTGCCGTGCGACGGGGACGAGACCGGCCAGCGAAGCGGCCTGGCCGTTCCAAGCATGCCGAGCTCTGGCATGTCGATGAGGAGCGCGAAGGCGGTTATGGCCGAGACGCCCGTGATCGAGACGAGGATGTCGAAGCAGCGGGCAAGGTCGGGATCGGCCTTGATGCCAGGGTCCATAGTGGGCACCAAAAGCATGTCTGGTTGGGTCGATCAGAAGCTTCCAATTGCAGGCGCGGATTGGTATCGCCGTAGCGCCGTTCAATCCCCCGGCTTCAAGTACGCATCGGCAGGCCGGGTGCCGAATTCCCAGGGTTTCTGCTCGCCTGCGAGCATCACGCCCATGCCAGTCACGTCGATCAGGTTCACTGTCTCGCCATAGATGAGAATCCCGAGCAGAACAGCGGCGACGGGCGAGCCGAAAGCCTAACGCGGGCGAAGCCCCGATGTCGCGCAGCAGGCGCATGTAGAACGTATAGCCCACTAGCGAGCCAGACAGCACGAGGAACAGCCACCCGGTCGAGGCTTTACAGCCTCATCTGTCGGCCAGTGCTGCGGCGGCACCGAGCTCGATCACAAGGGAAGTAAGCATCAGGGCCACCCCACCGATCAGCGTAGTTGAGCCTGCAACCAGTTCAGCTGGGTAGTGCTGGAGTATTGGAGCCGCGCCAATACGGAGCCCGCCGCATAAAAGACGATTGCTGGTATGCGGCTCCTGGGCGGGCGCCCCCGCCTCCACTTCGTCAATACAGTCGATGCCAAACGTGATCGTTGGGCGAGATCTTCTTGCGAACTACTTTGATCTGATCGCCCGGAGTGAGCGCACGCAGCTCATCGATCCGGCAGTCGTTGACGACCTTCGCAGAGCCGCGTCACGACATCCGCAGGCGGCGGAAGCCGCGCTTGACCGCGCCAAGACATTCCGCGAGGCATTGTTCTGTGTGCTCCAGTCAGAAGCGGCAGGCTCGGAGCCGCCGGAGCACGAGAGAGAACTCTTTCGAGCATCTGTGGCCAAGGCGTTGACCCAGCGGACACTCGTATGGAGGGCTCAGAATGGGCGTGGCATTGGCTGGAGATCCAGTGAACTGGACACTGTCCTCCATCGTGTCGCTTGGGAATACGGAACTGCTCGATACCTTTCCGCCGATGGAGCTTTTTCAGTTCCATTCGAAATTCGGAACAAATACTCCCTGTCGGAGAAGAGCAACCGCCCGCAATTTGAGAAGTTCATCGCGTCGCATCCGGCGTGGCGGCAGGTGCATTCTTATGTGAAAAGCGACGACTTCGTGTTTTCGGTTTCTTGGGCGTACCAGTGATTTCAAACAATTTGAGCAGACCTATCGTTAGATATCGATAAGCGATCGAGGAATGTGGCCCTATCTACGAAGACGCACGGCCTTCCCGGATGGCGGAAAAATAGGCGTCCGTACCCACCTGCCCCCCTTTCATCGCGATTTCGAGGCCGTCTATTTCAGGCAGGCTCGAATGTGTCGTGCAGAGCGGCGAACCGGGCGACTCGGGCAACGGCATACGAAGCGTCAGGGCATCGATGCCGAGTTGGCCGAGTGCGTGGCTCGAGGTATCGCCGCCTGCGATCACCGCCCGTTTCAGCTTCTGCCGGACGACGAGTTGTCTCAGGATGTCGCCGAGCGCAAGGCCGATCCGATTGCGCGCACCTTCATCCCTGTCGATTTCCGCACCGCGATCGGCCTCCGGACCGAGCGCGGTATAGAGCAGGGCACTGCGGCCGGACGACAGCGCGGCAAGGCCGGCGGCGACCGCGCGATCCGTCGCCTGTTCGCCCATGAACAACAAATCGATCGGATCGACCGGGATCGTTTGGAACCCGTCGGAGCCAGCATGCTGGATCTGCCTTTCCGTCGTCGGCGAGACGCTGCCGGACACCACCGCCAGCCTGTCCACCGGGCCCGGTTCTGGAAACAGGGCCGTTCCCGATACCGTGCCGTCTGCCTTCCACGCCTCGATCAGCGCGTATTCGACGCCCGAGGAACCCACCATGAAGCCGCTTCGTCTCGCCGCGCGCCACAAGGCTGCGCCGGCCGCCTTCTGCGTATAGGCGTCCGCGACATCGAGCAGAAGGATGCCAGGTTTGTCCAGCGCCGCCTCGATCCTGTCGGCGGCATCAGGTTGGGCAAGCGCGACCAGATCGATAAGCCGCGACGGCAGATCGGTCTGCTTGCCGAGATGCCGCAACAGGTCGGCCTCCTGCATCGGGGTCACCGGATGCCGGCTCATCACCGGATGCCGGTCGATGCGGAATATCTCGCAACGGTAAGCGGCGAAGAGATTGCCGAAGGCCGTGTAACGCTTGAGTTGCGGCGCGCCGACGACGAGGGGCACGCCCGCCCGGCCGAAAACGCCACGGCCGATCTCGATGGCGCGGCCGATGCTGCCGATCGTCGGGCTGGAATCGAAGGTCGAGCAGACCTTGTAGTGGGTGACCGTGCTGCCCAGCGTCTTCAGCCAGCCAAAGGCCGGCGTGAGATTGGCATCCATCCAGGCCGGCGGCTCGCTGCGGCTGGTTCCGGCTAGACCCATGGCACGGCAGTTCCCGAAACGCGCCAGAAGCCCGGCATCGGGGATTTTCGTGAACAGCACGGTCGGCACGCCGCCAAGCGACAGGGCTTCCATGACGTCGGTCGAGCCGGTCAGGTCGTCGCCGTAGTAGCTGAGGAGAAGGCGCTCCGACATCGCTTAAAATCAGGCCGCGTTCGGGTTTGCGCCGAATTTCTTCAGCGACTGGGCGAGTTCGGGATGGGTGCGGGCATAGTCGGCAAGCTCGATGCCCTCGACCGTCGCCTGCCACGCCTGCTGCACGGCGCGCACGCCGGCCGCCGGACCGCCGGGATGGCTGACGATGCCGCCGCCGCAGAGATACATGAGATCGACGGTGCGGCCGGTGCGGCGATAGGTTTCCGGCGCCTGGCCGCCCCATTGGCCTGACCCCGCCACCGGCAGCGGGCAGTCGTCAGGCGAAAACAGCGGCGTGGAGACTGCTTTGAAGGATTCCACGAAGGACTCGTCCGGCTCCCAGTATTTGACGCCGATGCCGTTGATCTGGAACTGATCGACGCCGAGCAGCCGCCAGAATTGCTGGTAGACTGAAAAATCCATACCGAGCCCGGGATGGCGGGTCAAAATATCCCAGCCGTTGCGGTGCGCGTGCAGGACGAGGTGCGAGCGCTTGCGCAGGAACGCCATGCCGCCCATGCCGATCGAGTTGATGTTGATGACGGCGCAGTTGCCGCCCGCTTTCACGACGAGATCGTGGTTGCGCATCATCTCGTCGGGATCGGCATGCGAGATGCCGAAAGCGTACATCACCTTCCTGCCGGTCTTCTGCTCATGATCGAGGATCAGGGGCATGATCGCATTCACCCGCTCGCCAAGCGGCGAATAGGCCGGGCTCATCAGCTTCTCGTCGTCCTTGATGAAATCGACGCCGGACTTCACGAGTTCACCGACCATTTCCGCAGTCTCATGCGGCCGCAGGCCAAGCGCGGGCTTGACGATGGTGCCGATGATCGGCCGGCCGTCGACGCCGGTCAGCGCGCGGCTGCCGGATATGCCAAATTGCGGCCCCGGATGCGCGCCGCGAAACGTGTCCGGCAGCTTCAGGCCGACGATGCGGATGCCGGTCAGTTCCTTGATCGAATAGGCGCCGCCTATGGCGATCGTCATCAGGGCGGACAGGTCCGTGCCGACCGCGTCCAGCGGGAAGGCGATGTCGGCCTCGGCGCGATGAAACGGACCGCCTTCCGCCGGAAACGATGCTGTCGCCGACGTTTCGAGAGGACGCACGGCGAGCACCCGCGCCGCGACCCGCGCCTTCAATTCCTCGGTTTCACCCGGCAGCGCGACGAACGTTCCGGTCGACTGGTCGCTGGCGATCTTGGCGGCCAGCGCCTCGACGCTGCCCGGCGTTTCGATCCGGTAGGTTACGATGATCTGCTGGTCGGCCATCTCGTCGCGGCTTTCAATTGCGAGCTAACTGGTATAATGAGTATCTCACTGAAGCAAGTGGAATGTGGCTCGCCGGCCCTAGTCGGACTGTCGGTTTGATGATGAGATTGAGCTTCGCCACCGCCTGAGTCTGCAAGGTGCCCATGACCGCTTCCGAACCCATCGTGCGGCGCAAACTCTCCGACGAAGTTTTTTCGCGGCTGGAGCGCATGATCACCAGCGGCGAACTCGGACCAGGCGACGACCTGCCTTCGGAGCGTGAACTGATGGAGCGCTTCGGCGTCGGCCGGCCGGCAATCCGCGAGGCGATGCAGGCGCTTGCCAATCTGGGCCTCGTCGCCATTTCGCACGGGGAACGCGCAAAAGTGCTCCAGGTCAGCGCGCGGTCGCTGCTGCGCCAGGTCGATCTGCCGGCGAAGATCATGCTGTCCTCCTCCACGGACTCGCTGGAGCACCTGAAAAGCGCCCGCATCTTTTTCGAGCGCGGCATGGTGCGCGAGGCGGCGGAGAAGGCGACCGCCGAGGAAATCGCCGGCCTGCATTCGATCCTAGACCACCAGCGCGCCAAGCAGGGCGATTCCGACGCATTCATCGCCGCCGACATGGCGTTCCACACTCGGATCGCGGCGATTTCAGGCAATCCGATCTACGCCGCCGTCAGCGAGGCGATGCTTGGCTGGCTGAAGGAATATCACACCGAGGTGCTGATCTGGACCGGCAAGGAGAATTTTACCCTCGATGAGCATGAGGAGATCATCGAGCGGATCACGGCCCATGATCCGGACGGTGCCGAAAAAGCGATGATCAAGCATCTCGAGCGCTCGCGCGCACTCTATACGCAAAGGGCCGCCGTAGGCGCGGCATAGAGGCTGATTGCATCCGGCTCACGCCAGCAGGGTGCGTATGTCCACCGGCTGCCGTGTGGAAGCCCCTTCATAAGCGGCCTCGACAAGCGCAAATGTCTTCAAATTGTCCGCGCCGGACGTGTCGGGCTCGCGCCCGCTGCGCAGGCAATCTGCCCAGTGCTGCTGGATCGCCGCGACGCTCTCCTGGATGTTGTGCCAGGGCCGCGACGCCCAATCGAGAAGCGGCGGCGAAACGTCGGCGACGGACGTACCGCTCCTGCCGGTAACGGTCAGCCGGTAGCCCTGGGCAAGGCGGATCGTGCCTTCACTGCCGTCGATCTCGACCAGCGTCTCCGGGAACGGTTCGACCCCCAGCTTCGTCGCATAGCTGCAGTCGACCACCGAAGTGCCGCCGGATTCGTGGTCCAGCAGCATGGTCGCCACATCCTCTCCGGCGATGGTGGGGTTGACCCGGGTCGTGCGCGCGGTCAGCGACGCCACGTCGCCCAGCAGGAAGCGTGCAATGTCCAGAATATGGATGCCGAGATCCTCGATGATGAAACGCTTGCCCTTCGCCAGATAGGGCTGGCCGGAAAACACGTCGAAGCCGGAGCGGAACGAGATGCGGCCGAAGAACGGTATCCCGATCTCGCCACTGTCCAGCACGCGCTTCACCGCCTGGATCGGCGATTGCCAGCGGAAATTTTCGTGGATCATCAGCGGCACACCGGCCGCTTCGCACGCCGCCACCATCGCCTTGGCATCGTCGAGCGTCGGCGCGAAAGGTTTCTGGCAGATTACCGGTAGTTGGCGCGCGGCCGCCAGTTCGACCAGCGCGCGATGGCTGCCGACCGTCGTTGCGATGTCGACGAAGTCGAGCTTTTCCTTCGCCAGCATCTCGGCGGCGTCGGAGTAGCGTTGCTCCACGCCGAATTGTTCACCGACGATCCTCAGCCGTTCAGGATCGCGGTCGCAGATGGCCGTGATCGAAACGCCGTCGGCATCGCGCCAGCCAAACATCTGGTTGACGGCGAAGAAGCCGCAGCCGATCAGCCCGCCCTTCAGCTCCGCCATAATCAGCCGGCCTTGGCCATCTGCATCAGCGTCACGCGCTGCTGCAGCTTGCGTTGCGCCTGGTCGACCACGACCGCGACGATGATCACCAGCCCCTTGATGACCATCTGCCAGAACGAACTCACGCCCATCATCACCAGCCCATCGGACAATATGCCGATGACGAAGGCGCCGACGATGGTGCCGCCGATCGCGCCGCGTCCGCCCGACATCGAGGTGCCGCCCAGCACCGCCGCCGCGATGGCGTTCAGCTCGAAGGTCTCTCCGGTCGCCGGATGCGAGGCCATCAGTTCGGACGAGATGATCAGCCCGACGATGCCCGCGCAGAAGCCGGAGAACATGTAGACGAACATCTTTACCATGTTCACGCGCACGCCGGAGATGCGCGCCGCGCGCTCGTTGCCGCCGACCGCGTAGATGTGGCGGCCGAGCGGAGTGTATTTGGCGAGATAGGCGGCGGCCAGCGCCACCACGATCAGCAGCCACACAGAAACGGGCAGGCCGAGGATGCGGCCCGCGCCGAGATAGCCGTAGCCGGTATTGCCGAGGTCGGGATTGCCGACGAGGTTCGGGAAGGTGCGCCCGTCCGAGGAGAGCAGCGCCGCGCCGCGGGCGACATAGAGCGTGCCCAGCGTGGCGATGAAAGGCGCCACGTTGAGTTTGGTTATCAGCAATCCGTTTATCGCGCCGATGAGGATGCCGACGAGCAGCGTGATCAGGATGATCTCGGGCACGTTGAAATAGACGGTGTAGCCGATCTGCAGATCGATGCCGTTGAGAACTAGGAATCCCGCCACCATCGCGCAGAGTCCGACGATGGACCCCACCGAAAGATCGATTCCGCCGGTGATGATCACGAAGGTCATGCCCATGGCAAGGAACGCATTCAAGGCCACGTGCTTCGACATAAGGATCAGGTTCGCGGTCGACAGGAAGCTCGGCACCGCGAGCGAGAAGAACAGGATGACCGCGATCAGCGCGATGAAGGTGCGCGCCTTCATCAGCGTCAGCAGGATCGAGCCACTGCCCGGCGCGCCGGCTCCCGCGCGTGCTGCCGCCTCAGACATGGGTTTTCCTCTCCGATTTTCCCGACGGTCCGTGGCCCAGCGCGGAAGCGGCGACGATCGCCGCCTCAGTCGCATCAGCGCGTTCGAACATGCCCGTCAGTTTTCCGTTGCTCATCACCGCGATGCGGTCGGACAGCGCCATCACCTCGTCGAGGTCGGAGGTGGCGAACAGGATGCCTAACCCCTCGCGCGACAGTTTTCGCATCGTGCGGAACACGTCGGCCTTGGCGCCGACGTCGATGCCGCGGCTGGGCTCGTCCATAAGCAGCACCTTGGGGCCGGTCAGCAGCGCCTTGCCGATCACCACCTTCTGCTGGTTGCCGCCGGACAGCGACGAAACCTCGTTGTCCGGGTCGGCGACCTTGATCGACAGTTCGCGCACCATGCCGCGCACGGCCTCGCGCTCCGCCTTGCCGTCGATGTGGAAAAGCCGCGCAAATTTTTTCAGGCTCGACATCGTGAGATTGCTCGCGACCGACAGGATCGTCACCAGTCCCTCCCGCTGCCGGTCCTCCGGGATGAGCGCCAGGCCACGCCGAATGCGCCCGGTCGTGTCGCGCTCGCGAACCTGCTTGCCGTCGAGATAGATCTTGCCCGTCGAATGTCCGTGCCTGCCCATGATGCAGTCGAACAATTCGCTGCGGCCGGCGCCCATCAGCCCATAGATGCCAAGAATCTCCCCCGCTCTCAACGACAGCGAGACATGGTCGACCGCCAGTCCGCCGGTCGCGCGCGGCAGGCTGATCTCCTCGGCGCGAAACACTTCCGCACCGGGCTTATGGTCGTCCGCCTTGGCGAAATCCTTGGCGTCCGAGCCGATCATCTGCCGCACGATCCACTGAGTGTCGACGTTCTTCATCTCTTCCTGCCCGGTGATGCGGCCGTCGCGCAGCACCGTGATGTAGTCGCCTATGCGGATCAGTTCTTCCAGCCGATGCGAGATGTAGACGATGGCGACGCCCTCAGCCTTCAGATCGGCAATCACCTTGAACAGGATCTCCACCTCGGCGGCGCTAAGTGCCGAAGTCGGTTCGTCCATGATCAGCACGCGGGCGTCGAGCGACACGGCCTTGGCGATCTCGACCAGTTGCTGCTGGCCGATCATCAGGTCCTCGACCATCATATCGGGCCGGATGCCCGCCTGCAGCCGGTCGAGGAACGCGCCGGAGCGGCGCTGCTGCTCGGCGTGATCGATCTTGCCCAGCCGGTTGGTCACCTCGCGGGTGGCAAAAATGTTCTCAGCCACCGAAAGATTGCCGAACAGGTTGAGTTCCTGGAACACCATGCCGATGCCGCGCGCCACCGCGTCGCCCGACGAGCCGAACGACACTTCCTCGCCGTCGAGCAGGATGCGCCCGCTAGTCGGCTTCTCGACGCCGGCGATTATCTTCATCATGGTCGACTTACCGGCGCCGTTCTCGCCGACCAGCACGTTGACCGCGCCGCGCCGCACGTCGAAGCTGGCGTTCTTCAGCGCAATCGTGCCGGAATAGACTTTCGAGACGTCCTCCAGCCTGATGATCACATCGTTCGCGGCTGTAGTCATGGGGCCGGTCCGATCTCGGCTTCGGCCGGCGTCAGCAACGGCAGGTCGCTCCCGCTTGCCGGTACATAGGCGCCCAGCAGCTTGGCCGTGCGGCCGTCAAGTGCTTCGCGCGGCAGCTTCGACAGGACCCTCCTGTCGGAATAGGTGTTGAACGCCTTGCCGTATTGGGCGAAGTCGATCTGGTTGGTGAATTCGTTGAAGTTCACGAAGTCGAGCACGTCGCGCAGCGCGGTGCCGCGCAGTGCCGGCCCGATCTGGGCGCGCAGGTCGGCCTTGCCGTCGCCGTCGACATCCACGTCGATCGAGCCGGCGCGGGACTGCGTGTTGGAGGCGACGATCTTGCCTTCGGCTCGCGCCGCATAGGTCCAGGGCGAGTTGGCCTGCTTTTTCGGATTGCCGTATTTGTCGCCGGCGGCCTTGGCGTCGGATTTCGCCAGCGCATTGACCTCAGCGAAGGGACCCGCCTTCTGGCTGAGATAGGGGATCACCTTCGCGGTCCAGATGTCCTCGACCATCTTGTCCGGATTGAAGGTGTTGGCCGCCGCCGCGCGATCTTCCTCGGTCGGCGTCGGCAATATCTTGCAGCCGGCGAGCAGCGCCAGCGTTGCTGCGAGGGAAATGGCAATTGGGCGTGCGGCCATAGCAGTTATGTCTTGCCAGTGTTCGTAGCCGCGTATCGGCAATTGATCACCCCCTCCGGCCCTGTCGGGCCACCTCCCCCATCGAGGGGGAGGAGGTCAGCGAGTCCGGCGGGTGGGGTGAGGTCCACTCCGTCGCAGTATGCGATGCGTCGCTCAGTTGGTCAGCGCAAACGTCTCAAGCTTGGCCGCATTGTCGCCGTTGACCAGCACGCAGTCCATGAGCTGCTTCTCTTCGGCGGGACCCTTGCCGGTCTTGATCCAGGCATCCGCCTGCTCGACCGCCATCTGCGCCTGCGCATAGGCCGGCTGCAGCACGGTAGCCTTGATGCCGCCCGCCTTGATCGAGTCGCGGACGTCGTTGGAGCCGTCGAAGCCGACGACGATCACGTCCTTGCGGCCGGCGGCCTCGAGCGCCGCCCAGGCGCCCATCGCCATTGTGTCGTTGCCGGAGATGACGCCTTTGATGTCGGGGTTGGCCTGGAGGATCGATTCCATCTTGGAGAACGCTTCCGTCTGGCTCCAGTTGGCCGACTGCTGGGCGACCATCTTCAGATCCGGGTACTCGTCGATCACGTCATGGTAGCCTTTTGAGCGGATGCCGGCGTTGGTGTCGGACTCCTTGCCGACCAGCTCGACATAATTGCCCTTCTCGCCCATCAGCTTGACGAACTCCTGCGCGCCGAGCTGGGCGCCCTGGTAGTTGTTCGACACGATCTGTGCGGCTGCGACGCCGGTGGCGTTGATCTCGCGGTCGATCAGGAAGGAGGGGATGCCGGCGTCCTTGGCCTTCTGCACGGCGGCGACGGTCGCGTCCGCTCCGGCATTGTCGAGCACGATGGCTTTCGCGCCGCGGCCGATGGCAGTGTCGATCAGTTCCGACTGCTTGTTGGCGTCGTCGTCATGCACGAGCACGAGCGCCTCATAGCCCAGTTCCTTGGCCTTGGCCGCCGCACCGTCGGCCTCTGCCTTGAAGAACGGGTTGTCATGCGACGGCGTGATGATGGCGATCAGGTCGGCGGCGTAGGCCGGAGCCGCGACGCCCATTGCAAGCATGCCGGCGAACGCGGCAAGCGTCAGTCTGCGATTGATCTTCATATTGAGTCCTCCCGTTGAAAAAATTGGTCCGATCGATTGTATGAGGGCAGTCCGCCCGGCGATCAGGTGATGCGCCGGATGCTTTCGGCGATTTCCTGCGGCTCGAAGATCTTCTTCCAGTCGTCGCGCATCAGGACAGGCTTGCCGAATTCGATGGCCTTGTTGCAGGCGTCCGAGAAGGCGCCTTCGCGCTCACCGAAGATGACCGAGGCAAGCACGTTGATGTGGCCGAGCAGGAAGTCGAGCGCAGCCTGCCGGTCGACGCCGCGCCTGACCACCTCGTCGACGCCCTCGCGCATGACCTCGAGCAGCGAGGCGCACATGGTCTCGGCCAGCGCCGGCTCCAGCATGGCGAGCTGCTCGACGGTGACGCGATGCGAGCGCATGACCGGCGCCCAGATCGTCCTGGCGATGGCTTCGCCCTTGGCGTAGTCGGCTTCCGGCCCCTGCATCAGGGCGCTGACAATGTGTTGCTTGGCCTTGATGCCGCCGAAATAATCTTTCTTCGCCTCCATGTCCGTTTCGTCGTTGAACAGCGGCGGATGGCACGGATGCGTGATGAAATAGGTGAGGTCCGGACGATCAGGCAGGTGGCCGGCAGCGGGTGCGGCGGCGTCAAGCACGATCACCATGGTGCCCGATTTCAGTTGCTTCTCGATACCTGCGGCGACCTTGCCGATATGCGTGTCCGGCACGGCGAGGACGACAACCTCGGCCCCGCGGAGCGCCTCCTCGACGGACACGGTGTCCAAGCCGAGGCCCGTCTTCAGCCGCTCGCGGCCGGCCTCGCTCACCTCGACATGGCGGACAGCGTAGGGAGATCCGCGAAAATTGCTGGACAGGCGGTATCCCATTTTGCCGCCAGCGCCAAACAGCGCAACCGTTGTCATAGACCGCTCCGAAAAACCGTGCAGAACCCACCTCTTCTAACTGGTATAATGAGTATGTCAGCATAGCGCAAGGCCGATTGGGAGTGTCTGATAGGGCATTTGCGTCGGAGAGACGATTTGGCGGACGATCGCAGAGGCGATCCAATGTCCAGCAGGCGTTGCCTGGCGTAAAACCACACGGCAAATGAGGGGATGATGAACGCCGCCCCCGAACGGAATCATGAAACGATCCAGATTGTCTTCGCGCTGTTCCGTTCAGCCATGCCTTGACGGCCCGGCCGACGGCCGGGCGAAGGGCTGATCTTCATGTCTGTCCGCCAAACCGGCGTCGGCGCGACCGGCAGGCGACGTTGCGCGTCATGACGTGTCGGAGCGCGGGCTATCCAGCACGAACAAAGCCAGCGCATGGACGTGGGCGAGGATTTCGTCGATCTCGCGGATGTTGCGGGGATGGGTCGCGACGGGGTCGTAGCGGGAAAGTCGGCCGCCGGGCGGACGTCCGGTTCGCAGCGGAGAGATGCGCCAGAACCGGCCGGAGGCGGGTTTTTCCCGCGCGGCGGCGTCGCGCCGCGCTTTCCACCGGGCGAAGCGTTTTGCCTGGGCCGGCAGGTCGTCGAGCGCCCGGCCGAGCGCCTCCAGACGCAAGGACAGCCGCGCCGCATCGATCGGATCGTACGCCGATGGCGGCGGCGGGAGGGAAAACGGCTCGGCCACGCCAGGGACCGAGATGCGCGGGGCGGCGTGCGCGGGCACATGGCGGCACCGGTGGCGGAACGGACGCGGCAGCGGATCGAGCAGCGGCAGGCAGATCGTGCGTGGGCGGGCGGCACGGATGGCGGCGGCTCGCCTCGCGGCGGCGGCGCGGGCAAGATCGGCACGCGGCACAACGATGGCGATGCCGAGCCCGCGCAACAGGGGCTCCGCGGTCTTGGGCTTCTGCTTGCGTTGCGGCGGCAAAGCCACCACGATCCCGCGCGCTGCCACGATGATCAGCCGCCGCGCCGCCGCTTCGGCCGGACGCAGCAGCCTGAGTATGGCGCAGTGGAGATGGCGCGGGAGAGTAGGCCCGCCGCTCATCGCGGCCATGGCGACGAGCATGGCGAGCAAGCGCTTCAGCGCCTGGCGCTTTTCCTCGATTGCCGCAAACCAGTCCACCGCCGCCTCCTTTCCTGCACGCGCGGCGCCATTATCGTTCCGGCGGGAGAAGCGGGGGAGGATGTTGAGGAAAATTATCCTGCCAGATACTGACAACAGGTGCGCCTGTTTTCAGCCGATCACGTCCAACGGCGTCGCCGACATCACGGCCGACGTGGCGCTCGTCCCCCACTCTGTGGCATGGTCGGGATCGCCGCACTCCGAAATCGGACGGCTTGAATGCATCGGAATCGTTGCCGCGATCTCGGGAAGGACGAGCCCGCTCTTCGGTCGAGGGAACAGGACGATCCATGATGTCGTCCTGGCTGCCCAACAATCCCTCAGCCCCGCGCAACCAAGGCGCGGAGCGGTGGGAGGCTACCGGATGTTACATCGCGGCGACGCAGCCGTCACAGCACGAGATCGTCGACGGTTATGGTGGGAGAGCCGGCCAGCGAAATCTGGAAGTCGACGGACTTGTCGCCGTCCAGGTCGCCGTAAAGGTTGGCGCCGTTGAACCGCAATTCGCCGGCAATACCTTTGAAAGCGGCCGTGCCGATATAGGAAAAGGCCTGATCGCCGGCCAGATTGACGTTTGCGTCGATGGCGGCGAGGTTGATCGTGTCGTCGCCATGCGTGAAGTCCGTGATGTTGTCGCAGTTCGCGCCCACCGGACTGTCGATGGCGCTCGTGTAGAGGAAGACGTCGTCACCGAGGCCGCCGGCCAGGCCGTCGCGGCCAGCCCCGCCGATCAGCGTGTCGTTTCCGTCGCGGCCGAACAGCGTGTCATTGCCATCATTGCCCGAAAGCGTGTCGCCCCCGGCGCCACCATAGACCGTGTCGGTGCCGCCCTGGCCAGTGACGTTCTGGCCAGTCGCCACATTGGTCAGGTTTATGACGTCGGTGCCCGATGTGCCGCGGATCTCGTCGATGCCCGTAATGCTGGCGTTTGTCAGGTTCGTGGTGCCGGCGTTGGACAGGAACAGCCTGTCGGGATTGCTGCCGGCGCTGATCGTCTCGAAGGCATCTAGCTGCGCGGTCGTCAGCGTCACGTCGTTGGCATTCAGCCACAATTGCTCGACGCTGACGATCTTCGCCGCGGTGATATCGACGGCGCCGACGGCACCGAGGGTGGAGAAATCGAGCCTGTCGAGATCGTTGCCGCCGTTGAGCGTCTCCGCGAGGCCGCCGATGTCCGATATCTGGTCGATCTGAAAAACGTCGTATCCCACGCCACCGTTCAGCAGGTCGGCGCCCTGCCCGCCGAGAATCGTGTCGTCGCCGTCGCCGCCAATGATCGTGTCCGTGCCGATATCGCCCCACAGCCTGTCGGCGCCGTATCCACCGGTGAGCGTGTCGTCGCCGGCCCGTCCGTCGATGAACTGCGCATTGGCGACACCGGCGATGGTGATCACGTCATTGCCGGAAGAACCACGGAATTCATCGATGCCGGTGATGGTGGCATTCGTCAGGTCGGCCGTGCCGGCCGCGGCCAGGATCAGACGGTCGGGATTGCTGCCGGCGGAAAGCGTGGTGAATGCCCCGAGTTGCGCCGCGGTCAGCGTAACGTCATTAAAATTCAGCGACAGCATTTCGACGCTGCTGATCGTCGCCTTCGTCAGGTCGACCGCGCCCTGCGCATTGAGCGTGGCGAAATCCAGTTGGTCGGTATCCGTGCCGCCGCTGAGCGTCTCGGCCAGGCCGGAAATGTCGGCCACGAACGACACGCGGAAAATGTCGTTGCCGGCCGACCCGCCCATCACGTCGAGGCCCACGCCGCCGTTGAGGATGTCGTTGCCGTCTTCGCCGTAGAGCTTGTCGTTGCCGGTCTCGCCGGTGAGCGAATCATTGCCGGCACCGGCTTTCACCACGTCGGCATCCGCGCCGCTGTTGATCGTATCGTTGCCTTCACTGCCGGTCACGGTGTCGGCGCCGGCGAGCGTGTTGACGGTCTGTCCGTTGGCCACGCCCGTGAAGATGAAATTGTCGACGCCCGAGGTTCCGCGAAATTCGTCGATCCCGAATATGGACGCGCCGGTGAGGTCGACCGTGCCTGCCGCCGACAGGAACAGCCGGTCGGGATTGCTGCCCGCGGAGATGGTATCGAAGGCGCCGAGCTGAGCCGCCGTCAAGGTAACGTCGTTGGAATTGAGAAACAGACGCTCCACGCCGGTGATCGTCGCCTTGGACAGGTTGACCGCACCGAATGCGCCTCGCGCCGAAAAGTCCATGGTGTCGATGTCGTTGCCGCCGTCGATGGTTTCGGCCAGGCCGCTGATGTCGGAAACGCCCTCGAAGAAGAAATTGTCGTTGCCGATCCCGCCGGTAAGTTTGTCGGCACCCTGACCGCCGAGGATGGTGTCATTGCCGTCGCCGCCGTCGATCGTGTCGTTGCCGGCATTACCTTCGGCATAGTCGTCGCCCGTGCCGGCGGTGATCACGTCGTCGCCGCCGCGGCCGTAGATGGCATCGGCCCCGGCTCCGGCGTTGATCGTGTCGGCGCTGTCGGTGACGGTGTTGAATTCCGTTCCACCCACGCTGACGCCGTCCCCGGCCTTGTGGATGGTGTCGTTGAATGCAGTTCCATTGATGATTGCCATGTCGATCGCTCCCAAGCCAGTTGGCACGCCGGAGCCGCCCGGTATCACGAATACCTAGGCGCCCGATCGTAGCTGGATGGGATGATGGCAGGCCCGGACCGTCCGCGCCCCCCGCAAACGAGGGTGGCAACTAAAAATTGTCAACCAAATCCGCAGACGGTGATGCTGTTTGCAAAAGCGGAGCTCTGGGGACTGCCAGGCGGTTTGCGGCCGCCCCGCTGGCTCGGCCTATTTTGCAGCCTCGGCGCCTTTCTCCTCCGCCACGGCATTTGCCGCGCGGTTCGCCTCGATCCGTTCATGCGCCATCTTGTCGACGGCGGCCCGCAATTCGGGGTGGCGCGCCATGAACTGCGTGAAATCCCGCCGCTCGAGGAACTGAAAATCGCAGAAGTCGACGGCGATGACGTCGGCGGTGCGCCGGGAGCCGCTGAGCAGCGCCATCTCGCCGAAGAAAGAGCCGGCCTCAAGCCGGATGGCGCGCCCGCCGACGCGCACGTCGACCGCGCCGGAGGAAATGAAATACATGCCGTCGGCGCGATCGCCGGTGCGGATCACCCGCTCGCCGGGCGAGGCGGATGCCGGCCTGAACAGCAGCAGCAGTTCCTCCTGGTCGTCGGGCGGCACCAGCGACAGCAGCGGGAAGGTCGCCAGCAGTTCCTGGATCCGTACATGGCGCGCTTCGTCGCGCGCTTCCTGAATGGCCCGGATGCGCGCGAGTTCCTGCACCAGCACGTCGTGATTGGCCCGCCCGTAGCCGGCGGCCACGCTCGGCCAGCGAAGGCGGACCCATTTCTGCAATTCGCCGGTGATATAGAAGACAAGCGGGTTGAACGTGATCGACAGCAGGGCGCCGGCAAGGACAAGGTCTTTGCCCTCGCTTGGCATCAGGCCGAGGCCGAGGCCCAGCGCGGCGAGAATGAAGGAGAATTCGCCGATCTGCGCCAGGCTGCCTGCCACCATGAGCCCCATGCTGACCGGGTATCTCAGCAGGATGACGATCAGGAAGCCGATCACCGACTTGCCAACCATGATGAGCGCAAGCACGCCAAGCACATCCAGCGGATCCTCGACGATGACCGAGGGATCGAACAGCATGCCGACGGAGACGAAGAACAGCACCGAGAACGCATCCTGCAGCGGCAGGGATTCGGCCGCCGCCTTATGGCTGAGATGCGATTCGCCGAGCACGAGACCGGCGAAGAAGGCGCCCAGCGCGAAGGATACGCCGAACACCTGAGCCGAGCCATAAGCGATGCCGACCGCCAGCGCCAGCACCGACAGGGTGAACAGTTCGCGCGAGCCGGTGCGCGCTACCTTGGTGAGCACCCACGGCACCACTTTCGGACCGAGGAAGATCGCCAGCGCGGCGAACACCGCGACCTTGGCCAGGGTCAGCGCCAGCGTTAGCAACAGCGAGGAGCCGCCCGCCTCCGCGCCGTGCGCGGCCGACGTGTCGGCGCCCAGCACCTCCGCCAACGCCGGCAGCAGCACCAGCGCCAGAACCATGGCGAGGTCCTCGACGATCAGCCACCCGACGGCGACGCGCCCGCTCGGCGTGTTGACGAGATTGCGTTCCTCGAGCGCCTTGAGCAGCACCACGGTGCTGGCGACGGACAGGCTGAGCCCCAGCACGATGCCAGCACCGAGGCTCCAGCCCCAGATCGAGGCAATCCCGACGCCGAGCAACGTGGCGAGCACGATCTGGCCGATCGCACCGGGAATGGCGACACCACGCACCGCTAGCAGGTCGGAGGCGGAAAAATGCAGGCCGACACCGAACATCAGCAGGATGATGCCCATTTCCGCCAGTTGGGAGGCGAGCCCGCTGTCGGCAACGAAGCCGGGGGTGAACGGGCCGATCATGATGCCGGCGACGAGATAGCCAACCAGCGGCGGCAGCCTCAGGCGGTCGGCGAGATAGCCGCAGATCGAGGCGAGCACAAAGCACACAGCTATCGTGGCGATCAGCGTGAAATCTTGATGCAAACCGTGTCCCCTGTTCCGGTTTTCGCGCGGCTTATCTGTCAAATGCCGGGAAAGTGCTGCAATCGCAAGCCCACGATCCATTTTCGAAGCCGCCAAATTCAGGCGCCGGGGAGATCTCAAGCGTCCGAGGTCGCGGCGTTATCGTGGCGGCGGCTTGACATTCGCGTGTTCGCGCCCGACTTCTCGCGGGCCGAATGGAGACCGCAGCATGCTCGAGCCCCGACGATCGACGATCGACGCGGGAGAAGTCGAACGCTTCTCCGCGCTTTCCGCCGAATGGTGGAACCCGAACGGCAAGTTCCGGCCGCTGCACAAATTCAATCCGGTGCGCCTTTCCTACATCCGCGACCAGGTGGCGGCGCGGTTCGGCCGTGACATCCATGCCGCGCGGCCGTTCGAGGGCCTGCGCTTCCTCGATATTGGCTGCGGCGGCGGCCTTCTGTGCGAACCCATGGCGCGGCTTGGCGCGGAGATGGTCGGCGCCGACGCTTCGGCCACCAACATCGAGGTGGCGAAGCTGCATGCGGCCGAATCGGGGGTGACGGTCGACTATCGCGCCGCGCCCGCCGAGGATCTGGCCGACGCAGGGGAGAAATTCGACGTCATCCTCAACATGGAAGTGGTCGAGCACGTTTCGGATGTCGGCCTTTATCTCACACGCTGCGCCGAGATGGTGAGGCCCGGCGGCGTCATGTTCGTGGCCACAATCAACCGCACGCTGAAGGCGCTGGGACTAGCAATTATCGGCGCCGAATACGTGCTGCGCTGGCTGCCGCGCGGCACCCACCAGTATGGCCGGCTGGTACGCCCCGACGAACTGGAAAAGGCCCTGTCCGAAGCCGGCATGACGGTCGTCGACCGCACCGGTGTCGTCTACCACCCGCTTGCCGACCGCTGGCAGCGATCGAAGGACATGGACGTCAACTACATGGTAATGGCCGAAAAGCCCTCCGTCGCGTGACCGCGGGACCTACATCGCCTCGATGACCACCCGCCGGTTGAGCGCGCGTCCTTCCGGCGTCCCGTTGTCGGCAACCGGGTGATCCTCGCCGTCGCCGCCCGGCTGGAGCAGCGAAGCGTCGAACAGCTTTTCCCTGACGAAAAAATCCGCGACAGCCTGCGCGCGCTGACGGGAGAGACGCTTGTTGTAGCCGCCGCCGCCGACATTGTCGGTGTGGCCGGTGATGTAGATCTTGTGGTCGGGCTGAAGCCTCTGCTTGATGTAGGCGGCGGCCTCGCGCAATCTCTGCTCCGAGCCCGGCTTGAGCCGGAAACTGTCGAAGGCGAACAGTTCCTCGCTGGGGACCCGGAAACCGATGGTGGCCGTGGCCGTGGCAGGGCCGATCCGCTCCGGCGAACCCTCGACGCGAAGATGCTTCGGCGCCTTGGCGGAGATGCCGTTGGCCGTCGATATGCTGGCCTGTTCCGAATGATAGCCCGGATGCTCGTCGAGCCGCCGCACCAGCGGCACGATTTCTTCGTAGGAAATGCGGCGCTTGGAACCCGGATCGCTGTCGAGATTGAACTGCTTTGCCAGCCTGATCGCCGTTTTCACGACGCCGTAGCCGGCTGGAATTGTGGGATTGGGATCCTTCAGCAGGAGATAGACGGCCTGCGCCAGATAGGCCGCCGACTCGTTGGCCTTAGCGGTCATCTTCACATATTCCATGTCCTTGATGGCGTGTGTGCATTCGTGGACGAGAATCGATTTGTTGAAGAGGTCAGGCGGCGAACTGGCCTTCTGCGTCGTGAGCGTATCCGTCTCGGAGTTGTAGGTAGCAAGCCCCTCATCGTCTCCAGTCTCGACCAGAATCTGGTCGTCGCGGATGAGTTCGAAAATCTTGCGGTAGGCCTCGCCGCGGATGTGAAGCCCGTCGACGGAGAAATCCATCTTGTTGAGGACCGAATCCCCGACCGCTGTCAGCACGTCCATTTGACCGAGTGGCATTTTAGCTTTCCTTGCTACGGCTCGCGGGCTCGCGCCCGCTCGGCAATGGACGTGAGGATTCGAGCACTTATTTTATGTCAATGGCCACACAACATGTGGAAGGTCACAAGTTACACCCTTCACGAGGAGAGGAACATTGCCCGCTATAGGTCCAGTTACAATATATGACTTGGACCAGTTACGACAGGTTGCAATTCAAATCCATGTTCTGTCGGCTGATCCTCAAGCAATAACAACTTATCGAGTGTATTGATCGTATCGATACAAGTGCATGCAGAAAAAGCTAGTTGCCAATTTCGGGCGCAAGATACCTGTTTGCGGGCAGCAGGGAGGTACGGATCGGTAAGCCGGTTACAAAGGCTTTCGTGGGCGCAACACAAGCGTCGCATCGACTTCCGACGGGCGCATAAGCCACGGCGAGTGAACGAGCGACGCGGTCGCGTTTCGCGACAGGTTGCAAATCTTCAAGACCGGCGTAACCGGTGGCGGCATGATGGCGCGGCATGAAACCAACCCCGCGCGGGACAAGATAATGACAGCCGACGATTTCCGCCGCATCGCGCTCTCCTTGCCGGAGACCGAGGAAAAATCGCATTTCGGCAAGCCGGATTTTCGCGTGCGCAATCGCATTTTCGCCAGCCTGCCGCCGGGCGGCCGCGCGGTGCTGAAGCTGACACCGGAAGAGCAGGCCGTGCTTGCCGAAGCGGAGCCGGAGATCTTCCGGCCGGTCAAGGGCGGCTGGGGCCGTCAGGGCTGGACTGAGGTGACTTTATCGGCGGCCGACGAAACCACCCTGCGCAGCGCCTGCCTCATGGCCTGGCGCAACGCTGCGCCGGTATCGCTCCGAAAACGTCAGGCGTCCGCCGGCGAGCCGCCGTAAGCTAGGGAAAACTCAGTTTCGATCGTCAGGGAAAACCGGGATCGGCATGAACTCGACACCGTCATCCACCAGGCCCTTGGCCTCCTCGGGCGTCGCCTCGCCATAGATGCCGCGGGCCTCGGTCTCGCCGAAATGGATTTTTCGCGCCTCATCGGCGAACTTGTCGCCGACGTAATCGGCGTTCTCGCGCATCTTCTCCGACAGCGCCTTGAGCTGCGCCATCGCCTGCTTCTGCGCCTCGCCCATCGCCAGCGCAATTTTTTCCTTCTTGCGGCCCGTCGAGACGGAGGGCGCCATCAGCGCCTTCTCGACCTTTTTCGAGCCGCATGCGGGGCATTCGACGAAACCGCGCTTCTTCTGGGTGTCGAAATCGTCATTGTTGCGGAACCATGCCTCGAATTCATGGTCGTGGTCGCAATGCAGGGAAAAACGGATCAAGATGCGGCTCTCCGCAGCGCTGGCTTCAGCCGCGCCACATGGTTGACGGCGAACTCGCGGGCGTTCTTCAGATTGGGGATTTTTTTGCGCGCCTGCGCCGAAAGCGCGGTGTCGATCTCGGCGATGACGACGCCCGGCTCGTCATGGTCGGCCTCGGCGATGATCCTGCCCCATGGATCGACGATCAGCGAATGGCCATAGGTTTCGCGGCCGTCCTCATGCTTCCCGCCCTGCGCGGCGGCGACGACGAAGGCGCCGTTCTCGATGGCGCGGGCGCGCAGCAATATGTGCCAGTGCGCCTCACCGGTCTGGCGCGTGAAGGCGGCCGGCACCGTCAGCACATCCGCACCGGCAAGCGCCTCGGCACGGAAGAGTTGGGGGAAACGCAGGTCGTAGCAAACGGCGAAGCCCAGCCGTGCGATGTCCAGATCGGCGATGGTCGCGCTTGCACCCGCCTCGTAGGCCGCGGATTCGCGCCAGCTCTCGCCGTTGTCGAGGTCGACGTCGAACATGTGGATCTTGTCGTAGGATGCAAGCAGCTTACCGTCCGGGCCGAACAGCAGCGCGCGGTTGGCGAGTTTTCCGTCGGTGCGCAGGATCGCCGTCGAACCGATATGCAGATAGATGCCGAGTTCGGAGGCCAGCCGCGCCGCCGTCGCCACCACCACGTCCTTCTCCTCGGTGGTGAAGGCGGTCGCCCGCGCATCCTTGTCGCGCACCAGCGCGCCGGTCATCTCGGGCGTCTGCACGTAGGTTGCGCCTTTTGCGGCGGCTTCGCGCACCATCGCTTCCATGTCGGCGGCGTTGCGGCGGGGCTCGGTGCCCGACCGCATCTGAATCGCGGCGGCCTTGAAGATGCTCATCAAAAATCTCCTCAGTTCAACGTGCCGGTCGCAAGCAGGCCGTCGAGTCGGCCCTGCGCGTCCAGCGCATAAAGATCGTCGCAGCCGCCGACATGCACGTCGCCGACGAAGATCTGCGGGAAGGTGGAACGGCCATGGGCGCGGGAAATCATCTCGGAGCGCAGTTCCGGCGCAAAGCTCGCATCGTGCTCCGTATAGGTCACGCCTTTGCGCTCCAGCAGGCTCTTCGCCGCGACGCAGTATCCGCACATCATGCGTGTATAGATCGTGACGTCGACCATTCCGTCATACCCTCGTTACGTCAGTATATAGTCGCTCACTCTTCCGGCAGGAAGTCCCCCGGCAGAACCCGCGCGAAGGTCAGCACGTCGACGGCGGAAGCGCCGCCCTTGCGCAGCGCCCGCGTCACCGCCGAAACCGTCGCCCCCGTCGTATAGACATCGTCGATCAGCAGCACGCGCCGGTCGCGCAGCCTGGCCCTGGCCGCGGCCGGCACGGCGAAGGCGGCGCGCACATTGTCCTCGCGCTCCTTGTGCCCAAGCCCGACCTGCTGCTGTGTGACCTTGACCCGCAGCACCGCCAGCGGATCGAACGGCACGCCGGTCATGCGGCTGACGGTGCGCGCCAGTTCCGCCGACTGGTTGAAACGCCTGCGGAAGAAACGCCAGCGGTGCAGCGGCACCGGAACGATCAGGTCGGCATCGGGAAACAGCTCGAAGCCGGCCCGCACCATCCACTCGGCCATCCACGGCGCGAGGTCGGTGCGGTCGTTGTATTTCAGCCGCTGCACCATCTGCCGTGCCACGCCGGTATAGGCGACGGCGGCGCGCGCCCGCGCAAAAGGCGGCGGATTGGCGATCGCCTCAGCCGAAAGGAAATTCTCGCCCATGTCGTGGGTAAACGGCGTGCCCATCACCGGGCACCAGGGACGGTCGAGCAGGCGCAGCTTCGGCCAGCACACGCCGCACAGCGAACCCGGCTGGCTGACCTGCCGCCCGCAGCCGGCGCAGACCGGCGGAAACAGTACGCGCGCCGGCGTCTTCAACGCTGCCGCCGCGAATTCCTTGATCTCAGCGCCCCAATCCGCCATGTGAGTGGCTCCCAAGGCGGGAAAATAGCAGAAGCGCGGCAAGCCGTCGCGTCTGGTGCGATTGAGACCATGCAGCCGATTTTCGACACAGCCCTGTCCTTGCAGCACAAGCGCCGCGCCCTGGCCCACCCTGTCGCCGGCGCGGACTTTTTGATGCGGCGCGTCGCCGAAGACCTTGCCGACCGCCTTGCCACCGTCGAGCGCCGTTTTCCCGATGCGGCCACGCTGTTCTGCGTAACCCCCGATGCCCGGCAGACCATCGCGGCCAGCGGCAAGGCGGAAACGATCACCAGGGTTGAGGCTGATACTGCTTTCCTCGGCGACGACGTCGGCAAAGTGACGCCGCCCGAGACAGTTCCCTTGCCACCCGAAAACCTCGACCTCGCCGTCTCGCTGCTGTCGCTGCAGGAGGCCAACGACATACCGGGCGTGCTGATCCAGATTTGCCGCGCCTTGCGTCCGGACGGGCTGTTCCTCGGCGCCATGGCCGGCGGCGGCACGCTGGCCGAGTTGCGCGAAAGCCTTCTCGCCGCCGAAAGCGAGATTTATGGCGGCGCCAGTCCGCGTGTCTTCCCCTTCGCCGATGTCCGCGATGTCGGCGCGCTGCTGCAGCGGGCCGGCTTCGCGCTTCCCGTCGCCGATGTCGAGACGGCCACAGTGCGCTATTCCGATATGTTTGCGCTGATGCGCGACCTCAGGGCCATGGGTGCCACAAACACGCTTGCGGCGCGCTCGCGCCGTCCCGCGACCCGCGCTTTGTTCCTGCGCGCCGCCGAGATTTATGCGGATCGGTTCTCCGATCCTGACGGAAAAATCAGGGCTACCTTCTCGATCATCTGGATGTCGGGCTGGGCGCCGTCACCGACGCAGCGGAAGCCGCTGAAGCCCGGCTCGGCAAAGATCTCGCTGGCGGAAGCGCTGCGTGAAAGCTGACGCGCGGCCATAAAACTTGCCGCGGAACCGCGTGCCGGCAGAAACCCTATTTGAGCAAAACCTTGTTGATCTCGCTGTTGTTGTCGCCCCACAGGAACTCAAGCTGATCGGCAAAGGTGCCCACCCCGCCAACGATGGCGAGGGAGATGAGCGCAATGATCAACCCATATTCGATCGCGGTGGCGCCATCCTCATCCTTCAGAAATCGACGGATCAACTTGCTCATCGGCCCTCGCCCTCTGTCTTTTACCCTAGAGAGAAGAGATTAAGGAAGGTTAACGCCGCAGCATTAACGCCCGATGAAATGCCAGTGCCAATTTGCACCGAACCCCGGCGCGGCGTTCAATGCCTGTCTCAGCAATCGCCGCTGCGCGTTCCATTGTCGCGCAGGATGCAGACCGAATTCGGCGTCGGTTGCAGCACGCTCCTGCGGATTGTGTAGGTGCCGGTGTAGCCGATCGAACCGGTCGACATCATGTCGAGGCCGGGCGACATGTCGCCTTGAGCGATATGGCCGTTGAGGCGGTTGTCAAGAATCTGCGAGACGACCAAGGCGATCGCAACGGCGGCCGATCCGAAAAGCAGCGCGATGCGCAGCGCGCCGCTACCCGCCGCCTCGATCCTCGATCGCCGGCGATGGATGTCGTCGAAGTCCCGATCGTCCCAAGCCATTCTTCGCCTTTGCCGCCTGCCGAATCGGCCTGCCCGGTGCCGATTGCAAACCTCATTCGCGCATATTCGATTAAACTTTTTCTTAATTTTCCCTGCCTGCTGCGTGGGCGGGTTCAAAGCAGGTCGATGAGGAACGGGATCAGCGGTTCGTCGGCAGGCGGCATCGGATAATCGCGCATGTTTTTCGGCCGCACCCATTTCAGCACCTGCCCTTCCTTCGGCGTCGGGATGCCTGAGAAACGCCGGCAGACGAAAAGCGGCATCAGAAGGTGGAAAGTCTCATAGGTGTGGCTGGCAAATGTAAGCGGCGCGAGGCAGGCGGTCTGCGTCTCCACGCCGATCTCTTCCTGCAACTCGCGGATCAGCGTTTCTTCCGGCGTCTCGCCGGGTTCCACTTTGCCGCCCGGAAATTCCCAGAGGCCGGCGAGCGCCTTGCCCTCGGGCCGCTGCGACAGCAGCACACGTCCGTCGGCGTCCACCAGCGCGCAGGCCGATACCAGCAGGATGCGTTTCCCCGGCTTCGCTTCCGAGGCGTTCAAGGCTGGATATCCGACGGCTGCCGATAGTGGTAGCGATAGAGTTCGCAAAACCCGATGCTCTCGTAGAGTTTCCGCGCCGGCGCATTGGCCGCCTCGACCTGCAGCCACGCGGTGTGCGCGCCGCGCAGCCGCGCCCATTTCAGCGCCGAAAGCACGATTCTCCGGCCATGACCCTTGCCGCGCTCGGCCGCTGCCGTGGCGATTTCGAACAGTCCCGCCAGATCGCCGTCATGCACGCAGACAGCGGTCGCCAGCGGCTTGCCGTCCTGCTCCAACACGAACAGCCCGGCCTCCGGCTCGACGGCCTCGATCACGCCAGCCAGCCCCTGCCCGAGCGCGGCCTCCTCACCACGCACGGCGACGGCCGCGCCGACGAAGCGGCCGACATCCTTCATCGGTATCTGGTCCATCGCCTCATCGACCGCCGCGTCGCTGAGGGGCAGCCGCATCACGAGGGATTCATCGAAACGCGACCAGTGCATGTGGTCGAGATGCTCGGAAATGGCCGTGGCCGCCAGCGGCGAAAGGCGCATCGTTAGCGGCCGTCCCGCCGCGCCGAACCGCCAGGCGGCGCGCTCCAGCCGCGCCGCGATGTCCAACGTATCGCCGGGATCGAGCGGATTGACGGAATTCAGCCGTTTCGCCGGATGGCCGTTGGTCAGCCGGATTGCCCACGCGCCGTCATAATGCACGGAACCGGCCGGCCAGGCGCGAAACCCCGCAGCCTCGAAGCGGCGCACCGTCGTCAGTTCCGGCATGGGGACAATGCCCATCGCCTCGGTCTCAGCTTCTGTAGTCGCCATTGATCGCGACATATTCCTTGGTGAGGTCGCAGGTCCAGACCGTCGCCTTGCCGCGCCCCAGCCCGATGTCGGCGCGGATCGCGATGTCGTCGCGCTTCATGTAGGCCGAGGTCGCGGCTTCCGAATAGTTGGGATCACGCTCGCCCTCGAAGGCGAGGCGGTTGTCGCCGAACCAGATCGCCAGGCGGTCGCGGTCGGCGGGTTCGCCGGCCTTGCCGACGGCCATGACGACGCGGCCCCAGTTTGCGTCCTCGCCGGCCACCGCCGTCTTCACCAGCGGCGAATTGGCGATGGACAGTGCTATGCGCTTGGCCGAGCGCGCCGATTTCGCTCCGGTCACTGTCACCTCCACCTGCTTGCGCGCGCCCTCGCCATCGCGCACCACCTGCAGCGCAAGTTGCTTCAACAGGCGGTTCAGGGCTCGTTTGAACTGGGCGAGCCGCGCATCGCCCACATCCGAGATGCGTGGCGCGCCGCGTTTTTCCGCGGCACCCGTGGCGAACAGCATCAGCGTGTCGCTGGTCGAGGTGTCACTGTCGACCGTAACCGCATTGAAGGTCGAGCCGACGCCCTTCGACAGTAGCGCTTGCAGCACGGGCGCATCGATCGCCGCATCCGTCGCCACGAAGGACAGCATCGTCGCCATATCCGGAGCGATCATGCCGGCGCCCTTGGCGATGCCGTTGATGACGACGTCGGCCTCGCCGATCTTCACCGTCGCCGTCGCGACCTTCGGATAGGTGTCCGTGGTCATGATCGCCTTTGCCGCTTCCGTCCAACGGTCGGACTTGGCCTCCTTGGCCATGTCGGCGAGCAGATGCGAGAAACGGCCAGCGTCCAGCGGTTCGCCGATCACGCCGGTCGAAGCCAGAAACACCTCGCCTGGGGTCGCGCCGACAGCCTTGGCCGCTGCCTCGCCGGTCATGCGCGTCGTCTCACGGCCTTTCTTGCCGGTGAAGGCGTTGGCGTTGCCGGAATTCACGACCAGCATCCGCGCCTTGCCGTCGCCAAGGTTTTGCCGGCAGAAGTCGACCGCCGCCGACGGGCATTTCGAGCGCGTGAATACCCCTGCCGCCGTCGTCCCCTCGTCGAACACCATCGCCAGCAGGTCGGTACGGCCCTTGTATTTGATGCCGGCCTCAGCCGTGGCGATGCGGACGCCCTCGACGGCCGGCATTTTCGGATATTTTTTGGGGGCGAGCGGGGAGACGGTAGCGGACATCGAGGCCTCGTGGCGGAACGCTTGCTTGACGGCGCTCCGTTTGCCCGATGCGTCGGGGCCGCGCAAGGCGTTTTCACCACCCGGCGCGTTTCCTGCAAGGTCCAAAAGAAAACGCCGCGCATCGAAAGTGCGCGGCGCGGGATGCCGAAATCGCTGGATTTGCGCAGTCGCTCGGAGAGCCGCGCCGATCCGGTCAGTTGATCGCGGCTGCTTGCTCGATCACGACCTGGTCGGCCACGCGGCTGATTTCGACCATGATCGGCGGCATCCCTACTTCCCGGGGTGTGGACAATTTGATGGCCTGTCCTGAGGCAAGGACAGCTTCGAAGCGAACCGGCGCACCGCTCTCGGCCGCCGCCAAGGTCGCCACGACATGAAAGCCGGCAGGCTCGACCGTATAGTAGGCAACACCGCTCATCGTGCCGAGATCGATGCTGCGTGCAGCCATCGGCTTCAACTCGCCAGCAGTCGCATGGCCGCCGAACGTAAAGGCGACCAACGCCGCCATCGCGAAATATCTGGTCATCGTTTCTCCCTCCTGGGTTCGGGCCGCGCGAGACCGTCGCAAGACCAGAGCCCCGCCGGTTCATCTGCGGCATTTGTTGAGCCGGAGAAGATCCAGTGGCGTTACATCCGCCTCTTTTCTCCCGCCGATGCGAAAGTTCTAGAGGCGCAATGTTTCAGGAGAATGTCCCGGTTTTGTGGTTTTGTTTCTGAAAGCAGGGGAAGGATTTCACAAATTGCGCAGAAAGCCACAAAAACTGCGCTCCAGTCCAAGAAGCCGGCCGTTTCCAGGCGGTTTGTCGGCACCGCCCGTTACATCCGAACGATGCCGCCGTAACAATCGATGGCCTATTTCTCCGACTGCTCGATCGCGTCCACGCCTTTCTTGAGGTCCGGGTCGGTCACCTCGATCTTGCCGTCGGCGCGCAGCTGCTTGACCAGCGCGAAATATTTCTCGCGCAGCAGCAGCGAGCGGAACTGTTCCTTCACCTGCTCGAAGGCCGGCGGCTGCTTGGCGCGCTTGTCCTCGACCAGAATGATATGCCAGCCGAACTGGGACTGCACTGGTTGCTTCGTATAGGAGCCAGGCTCCAGCGCGAACGCCGCAGTCTCGAATTCCGGTACCATCTGCCCCGGGCCGAACCAGCCGAGGTCGCCGCCCTGCGCGCCCGAACCCGGATCGCTCGACTTCTCCTTGGCGATGTCTTCGAACTTGGCGCCGCCGTCGAGCTGCTTGATGACGGCCTCCGCCTCTTCCTTGGTCTTCACCAGGATGTGGCGGGCATGTACCTCATTGACCGGCGGCGTATTGGCCATCTCGGTGTCGTAGCGTTTGCGGACATCCTCGTCGGTGATCGTCGCGGCGACTTCCTTCTCGATCACTTCGCCATGCAGTGCACGCTGTTCGAGGAAAGCCATACGCCGCTTGTACTCGTCGGACTTGTCGAAGCCCTTGGCTCGTGCCTCGTCCGCAAGCAGCCTGATCTCGATGACCGCGGAGAGCGCGGCGGCGCGCTTCTGCTCCTCGGGCAGGCGAGCGAACTGCTGATCGAGGTCCTGGATGGCCTGCTGCAGATCGGCTTCGGTGACCGGCTGGCCGTCCACCGTTGCAATCACCTTATTGGGATCGACCGCGGCCGCCTTGCTGGGTTCTGCGGCGGTTTCCTGTGCCAGCGCGACGCCGGAAACGGTCAGCAGCATCGCCGCAAGCCCAAGGCTGGCGAGCTGGGCGCGGCGGGAACGGAACTTCATGACTATTCTCCGGTGGGAAGGCTTTTCGCGGCGGTTGTTGCGGAATGTGGCCGGATTTGCTGGCACTTCAAGCGGTGCCGCGCGTTGACATCGAAAGTGCCCCCTCTTATCTGTCCTTTGTCTTGGCGTCCAGAAAGAATTCCGGGCGCCCTCTTCCGTTGCGATACGCTCAGGTCCGGACTGCCGTCCGCCAGCGAAGGCGTCGGAATACCGTGTTTTTGAAAGGGCCATGGATGGTCAGTCTCGGCGGTCTCGCCCGTAAGATCTTCGGTTCCTCGAACGATCGCCGCGTCAAGGCGACGCGGCCTCGGGTGGAATCCATCAATGGCCTCGAAAATGAGATGCGGGCGCTTTCCGACGACCAACTGCGCGCCCGCACGGAACAGTTCCGCGCCGATCTCGCCAACGGCGCCAGTCTCGACGACATCCTGGTCCCGGCCTTCGCCACGGCGCGCGAGGCGTCGCGGCGCGTCCTCGGCATGCGCCCCTTCGATGTGCAGCTTGTCGGCGGCATGGTGCTTCACAACGGAGGCATAGCCGAGATGCGCACCGGCGAAGGCAAGACGCTGGTCGCCACGCTTCCCGTCTATCTCAATGCGCTGGCCGGCAAGGGCGTGCACGTCGTCACCGTCAACGACTATCTCGCCAAGCGCGACTCCGAATGGATGGGCCGCGTCTACGGCTTCCTCGGGCTGACCACCGGCGTCATTGTCCACGGCCTCTCCGACGAACAGCGCCGCGCCGCCTACGCCTGCGACGTCACCTACGCCACCAACAACGAGCTTGGCTTCGACTATCTCAGAGACAATATGAAATACGAGCGCGCCCAGATGGTGCAGCGCGGCCACAACTACGCCATCGTCGACGAGGTCGACTCCATCCTGATCGACGAGGCGCGCACGCCGCTGATCATCTCCGGTCCGCTCGAAGACCGCTCCGACATGTATAATACGGTGGATGCGTTGATCGTGACGCTGGTGCCGGAAGACTATGAGATCGACGAGAAGCAGCGCACCGCGATCTTCACCGAAGGCGGAACCGAAAAGGTCGAGGACCTTTTGCAGGCGCGGGGCCTGCTCAAGGGCGAGTCGCTCTACGACGTCGAAAACGTCGCCATGGTCCACCATGTCAACAATGCGCTGAAGGCGCACCGCCTGTTTCAGAAGGACAAGGACTACATCGTTCGCAACGGCGAGATCGTCATCATCGATGAGTTCACCGGCCGCATGATGCCCGGCCGCCGCTACTCCGAGGGCCTGCACCAGGCCCTCGAGGCCAAGGAACATGTGCAGATCCAGCCGGAAAACCAGACACTGGCCTCCGTCACCTTTCAGAACTATTTCCGCATGTACAAGAAGCTGGCCGGCATGACCGGCACGGCAGCGACGGAGGCGGAAGAGTTCGGCAACATCTACGGGCTGGAAGTCACCGAGGTGCCAACCAACAAGCCGGTGCAGCGCAAGGACGAGGATGACGAGGTCTACCGGACCGTCGAGGAGAAATACAAGGCGATCATCCGCGACATCCGCGAAGCCTCCGACAAGGGCCAGCCGATCCTGGTTGGCACCACCTCCATCGAGAAATCAGAGCATCTGGCGGATCGCCTTCGCAAGGAAGGCATCAAGGATTTCCAGGTGCTGAATGCCCGCTACCACGAACAGGAGGCTGGTATCGTCGCCCAGGCCGGCCGGCCGGGTGCCATCACGATTGCCACCAACATGGCCGGCCGCGGCACCGACATCCAGCTCGGCGGCAATGCCGACATGCGCATTGCCGAGGAACTCGGCGCGATGGAGCATGGCCCAGAGCGCGAGGCGCGCGAGGCCTCGATTCGCGCCGACATCGAACGGCTGAAGGAGAAGGCAATCGGCGCCGGCGGCCTTTATGTGCTGGCCACCGAACGCCATGAAAGCCGCCGCATCGACAACCAGTTGCGCGGCCGTTCCGGCCGTCAGGGCGACCCTGGCCGTTCCAAATTCTACCTGTCGCTCCAGGACGATTTGATGCGCATCTTCGGCTCCGACCGCATGGATGGGATGCTGCAGAAACTCGGTCTCAAGGAAGACGAGGCGATCATCCATCCCTGGATCAACAAGGCGCTGGAAAAGGCGCAGAAGAAGGTCGAGGCCCGCAACTTCGACATCCGCAAGAACCTGCTGAAATACGATGACGTGCAGAACGACCAGCGCAAGGTGGTGTTCGAGCAGCGCCTGTCGCTGATGGACGGCGAGAACCTGTCCGAGACGGTCGCGGAGATGCGCCAGGATGTCATCGACGACCTCGTCGCCAAGTGCATCCCCGAGAACGCCTATGCCGAGCAGTGGGACGCCGCCGGCCTGAAGGCCGGCCTGCAGCAGTTCGTCAATCTCGACCTACCCATCGAGGAATGGGTGAAGGAGGAAGGCATCGACGAAGAAGTCATCCGCGAGCGCGTCAGCAAGGTTGCCAATGACGCCGCCACCGAGCGTGCCGAGCGCTTCGGCCCCGAGGTGATGACCTATGTAGAGCGCTCCTTCCTTCTCCAGACCCTCGACCATCTGTGGCGCGAGCACTTGGTCAACCTCGACCATTTGCGCTCGGTCGTCGGCTTCCGCGGGTACGCCCAGCGCGACCCCCTGAACGAGTACAAATCAGAGAGTTTCGAGCTCTTCCAGGCGTTGCTCGGCAACCTCAGGCAGTCGGTGACGGCGCAACTGATGCGCGTCGAACTGGTGCGGGAGGCGGCTGATGCTCCTCCGCCGGAGGCGCCGGAGACGTTTGGCCAGCACATCGACGCCACCACCGGCGAGGACGACTTCAATGAAGGCTTCGGCGACGCCGAAGTCATGACCCGCGTCGCCGTCGAGCGCGTCGTCGCCCCCGAAGACCGCGACCCGTCAAAGCCCTCGACATGGGGCAAGGTCGGCCGCAACGAGGCCTGCCCCTGCGGCTCCGGCAAGAAATTCAAGCACTGCCACGGCGCGTTCGCCTGAGCACCATAAAATAAGGCCACCTCCCTCGATCGAGGGAGATGGCCGGCGGGACAAAGGGCCGTGGTCCCGCAAGACACTCAATTCGGTCGGCGGGCAACGGTCAAATAGCTCTGCCGCAACCCGCCTTTGCCGATGACAAATCCCAGCCCCCGCCCGGCGCCGCCACCAACGATCGCGAAAATATCCTACGATTGCACGACGGTCATACCCCATATGGGTTAGTCGCCCGGGGAAGCCGGCGTTTCCCGACTGGAGGCACCTCCGCCTGTAAACAGCGGACTGCGGCGTTATGAACGGATCAGGCGTTCGGCGGGATCAGTTGCACCAGCAGCCGTGCCAGGTCCGCCTGCCGATTGCAGCCGGTCTTCTGCAGTACGCTCTTCACCTGGTTGCGCACCGTTTCCACACTTTTGGCATCGGCCAGCGCGATCTGCTCCGCCGTCCTGCCGGCTGAAATCCGCGCCGCGATCCCGGCCTCGGTCACGGAAAGATCGAACAGCGCCTGCAAGAGCGAAGTCGCCTGCGTCGGCGCATCCGAGGCCCTGGTCAGCACCAGGATCGCCGCGGCTCGCGTGAACAGGTCGTGCGCAGCCAGGCGGATCGGCACGACATGCAGCACCGCCGGCGCGCCGCCTGCAGCATCGATCAACGGCAGCGAGCATACGCCCTGCCCGGTGGCGATCATGCCGAGCGCTTCGTAGAGCTGCCGGTCGGCGCGGCGGTCCTTGAGCGCGATGCGCTCCGCCCCGCGCGTCGTCCAGAACGATCGTTCGGTGTCGAAGCCGGCATTGGCCACGATCACGATGCCGGACTGATCGACGGCACAGGCGGCCAGTCCGAGAGCCGACAGGGTTTCGACGGCGTTCCTCGCCTGCTCGAAGCGGAGCCGAGCCGAGACCAGCGCCGATCGCGCCAGATGCGGCCGCAGGACATCGAGCCGGTCGGCGATTTCCCGCCGAACGGCGCCATCAGTGAAGCGACCCTCGCAATGCACGACGATGCTGTCGCCGGTCTGTGGCACGATATGGGTGCCGACACCGAACCCATATCCGCGCGGTATCAGGAAGTCTTTGTACACCGGCTCTGCATCTATCTCCGCCTGGGTCAGGATGTCGTAGTCGGTGATGAAGCCTGGATAGGGTCTGGCCAGCAATCTCGCTGTCCGCGTGTTATTGGCAAACCGGTCGAAATGCGCCCTGACCAACTCATCGGCCTCCAGCGACGAGACGGCCCAGCGGGCCTCGCCATTGCGCACGGATGCAACCGCGGCCCAGGCGGTGCCGGAGAGTTGGACAAGCCCGGCGAGAACGCCCGGCCACAGCTCTGGGACCACCGAAGCCTCGTAGATGCGGTCTACAAGGGTCTCATGCATGGCCGACACCACCGCCTGGCAGCGGGGTCGGGATCACGCTTTTGGAGACCGGCGGGATCAGTTGCGCCAGCAGCCGCGCCAAATCCACCTGCCGCCGGCAACCGGTCTTCTGCAGCACACTTTTCAACTGGTTGCGCACCGTATCGACGCTCTTGCCGTCGACAAGCGCGATCTGCTCGGTCGTCCGGCCGGCCGATATACGTGCGGCGATGCTGGCCTCGGTCGCCGAAAGATCGAACAGTGCCTGAAGCAGCGACGTGGCCTGGGTCGGCGATTGGGAGGCCTTGGTCAACACCAGGATTGCAGCCGCACGCATGAACAAATCATGCGCCGCGCGCCGGATCGGCACGACATGCAGCACCGCCGGCGCACCGCTGGACGACCCTATCAGCGGCAGCGAGCGCACCCCCTGCCCCGTGCCGATGACGTCCAGCGCATCGTAAAGCTGCCGGTCGGCGCGGCGGTCCGACAATGCGATGCGCTCCGCGCCGCGCGTCGTCCAATACGACTGTTCGGCGTCGAAATCGCGATTGGCGACTAGCACCGTCCCGCCCTGACTGACCGCGCAGGCGGCGAGGCCGATGCCGGAGAGCGTTTCCACGGCCGTTCTCGCCCTTTCAAAGGCAAGCCGCGCCGAGATCAGCGCCGAGCGCGCCAGATGTGGCCGCAAATCATCCAGCCGCCGCACGACGTCAGCCCCGTAGGGCCCATCACCAAAATCGCCCTCGCCATGGAAGATGATCGTATCGCCGGTGGGCACCTGGATCGCGGTCGCGATACCGCGTCCGTAGCCGGCGGGGATCAGATAGTCGGCAAACAGCGGTTCGCTGAGGATCTCGGCTTCCGAAAACACGTCGCGGTCGGTCATGAAGCCCGCACGTTGCGCCGCCAGCAGCCGGCCGGATCGCTTGAGGGCGCCTTCGTAGCGATAGTGTTCCTCGGCCAATTGTTCGGCCCGGGCCGATGAGCCGATCCATTTGAAGCTTTCGCCGTTGGTGGCGACCATCACCGCTTCCAGGCTCTCGGCGATGACAGCAAAATCCCGCAGCACATCCGGCCAGAATTCCGGAAGCACAGAAGCCTCATAGATGCGATCCGCAAGCCCCTCCTGCGGCGAACCACCGAAAACGTGAGTCGTCACAAATCTCCCTACCTCCCGCACGAGAGTAGCAGAAAGCGGGAAAAGTCAAAAGGCGGCAACGGCCGGCCGGCTTACGCCATTCGAGGAATCGCAGCGTCGTCGGCCCGCCCTACACCCGATGGAACAGGTTTTTCACCCGGTTGCGCAGGATGCGCGCCATGTTGCGCGTCTCGCGGTAGAGATGCAGTTGCGAGGCGGCCTGACGGACCAGGCGATCCGAATTCGGAGTCATGCCGATCACCACCGTGCCTATCTGGCGCCGCTCGGTCCACAGCCGGCTCATCACCGGGTGGTCGGGCACCGCGCAGGAATCGGTGGCATCGATGTTCGGATCGTCGAGATGCTGCTTGGTCACCTCGATCATCAGCAGCGTGCCGGGCGACAGCGCCGCATGAGTTTCGTCATAGGCGGTCTTCCAGGTGTAGGCGATGCCGGCCTCGACGAAGACGATCAGTGCCGCGATCGGCTCGCCGTCCAGCGTCAGAAGGTGCACCCGGCACATGTCCTGCTCGGCTAGGCGGTGCACCGCCTCGCGCGCGAAGGCGGCGCGGAACCGATCGATCGCCATGGCGGTTCGCTGGCGGCCCTTCCAGCCGGACGCCTCCAGCGTCAGGAAGGCCTCGAGGCCGTTGCGGATGTCGTCCTCGCCACGGGCGACGACATGCTCGAGCCTCCCCTTCTCGCCCAGCCGCCGCTTCATGCGCCGGAATTCGCGATAGTGGTGGGACCGCAGGGAAGCCTTCAGATAGGCCTCGCCGTCGAGTTCGCTTTCAAGGAAGGGCCTAAATTGCGGCGATGTCGTTTCGATCGGCAGACCGCGCGCGTCTGCGACAGAGGTCAGCATCGTGGCGACCGCCCCATCAAGGCGAATTTCCGGCAGCACCAGCACCTTCGGCAGCTTAAGATGCGGCCTGGACAGCATGTCGAAGAAATCACCGACTACGCCTTGAGGATCGTCGCGGTCGAGCAGCGGCGTGCCGAGCGGGCCAAACGGGCTCGACCAGGTGCGCATGATCGACACGCCGAGCGGCACGCCGGGTTTTTCTATGGAAAACGGTACGAGCAAGCGCAACCGCGACTTCTCCTCGTCGCCATCGCGGATGACGGCGAGCCGCACCTCGCGGTCCTCCAGGCGTGGCATGGCGGGCGCCAGGAAGCGCGGATTGAAGAAGACGTTGGGCTCCAGCGTGCGCTTGCACAGATAATCCAGTTCCTCGACCAGGTCGAAGCCCGCGGAAGCCGCATAAATGGAGAGCCGCCGCACCGGACGCCGGTTCTCGATCAGTTCCTCATGTGCCGGCTTGCGCACGGCACCGGCGAGGCCGGCCAGACCCGAGATCATCGTGCCGGCCGGTCCGCCGCTTATCTCGTCGATCAGCGGTTGGGCTGCCATCAGCGAACTCCCCTGGCGGCCGGTGGCGGCATGAAGATGACCATGACGATGCCGAGTTTGCGCCAGGCGGTGAAGGAAAGTGCTGCGGCTTCGAACACGATCGAGCTTGCCGTGGCGACGGCAGCCCCCCACAGGCCGAGCCGGGGTATCAGCAGCACGCTGAGGCCGACATTCAGCGCCAGCGTCAGCGCATAGACCAGGGCGCAGACATTCTGATGGCCGCTCATGGTCAGCAGGCTCTCGCAGGGGCCGACCGAAGCGCGCGCCACAACGCCGGCCACCAGCAGGAAGAGCAGCGGATAGCCGGCCTCGAAGCCCGGGCCGAACAAGGACAGCATCGGTTCGCCAAGCACCAGCACGACCACCGCCATCAGCACGGAGGGCCAGAAGGTCCAGGTAACCGTCTCGCGCGCGAAAACGGCAAGCTTCTCACGGTCGCTGTGGGTGAACTGGGCGTAGCGTTGGGCGGCGCCGGCCTTCACGGCGAAGTAGACGAAATGCACCAGCGCTAGCGTCTTCACCGTGGCGAAGTAGATGGCTACGTCGTCGGGCTGCATATACATGCCGACCATCAGCACGTCGGCATTGGTGAGCAGGTAGAAGAAGCTCTCGACCAGGAAGATTGGCAACGATACGGCGAGCCACGCTTTCAGACGGATATTTCGCGGTCCGGGCGGCAGCTTGCGGTCGACATGCGCGGTGATGCTGATCAACTGCGCCAGGGTCGTCGCATAGGTCGCAAGGACGGTGACGCAAATCGCCACCGTGGCATTGGCTGGAAATCCGAATGCAAGCGCCAGCACCATGAAGACCAGGATGAGGATCGGGCGCGTCAGATAGGTCGGCGCAAGGGCTGCGATCGCCCAGGAATGGGCGCGAGCCATGCCTTGAATCAGGTCGGACAAGGCGACCATCGGCAGGCAGAACATGCCGAGCATGAAAGGCACCACGTAGTAGGGCTCCACGCGGTCCGACAGCAGCCACAGCGCGAGCATGGCGGCAAGCATGATCGCCGTGGAGACGATGAGCACGAACAGGCGGCTGGCCAGGAGTATGCCGCGCAACTCGGCCATCATGTTCTTTTCGCGGAATTCCGGGATGAAACGGATGACCGTCGTGTGGAAACCGAAGCCGGAAATGCTGCCGGCAATCGTCATCGTCGTCCAAACCAGGACGAAGATGCCATATTCGAAGCTGCCCATCCAACGGGCGAGCAACACCTGGCTGACGAAGGCGATGGCCGCGCTTACGACACGGATGGCGAAGGCGATGATCGACATGCGGCCGGCTTCGCCGCGTTCGCCCGGATCGAAGATGATGGCGTCGATGCGCTCGACGAATGGCCGCAACCGAAGCGCGAGGCGCTCGGGCAGAAGCCTTTCGGCCGTCGTTGCCGCGGAAAAGCGCACGCGATACTGTCTCCGGGTCCCGCCAGTCGTTCCGGTCTAGCCGTTACATGTTAAGAAACGGTTGGGTGGGCTGTTCCGCAACCCTCTGGAAACACAAGAGCGTGATCGATCCCCGCGAACGTGCGAAGATGCGGAAGGCTCATTCGATCGGCCCGAAGATGATAGCGTATCTGGAGAAGATCGGCATAGAGCGGCTGGCCGATCTGAAAGGCGCCGATCCGCATCTGGTTGCCATGCGCATCGACGTCGCGCTTGAGCGGCGGCACATCAACCGCCTCGGCGTGTTGGCGCTGGCAAACCCGATCGAACTCGCCAATCGCGGGACCGACGTTCCGGGCCCCGACGCCTGAGTCGGCAACCCCGTAACGTGAGCCTCAACCCCGCAACGCCTCGGCCACCGGCTGACGGTAAATCATCGCGGCGGGAATGAGCGCCAGCAGCAGTCCCAGCCCGAGCAGCGCCCCGACCAATGCCAGTTCGGTGAGGCCGAGCGTTGCCTGCATGGCCATGCCGGTCTCACTCGACACGAGGCGCGTGACGGCGCCGGCGAAAGCCCAGCCGAGCGGTAGGCCGATCAGCGCGCCGGCGGCGATCAGGCCGGCGACATAGAGCCAGACCGTGGCGAAGACGAAGCCGCGCGGCGCGCCCAGCGCTCTCAGCACGGCGAAGCGCTGGCGCTGCAGGTCGAGCAAAGCGAGGATGCCTGCCAGGATGGCGGCGACCACCAGCACCTGCGCGGCCAGCGTCAGCGCCGCCATGATGCGGGCGACATTGCCCATCACCGCGTAGAGGTCGACCAGCACCTCGGCCGGGAAGAAGGCGGTGGAGGCAATGGTGCGGTAGCGGTCGCGCAGGCCATAGGCGGCGGCGAGGTTTTCCGGCTTGACGACAATCGCCGGCACGCCCGGCAGTTTTTCCGCGTCGAAGGGCGGTCCGATGCGGATGTCGCCGTCGGCGTGGCCCGTGCCGAGGCCGTGGACGGACCAGCTGTATTCGATCGGAACGACGATGGCGCGGTCCCAGGGCGTGCCGGTCGGCTTCATGCGGCCGACGACGGTGACGGCCTGGTGATGATGCCCGGCTTCGCCGCGATCACGGCCGTCCGGCTCTTCGTGCGCCCCTTCGCCCTCATGATCATGCGATTCCTCGCCTTCATGGGAGTGCGCCTCCTGGACATGACCGTTGGCCTCGTGGCCGTGCCCGGCTTCCTCGCCGTGTCCGCCTTCGCCCTTATGCGCGTGGTGGTCATGCTCATGCGCTTCCGCCGCATCGTCGGCATTGCCGCCGGCGCCGTCGGCGTTGCCGTGGCTGATCGAAAGCTCCTCGCCCACCGCATGCGGCGACAGCGCGCCAACCACCGCCTCGTTGATAACAGTGAAGGCGCGGCCCTCGGCGAGGCCGCCGGAAAGGTGGTCCACGAAACCGGCCGTCGTGCCGACCACCGGATCGCCGCCCTGGCTGTCGCCGAAACCGATGGGCGCCGCGAAATCGGCGCGCTCGCCGGCAAGCACGCTGGCGGTCATCTCGGGCGAAAGAAGCTCGACGGCGGTAGGATCGAGATAGACGACGGAAAGCAGCACGTCCGTCTGGCTGCCGGGCGCCGCGACGATCAGGTCGAAGCGGTCGGCGGCGCGCGCGCTGCCCAGCCGCAAGGCGCGCTCCTGCGCGCTGATGGCGACGCCCAGCGCCACGGCTAGCGCGATCAGCCCGACGAACAGCAGCGCGGTGAAGCGGTTGCGCGACAGCGACGCCCAGACGATCGGCAGCGGATTCATTCCGCGGGCTCCACCGCTTTGGGCGCTACGATCCCGCCATGGTCGAGCGCGATTACGCGCGACGCGACGGCCAGCAACGCCGGGTCGTGAGTGGCGACGACCACGGTCTTGCGCTCCACCTCTGCCAGATCCCGCAGCGCCGCGACAACCCGCGCGCCCGACCCGCCGTCGAGGCTAGCAGTGGGCTCGTCGGCAAAAACCACCTTCGGATCGAACAGCAAGGCGCGGGCGATTGCCACGCGCTGCCGTTCGCCGCGCGACAGCAGTGAGACGCGCTTGCGGTAGCGCGGCACGCCGAAGCGGTCCAGCAGCGCCCCAGCGCGGTCGTGCAGCCCTTTCACGGAAACGCTAGAGAACCAGCCCGGCGTGAGCACGTTGTCGAGCGGGCTCAATTCCTCGATCAGGTGGAAATTCTGGAAGACAAAACCGGCGTTCTGCCGCCGCCAGCGGTCGCGCGCGCTTTCGCCCATCGCGGCCAGATTTGCACCAGCCCAGGCGACGCTGCCGGCAGACGGCACGAGCAGCCCGCTGAGCAGATAGAGCAGCGTCGATTTTCCCGAGCCGGACGGCCCGGCGAGCGCCAGCAGTTCGCCCTCCAGCCGCAGATGCGGGATGTCGACGATGGTCTGGATTTCGCGCCTGCCGGTGCGCACATCGAAACGCAGGCTGCTAGCCTCCCCGGCAAGCCCCAGCATCGAAAACTCAGAGCTTTTCGTAACGCACGCCCATCAGGCGCACGTAGCTGACGAAACCCGTCTCGGCATCGGTCTTGAAGCCGGTCTCGAGACGCCCCTGGACACGAATCAGGTCCGTGTAGCGCACCACCCTCAAGGAACCCTGCGCATGGGCGAGCACGATGTCGTCCGGCCACTGCGCCTCTGTCTCGCAGAAGGGGCAGGTCGACATCGGAAGCTTGGTCAAAACGAAGAAGTCGATCTCCAGCTTCAGCGGCGGCGCCATGTATCCGATCATTTCGACCTCGGCGCCTTCCAGCGACTTCGCCTTGTCGGTGAGGTCGTTGCCCCTGACATAAAGTTCGCGGAACTTAAGGGTCGGAACCCCGGCTGCGGCGCGCGCGCCCGTCGCAAGCGGCAATGCGGCGGTGAGGGCCATCGCGGAAAACATGTCGCGTCGGTTCATTTCCCTCTGCCCTTCCCACGCATAGCGCTTCGGATGCAAAAAAGCAGTCGGCGCCGGCTTGGACCAGCGCCGATATCAGTGTTCAAAGGCGAGCGAAGCCAATCAGTTGGAAGCCTGCTTCTGCGGCTTGGCGGCCATGTCGGTCGCCTTAGCCATGACGTGGTAGATAAGATTCTGCTCGACGATGCCCTGGAACAGGTGAGCCCACGGGCCCTGCGCCAGAATGGCGACGTCGTCGCCGGCATGAGTTTCGCTCTCGCCGAGCGGCACTAGCGCCTGCTGCAGGAAGTCCGGGTCCTGGGTGTCGACATTGGTGAGATCCGGGCGCGCTTGGTCAAGCTTGGCACCGGGGCCGTTCATGTAACCGAGCGTGGTGTAGGGCTTCTTGTCATCTCCGGTGCCGGCGATGCCGAGGATCGGGTTGTTGCGCTTGGGATAGCCGGCGATCGAGAAGACGTGGCTGTGGTCGGCGGTGACGATGATCAGCGTCTCCTCCGGGTTGACTTTGTCATAGGCGGCCTTGACCGCGTCCGACAGGGCGACGGTGTCCTGCAGCGCGCGATAAGCGTTGCCGGCGTGGTGGGCGTGATCGATGCGGCCAGCCTCGACCATCAGCACGTAGCCTTCGCCGTTGGTGGACAGCACGTCGATCGCCTTGGAGGTCATCTCGGCCAGCGACGGCTCGCCGCCCTTGTCCTTCTCGCGGTCGGTCTCGTACTGCATGTGGCTGCGCTCGAACAGGCCGAAGAGATGGCCGGTCTTGGCCGGGTCGACGGCGTCGAACTCGGCCTTGTTCCAGACATAGGCGCCGTCATTGTATTTGGCCTGCCACTCCTTGACGAGGTCGCGGCCATCGGTGCGGGCGCCGGTCTTGTCGGCGGCTTCCGGATCGGCCTGATCCTTCAGCATGAAGTTGGAGCGGCCGCCGCCGAGGATGACCTCAAAACCGTTGCCGGCCGGCCAGTCGATCAACTGCGCGGCGATGTCCTTGCAGCCGCCGGCCTTGTCGGCGTCGCTGAGTTGCGAGTCGTTCTCGATATCGCGATTGGCTGATTTGGCATAGGTCGACGCAGGCGTCGCATGGGTGATGCGGGCGGTCGAGACGACCCCGGTCGACATCCCCGCTGCTTCCGCCTGCTCGAAGATGGTGGTGGCTTCGGCGCCCTTCACGCTGGCGCAATCCTTGTATTTGACCGCCTGGGTGACGCCGAGCGTGCCGTTGACCGACTTGACGCCGGTGACCATGGCGGTCGCGGTCGGGGCCGAGTCGGCGACCTGCGAGTCATGCGTATAGGTCTTGGACAGCGCCACATAGGGCATCAGGGTCTCGAACGACAGCGAATTGCTCTCGCCGTCGACGCCCTTCTTCTGGCCGTCGAAGATGCGGGCCGCGGTGATGGTGGGGATCGACATGCCGTCGCCGACGAACAGGATCACGTTCTTGGCCTTGCCGGTGTTCGGCTTGACCGCCATGATCTTGTCCAGTGCCGCCTGGGCGGCGACGTAATCGCTGTCCTGCACCTGTTTGACGGGGGACTGCGCGAAGGCCGGTGCGGCAAGGGCCAGCATCGACACGCCTGCAATAGCTGCTCGGGCGAGCTTTTTCATAAAACGCCTCTCTCCAAAAGTTAGCCGTTCTCTACGGCCTTTCTGCATTCCGCTTCGTCCTTATGGCGCTTGCATAACAGGCATGTGTCACGTTCCGGAAATGTGATCGCCGCTCTCAAGATTGCTGCCGTTCCCGATATGACGCGAGCCAGGCGGCCACACGCGGCCACCGTTCGATCGGACAACAAATTGAGAGGATCGTGCATTGACCCTCGCGGCAAGCGGGACATCTAATATGTCACCGAGCGGTACGCAGATTACGGAGGCTCAAGCCATGATCAATTTCACCCTCAACGGCAGCAAGAAGACCTTCGACGGCGACCCCGACACGCCGCTGCTCTGGGTCATCCGCGACTTCGAGAAACTCACCGGCACCAAATATGGCTGCGGGGTCGCCCAATGCGGCGCCTGCACCGTGCATCTCGACGGCTCGACGCGCCGCTCCTGCATCACGCCGATCTCGACGGTCGACGGCTCCGAGGTGATCACCATCGAGGGGATTTCCGGCACGGAGGCCGATGCGGTGCACAAGGCCTGGCTGGCGCTCGACGTGCCGCAATGCGGCTATTGCCAGTCCGGCCAGATCATGTCGGCGGTAGCGCTGCTGCAACTGACGCCGAAGCCGACCGACGAGGACATTGACGGGGCGATGGCCGGCAATATCTGCCGCTGCGCCACCTACCAGCGCATCCGGCAGGCGATCAAGGATGCCGCCGGCACGATGGAGGGCTGAGCCATGACCTTCCAGTCAATCACCACCAACCGCCGCGCCTTCCTGCAGGGAGCCGGCCTCGTCATCGGCATCGCCGTCGCGCCGAAAGCCTTCGCGGCGAGCGTCTCGCAAGGCGTGCCCGCCGGCGGCGGCTCCGGCCTGCCGCAGATGAACGCCTTCGTGAAGGTAGGCACCGACGACACGGTGACCATCCTGTCGAAGCACATCGAATTCGGCCAAGGGCCGTTCACCGGCCTCGCCACCCTTATCGCCGAGGAACTCGACGCCGACTGGAGCCAGATGCGCGCCGTGCATTCTCCCGCCGACGACAAAATCTACGCCAACCTGATGTTCGGCCTGCAAGGCACCGGCGGCTCGACGGCCATCGCCAATTCCTACGAGCAGTACCGGGCCGCCGGCGCCACCGCCCGCGCCATGCTGGTGGCCGCCGCCGCCGAGGAATGGGGCGTGCCCGCCGCCGAGATCACTGTCTCCAAGGGGCGCATCAGGCATGCCGCCAGCGGCAAGGAGAGCGGCTTCGGCGCGCTGGCCGACAAGGCTGCGCAGCAGACACCGCCCACCGAACCGAAGCTCAAAGACCCCAAGGACTTTCTGCTGATCGGCCACGACCTGCCGAAGCTCGACACGGTGGAAAAGTCGACGGGCAAGGCGATCTACACGCTCGATGTTCTCGCCGAAAACATGCTGGTCGCGGTCGTCGCGCATGCCGACCATTTCGGTGGGACGGTAAAATCCTTCGACGATGCCGAGGCGCGAGCGGTGCCGGGCGTGGTCGACGTCAAGCAGGTGCCACAGGGCGTCGCCGTCTATGCCGACAACACGTTTGCCGCGCTCAAGGGCCGTGCCGCGCTGAAAATCGAATGGGACCTGTCGAAGGCGGAAACCCGCTCCAGCAGCGAGCTCGCCGCCGACTTTGCGAAAAAGTTCGGGGAGAAAGGGCTCGATGCCGCCAACAAGGGCGATGTCGGCAAGGCCTTCTCCGAGCCGGGCGTGCAGACGCTGGAAGCCGAGATCGTCTTCCCCTTCCTCGCCCATGCACCGATGGAGCCGCTGGACGCCGCCTTCGTGATGGCCGACGACGGCGTGCTCGACGTCTATACCGGCGCGCAGTTCCCCGGCATGGACCACATGACCGCAGCGCGGATCCTCGGCCTCGATCCGTCGAAGGTGCGGCTGAACACCCAGCTTGCCGGCGGCAGTTTTGGCCGTCGCGCCCAGTTTGGCTCGCCCTACATGCAAGAGGCGGCCGAGGTCTACAAGGCGAGCGGCGGCACGCGCCCGCTGAAGCACATGTGGACACGCGAGGACGACATCCGCGGCGGCTTCTACCGCCCCATGTATCTCCACCGCATGAAGGGCGCCGTCGATGCCGATGGCAAGATCGTCGCCTGGGACCAGACCATCATCGGCCAGTCGATCATGGGCAAGGCCTCGACCGACATTGACGAGACCTCCGTGGAAGGCGCCTCGACGCTACCCTACGCGATCGGCAACCTGCGGGTGATCTCGCACAATGTGGCGCTGAACATTCCGCCGCTGTGGTGGCGCTCCGTCGGCCACACCCACACCGGCTTCGCCGTGGAAACCTTCCTCGACGAGCTGATGCAGAAGGTCGGCAAGGACCCGGTCGAGGGCCGGCTGGCGATGCTGGCCGAGCAGCCGCGCCACGCCGGCACGCTGCGAAAAGTCGCCGAGATGGCCGACTGGGGCTCGGCGGTTCCCGAAGGCCGCGAGCGCGGCGTGGCCGTCGTCCAGAGCTTCGGCACCTATGTCTCGCAGATCGTCGAGGTGTCGCGCGGCGACGGCGAACTGCCGCGTGTCCACAAGGTCTGGTGCGCCGTCGATTGCGGCCAGCCGATCAACCCGAACGTCATCAGGGCGCAGATGGAGGGCGGCGTCGGCTATGGCCTGGGCGCCGTGCTGTTCGACGAGGTGACGCTGGGCAAGGGCGGCAAGATCATGCAGTCCAACTTCCACGACTACCGCTCGATCCGCATCAACGAGATGCCGCATGTCGAGGTGGAGGTGATCGCATCGACCGAGAAGCCGACCGGCGTCGGCGAACCCGGCGTCCCGCCGATCGGCCCGGCCGTCGCCAATGCCTGGCGGCGCCTGACCGGAGCGCCGGTGCGCAGACTGCCCATCCTCCCCGGCGGAGTGTCGTGATCATCATGCGCGCATCAAGACTGACAATCATCGCCGGCATCGTGGCGGGTTTCGCCGCGATCGGACTGGCGGCCGACATATCGATGGCTGAGGACAAGCCGGCGGCTACGCTGAAGCCCGCGAGCGAGTTCGAATCCATCACCGACAAGTCGGCGCGCGCAGTCGCGCTGTTCGAGGAAGCCGGAAAGGTCATCCAGCATCCGCGCTGTGTGAACTGCCATCCGGCCGGCGACCACCCGCTGCAGGGCATGAGCATGCATCCGCACCAGCCGCCGGTGTCGCGCGGCGACAGCGACATCGGTATGCCCGGCATGATGTGCGGCACCTGTCACGGCCCGGCCAATGTCGACGTCGTCGCCCAGGCCGAGACGATCAAGAGCATTCCGGGCAACCCGGCCTGGCATGTCGCGCCGATCGAGATGGCGTGGCAGGGCAAGACGCTCGGCCAGATCTGCGAGCAGATCAAGGACCCCGAGCGCAATGGCGGCAAGAGCATGGACGAGATCGTCGAGCACATGGCGCATGACGACCTTGTCGGCTGGGGCTGGAACCCCGGCGCCGGCCGCGAACCCGTGCCCGGCACGCAGGAAGTGTTCGGCGAACTGATCCGGCGCTGGGCGGCCGACGGAGCGGCCTGCCCGAAGTCGTAGGATTATCGACAGGCTTTTCCCCGGCGTGGCTCGGCACCGGGGATAGACAGTCATTGACCCTATCCGTTCAGGCTATCGTGAAGTCCGCATAGGTCAGCGCCAGCCCAACGGCGAGCTTGGCGAACTGGACGCCGGCCGAGCCGCCGAGACCGTCGGCGTCGTAGAACAGTTTTCCGGTGTCTGTCTCGTAGATGATGTGGTCATTGGAATCCTGCGCCAGCCCGGTTGTGTTGGCGCGGAAGTAACCCGACAGCATCACGCCGGTGTTCAGCTTGGTGAAGATGGCGTCCGAGAGGAGAAAGCGGTCGTCGGCGACATTGAAGTCGAGGATCGTGTCGACGTTCGCCGCCCCGAGTTTCGTGTTGAACACGAACGTGTCCTTCCCGCCAAGCCCGCGCAGCGTGTCGTTGCCCTCGCGCCCCTCCAGCCGGTTGTCGCCGGCATTGCCGGTGATGTCCTGCGCAAACTCGTTGCCGGTGAGATCGATGCCCGATTTGCCCGACGAGCCGTTGGTCGTCAGAAGCTCGACATGCACGCCTGCCCCGAGCTTGTAGTCGACAGCCGCCATCACCCGGTCGGCGGTGCCCTGGCTTGCCATCTCCTGGATCACGTCGCCGGCGTTGTAGACCCGGTAGGTGTCGTTGCCGCCAAGACCGATCATCGTATCGGCCTTGCCGACGCCGCCGTCGCTGAGGATGTTAGCGCCGGCATTGCCAGTGATGTTCTGATGCAAGGCGTTTCCGGTCAGGTCGATGGCCGAGGTGCCCGACGCCTTGGTGGTGGCCAAAGCCTCAATGTACTGGCCGGCGCCGAGCGAATAATCGACTGCCGCAAGCACCCTGTCGGCACCGCCGGTCGAGCCTTCGACCACCAGGGTCGAGGCCGAATAGACGAGATAGGTGTCGTTGCCGCCAAGCCCCTTCAGCGTGTCGCCCGCGCCGCCGCCGTCCTTCAGCGTGTTGCGGCCGGCATTGCCGATGATCTCCTGTTGAAGCGCATTGCCGGTGAGGTCTATGGCGGTTGTCGCGGTGGATGAGACCGTGGTCAGCCTCTCCACCTCGCAGCCGGCTGCCAGCGCATAACTCACCCGCGCCATCACCCGGTCGGCGATGCCGCCGTTTGCGGCCTCGACAACCACGTCCAGCGCGTTATCGACAATGAAAGTATCGTTATCTAGCCCGCCTTCCATCCGGTCGATGCCGACACCGCCGTCCAGCGTGTCGACGCCCGCGTCGCCATAGAGCATGTCGTCGCCGCCCATGCCCTTCAGCGTGTCGCCGCTGTCGCGCCCGCGCATGTCGTCGATCAGCGCATCGCCGGTCATCGTGTCGGCGGTATTGTCGCCGACGCTGACCCGCACCATCGCGTCGATCTGGATGGAGACATGCCAGTCGTCGGGATCGGTATTACCGTCCTCGATAGCGCTGTTCTCGTCCGTCCAGGCGGTTACAAAATTGCCATTCTCCAACACTGCAACCGATGAATTTAACTGTCGTCCCGCCTGGATTTCAATGGGCATCAGTTCCTTGAGCCGCTGCATGCTGGCAGGATCGAAGAGCGAGGCCCGGATATTGTATGAACTCGGGCCCGTGTCCGTGTGTGTGAGAAGCAGATAGCCATTTGGCAGGACGGTAAGCGCAACGTCGCGGTCTTCGATGTTGTCCGCATCCGCCCGGACCTTGCCTCGGAAGCTGCCGTTCTGGTCGAAGAAGGCGACGCTCATGTCGGTGACGCTGCCATATTCGTTGTCGAGATAGGCAATCGCGAAGCCTCCGTCCTGCAGCGCCACGACGTCCGGGGCGTCGTTCCTGGTGCCTGCCGTATCGAATGCGAACGGCGACAGCACCCTCTGGCCTGCCGTGTTCCAGATCTCGACCGACATGCCATATTGGCCGTTCCCATCCACTGTCTCGGCGGCGTAGGCCGCCACGATCGCGCCCTTGTTGGCGCCAGCCGTCAGCACGGCCACGGCCGGGTCGAGTTCATGGGTGGACTTGTTGTTGTTCAGCGCATGCACGCCGCCCTGCAAGACCCCGGCGGCGTCGTAGATGAGCAGGTCCGCGTCCAGATCCGTGGCACTTGACGTGTTCTGCCTTACCAGTGCGAACCCGCCTCCGGGCAGCGCGGCCACATCCCCGTAATAATCCTGGGAAACGGTGCTCGGCAGCTTCGTGTCTTCGTCCAGCAGGCGTCCGCTGTTCGGATCCACCTTCGCATAATGGATGCCCGGATCATTGTTGTCGTACCAGGTCACGAGCAGTGCGCCGGTCGTCAGCTGCGTCGCGGCGAGATCGTAGAGTGCTGCGCCCTCCACCGAGGTGTCGGCACTGGTCCAGTCCTCGCCGAAACGGCGGCTGCCGTCAGCGCCGTAGAAATCGACTAGAACCGAGTTCAGGCCGTCCGGCTCGTCGAGGGCTGACCACAAATAGGAAACGGCGAAGCCGCCATCGGCGAGCGCCACGACCTTCGGCTGATACTCGTGGGAAAAACGCGACATGACCGCCGAATAGGTCGCATCGAATTCCGAGACGACATTTCGGATTTCGTAGGAAACGCCAACCATTTGCTGTGTAATCTCCGAATGCCGCAGTCGCCGAGAACGCGAGGGCGTCGGCGGAACCGCGGCATCTACCATCCCAATCCCTCAATTCAGAGATGTAGATGCAAAGTCACCGGCGAAGCAAGCCCGTCTGTTTTGTTGGTCCTGCTTCAGTTCTTCTTGGAATTTTTCTCCAAGCCGGATGGAGGACTACGCTCCACCCCCAGATCGACCCCAGGAGCCGATTTGCGGAGTGAAAAGCCCTGCCCTTTGAGAGGGCACCAGCCGGGGAGGCTACGCCGGGCCGTTCAATCCTCGATCTCGTGCCGCGCCCGGTCGCGAAATATCCGTCGTATCACCTTTCCGGTCGTCGTCAGCGGCATCGAATCCACGAACGCCACCTCGCGCGGATATTCATGCGCCGACAGCCGTTCGCGCACGAAATTCTTGATCTCGGCGGCAAGCTCGTCGCTCGGCGAAAACCCGTCGCGCAGCACCACATAGGCTTTGACGATCTCGGTGCGCAGCGCATCGGGTTTGCCGACCGCCGCTGCCAGCGCAATCGCCGGGTGGCCGGTCAAACAGTCCTCGATCTCGCCGGGGCCGATCCGGAACCCCGCCGAGGTGATGACGTCGTCGTCGCGCCCGAAGAAGGAGACGTAGCCGTCCTGGTCGGTTATCCCCTGGTCGCCGGTGGTCATCCAGTCGCCGATGAATTTCTGGCGCGTCGCCACCTCGTTCTGCCAGTAGCCCAAAAACATCACCGGGTCGGGCCGGCGCACCGCGATCTGGCCGATCTCGCCCGCCGGCATCTTTTGGCCCTCCGCGTCGATGATCGCCACTTCGTGTCCGGGCGACGGTTTGCCGATCGCCCCGCCCCGGCTGACGCCCAGCGCCGCGCAGGAGGACAGCACGATGTTGCATTCGGTCTGGCCATAAAACTCGTTGACGGTCAGGCCGAGTTCGTCCTTCGCCCATTCGTAGGTCTCGCGCCCCAGCGCCTCGCCGGCCGAGCCTACCGTGCGCAGCTTCAGGTCGAAACGCCGGCGGATGCCGCTCACCGATTTCAGCATCCTCAGCGCCGTCGGCGGGATAAAGGCGTTGCGCACGCCCATCTTTTCCACCAGCCCGAGTGCGGCCTCCGGATCGAATTTTTCGAATTTCCCGAACGCCACCGGGACGCCGAAATAAAGCGACGGCAGCAACAAATTGAGCAGCCCGCCGGCCCAGGCCCAGTCGGCCGGTGTCCAGGCAAGATCGCCCGGCTGAGGAAAGAACTCGTGATGGAATTGAACGCCCGGCAGGTGCCCGATCAGCACCCGATGCCCGTGCAACGCGCCTTTCGGCGGCCCGGTCGTGCCGGAGGTAAAAATCATCATCGACGGGTGATCGGGCGTGGTGTCCACGGCCTCGAAGACCGGCTCATGGTCGACCACCATCCGATGAAAGTCGAGCGTGTCCGTATCCGCCCCATCGGCGGAAACCACCAGCTCCAGGCCCGGCAGCCGCCCGCGAATGCCCTTCAGTTTGGCGACGCCTTTGGCGTTGGTCACCACCGCTTTCACGCCCGCCGTCTGCAGCCGATACTCCAGCGCCTCGACGCCGAACAGCAGCGCCAGCGGCACGGCGATGGCACCGAGCTTGTAGATCGCGACATGGGCGATCGCCGTCTCGAAACTCTGCGGCAGCAAGAGCGCCACCCGGTCGCCCCGGCCGACGCCTTGTCGCCCGAGCGCATTCGCCAGCGCGTTCGATTGGCGCGACAGTTCGCCGAAACTCATGCGGACCGGCTCGCCCTCCGCCCCGTATTCCAGCAGCGCCGTCCGGTCTGGCTCGCCCGCCGCCCAGCGGTCGGAGACCGCGACGCCGATGTTGAACCGATCCGGGAGCGCCCATCGGAAATTCCGGTAAAGCGCCTCGTAGCTGTCTGCCCGTTCCAGCATGTCGACTGGCTGCGACCTTCCTTTTGCGCCGCAAAGGCGGCTGCGGGCAGATACAAGACCTAGGGTGCGACGGTCAACTCAGCGCTGCTTCGGAGGTCCGCTGCACGGTGGGCCCATGCCAAGCCCCCGCTGGCGAGAAGCCCCGATGGGAATCCGAATGATCAGGCCCTTTCAGCGAGATAGTCGTAGACCACCTCGCCGAGCCCGAGGGTCAGGTCGCCGGTGAAGTGAACGGCGGAGACCACTTCCGATACCGGCAGCCGCGCGACGTCCGCCGCGACATGCCAGCGCAGATCCAGTGCGGACGGCGCGGTCCACGCTTCCTTCAGCGTCACATCGGTCAGGTAATAGCGCACCAGTTCGCAGATGCGCGGCGTGGCGTCGACATGCGGGATGATCTTGATCATGAAATTCGGCTCGGCGAGCGACTTAAGCAGCGGCGCGTGCTCGATCGCCTTGTGCTTGTAGCCCATCGTGGCAGTGGCACAGAGCACGCTGCCGAAATGCAGCGTTCCGACGACCACCTCGCCTTCATGCACGATCTTCGGTTTCGCCAGCTTCTTCGGAAAACCCCAGAGTTCGCGGCCGCCGGCGATCGGCGCGTCGTCGTCGAGATACATTGAATGCACATAGCCGCCACGCTGGCCGTTGAAACGCACGGGAATGACCTGACCGGTCTCGGTGTAATCGCCGAAACCGGTGGAATCCGGCATACGGATGAACTCATACTTCACCAGGGGTTCGTCGAATTCGAGCGGCGCCGGCACCACGGCCTCCAGCGCCTCGCGGGTCGTCCGGTAGGTTATGACAATGTATTCCCGGTTGAAGAAACGGTATGGCCCGGGCGGGTAGGAAGGGTTGGTGAGCGGCATCGCATAGGCGCGCTTCAGGACTTCGGCGATATCCACGCTGTTACCTCGATTGGTTGCGGAAGCCGCACCGCATCCATAAAGATGTTGCACGGCACCATGACAATGACGCGTCACTCTAAGCCGGCGGCGCCTGCATTTCCAAGGCTTGTCACCTAATGCACGCCTCGCCGCCGCACGATATCTGCTGCGCCGCACAAGCGCTTCGCTCTTTTCCTATCCATCCCGTCGATTGAGGAGTTCGTGGCGGTCGACGTAATCTCTGCTCTCGAAGTGTTCCCATGGTCGGACGCAGCCAGCTGGACGCGGGGACAATGCTGCCGGTCGACGGTGGCTGGACGGCGCAATAGCGGGCGTAGAGTCGAAGCTAAATGCTCTACCGGTATCATTCCGCCTGCCGGAAATACTGCCTGGACGACGGGCACGCCTGGCCATATCGATTGTATTTCGAATTCCAACAATTGCAGGTAGCAGCGCCAAGTGATAAATCCCGCAAGCATCTTGGGAGGGCTTCATGCTTGTCAGCGATTTCGTCTCCGGCGTTTCGCCGGAATTTACCTTGACCCGCAGCGGCGATCAGGTGACCGCCACGCTCTACTATGGGCTCACCGGCTATTATGACGAGGAACTCGGCTATTACCTCTGGGACGGCGACATCTACGGCAACATCGGCGTCTATGAAGATTACTTTTATCAGAACGCCGACCGCCCGATGGACTTGAGTTTCGTCGCGACGATTGCCGACGCGACGCCAACGACCGGAACCTATGCGATAAACGACTATATCGGCGGCGCAATACTCAATCACGAATTCACCGTGACGCTGTTTTCGTCAGCCGGTAATTTCGCCGGCACCGAGAAGGCGGACTACGTCTTCGGCTCCGCCGCGGGGGATACGTTCCGCTCGAATGGCAGCGGCGATATCTTCGAGGGCGGCGCCGGCAACGATCTCTATCGTATCTACAGCGCCGACGTGAAAATCGTCGAGATTGTGGGCGAAGGCGACGACAGCGTCGCCAGCGCGGTCTCCTACGTGCTCGGCTCCGGTGTTTCGGTCGAGCACCTCGCTACCAACGGCTCGATGGGCACCACGGCGATCAACCTGACCGGCAACGAACTCGCCCAGGAGATCAGAGGCAACGCCGGCAAGAACATCATCGACGGCCAGGGCGGCAACGACACGCTGAACGGCGGCAGCGGGATGGATTATTTCGTCTTTTCGACGGCCTTGGGCACCAACAATGTCGACACGATCATCAACTACAGCGTCGCTGCCGACACGATCCGGCTGGAGAACGCGATCTTCACCGCGCTGACCACCCTCGGCACACTGGCGGCGGCAGCGTTCAAGGATCTCGCCGACGGGCCGAAGGACGCCGACGACCGTATCGTCTACAACTCGACGACCGCCAATCTCTATTACGACGCCGATGGTTCGGGCAGCACCTTCGGCAATGTGAAATTCGCCAACATCGCCAATCTCGCGGACCTGACGGCGGCGGATTTCGTCGTCATCTGACCGTCAAAAACGGGGCAGTTCAGCGCGCCTTAGCGAACGCGCCGCGGAACGCCACGATCGCCAGCACCAGGCTGGCGATCGCATTCCAGCCGGCAAGCGACAGGCCGAGGATGCGCAGCGCCGCCTTGTCGCAGGACGGCGGCATGACGCTGTTGAGCGAATCCAGCACGCCGTTGCCACCGGTGTCGGATGGCGCAACCACCATGCCGCAATCGGTCGGGCCGGGCCAGAAACCCCATTCGACGCCGGAATGGTAGACGCCGAGGTATACCCCGTAAGCCATCAGCAAGCCGCCGGCGAGCAGAAGGCCACGCGTCACGACGGGCGGCACCCGCACAAGCGCCGCGAGGAAAGCGAGCAGCATCAGCGGCGCCCCGACGTAATAGGGGATGCGCTGTTCGTAGCAGAGCTTGCAGGGAATGTAGCCGCCCAGGTGCTGGAAACCGAGCGCCCCGCCCACCGTCGCAGCCATTGCGGCGGCGAGAAACAGTGCTGTCAGCGCCTGCGGGCGCGTGGTCGGAGCGGGTATGCTGGTCATTGGAAGGTCCGTTCGGCGAGACTTTAGAACACGTACCTGACCAAAATATAGAGCAGAATTAGGACGGCGGCCGCCGCTCCGGCCAGCAGACCCAGGCGTTTCTCAATGAAATGCCGGATCGATTCGCCGTAGCGTCGGAGCAGCCAAGCCAGGATCAGGAACCGCGCGCCGCGCGCCACGATCGCCGACACGATGAACCAGCCGAGCGGGAAGCTAATGACGCCGGCGAGGATGGTAACCACCTTGATGGGAGGCAAATGTGCCAAGCCGGACGTGACCAGCATCAGCAGGATAAATCCGCCGCCCGTTGATAGGCGCAACGCCTCGAACTCGTCGTATTTGCCGTAGAACTCCAGCACCGGTCGGGCAACGGTTTCGAAAGCATAGTGGCCGAGGAACCAGCCGGCTATGCCGCCCAGCACCGAGGCGGCGGTGGCCACCAGCGCGTAACGGTAGGCGCGGTCGGGCCGCGACAAAGCCATCGGCAAATAGAGCACGTCGGCCGGCACGAGGAAGACCGAGCTCTCGACGAAGGCGATGACCGCCAGCCACGCTTCCGCCGACTTGCGGGCGGCAAGCGACATGGTCCAGTCGTAAAGCTTTCGGAGCATCGGTGGTTCCGTCGTTGTTCCGGCCCGGCCGATATCCGCTCATGTGCGGGGCACCGCCCGAAGTTGGCGACACCCATACAATGCAATTCCTGTAAAAAGAATTGCCCGGCGGCGGCTGCGCCCGAAAGCCACTGGCACATCGCGACAGACGGAATCTGCCGCGAGCGCGAGCACCATCGGAGCCGCCCGCAATCGTCACCCGGACGGATACCCGCCCGTTTGGTTCAATCCACGCCTCGGGCGAAGGAAAGTCGATTGCCGGCTGTTCGCCGCGTCAAACTGTTGACGAGACCATGCCTCTCCGTATAGTCCGCTGCCGTTCACGCCCACATGCGGGCTGGGCCCCTGTGGCGGAATTGGTAGACGCGGCAGACTCAAAATCTGTTGCCTTCACGGGCGTGCTGGTTCGATCCCGGCCAGGGGCACCAAATCTTAACCTATCGACAATGGCGCAACGCGCGGGTTTCGTTACTCGAGCAGGGAAAATCCCCATCAGATTTCTTTCTGAAAACCATTTGACTAAATAATGTCCCGGTGCGAAGCTCTCCATCGGGGAGGCGCGGCGACGTGGCACTCAAGGGGACCAATCAGGAATCCGGGCGGCCGTACAACCGGCGCATTGTCTTGGAATCGATTCGACTTCACGCGCCCACCACACGCAGCGATATAGCAAATCGTGTCGGGCTTACCGTCCAGACCGTCTCCACCATCGTCCGGGAACTGGAAGACCAAGGCTACGTGCTGTCGATGCGCGAGGAGCCGAAGGGGCGCGGCGTGCCGCCGACGACGCTGCGCATCAACCCGAATGGCGGCTACGCGGTCGGCATCCATCTGACGCCGCTGGGGGTCGACGCAGCGCTGATCGATCTCAGCGGCAATGTCGTCGAAAGCCTGCATCGCGCAGCGCCCGGCGCCACGCCGGATCAGGCCTTTGGATTGATTGGTGATTTGGTGGCCGATCTGACGCGGCTGCGGCCGGGCGGCCGCATGCTCGGCGTCGGCATGGCACTGCCCGGCCCGTTCGGCGTGGAATCCATGAGTTTTGTCGGTCCGACCACCATGGCCGGCTGGAAGGATGTGGCACTGAGGCAACGCCTGGCCGACGCGACCGGCCTGCCCGCCTTTCTGGAAACCGACATGGCCGCCGCCGCTCTTGGCGAACAGCTCTACGGTCTGGGCACCGAATTCTCGGAATATTATTACCTCTATTTCGGCGTCGGGCTCGGAGGCGTCATGGTCCACGACGGCGCGGTGTTGCGTGGCGCCTGGGGCAATGCCGGGGAGATCGGCCACATTCCGGTGGTTCCCGATGGCGAGCCCTGCCCATGCGGCAATCGCGGCTGCCTTGAGCGCTATCTGTCCCTGGAGGCGCTCGGCCGCCGCAAGCTGGGTGAAGCGGCATGGGTGGCCGAGACCGCGCCGATCTTCCGAGGCGCCGTGACCATCATCGAGAACCTGTTCGATCCGCAGACGATCGTACTCGGAGGGCTGGCGCCGGCCAGCCTGCTCGAACGGCTTGCGACGATAGCATCGACGCTGCCCAATTCGGTCTCCGCGCGCCGGGAGCGCGCCGCGCCGCGCGTCATGGTCGCACGGGGCGGCGGGCATTCGGTACTGCGCGGCGCGGCGGCGCTCGTCGTGTCCGGCGTGCTGTCGCCGCGCTTCGGAAAAATGTTCGCCGAGGGCCGCGAGGACGCGCCGAACGGCAGGGAGATGGCGGCATGACCGAGCCTTTGCTGGTGCTTGAGGACATCCGCAAGAATTACGGCGCGATCGAAGCGCTGAAGGGCATCTCGTTTTCGATCGGCAAGGGCGAGGTTGTCGCGCTGCTCGGCGACAACGGCGCGGGAAAATCGACGCTGGTGAAGATCATTGCCGGCGGACTGGAGCCGACCTCCGGCCGCATGCTGTTCGAAGGCAAGGAGTTTCTGGCGAAGTCGCCGGCCGAGGCCAAGGACGCCGGGATCGAGACCGTCTACCAGGACCTGTCGCTCTGCACCAATGTCGACGTCGTCGCCAATTTTTTCATGGGCCGCGAGATAACGAGAAAGGTGCTCGGCGTGCCGGTGCTGGACGAGCGGGCGATGGAGCACGAGGTGGCCAAGGCGCTGGCCAATGCCGGCACCCGCATCCCGTCGCTCCGGACCAAGGTCGAGCATCTGTCGGGCGGCCAGCGCCAGGCGATCGAGCTCAACCGTTTCGTCCATTGGGGGGGCAAACTGGTGCTGCTCGACGAGCCTTTCGCCGCGCTCGGCGTCGAGCAGACGCGGCGCGGCCTCGACATGATCCGACAGGTGGCCCGGCAGGGCATCGGCGTCGTCATCATCACCCACATCATGCAGCAGGCCTTCCAGGTCGCCGACCGGATCGTCGTGATCCGCCAGGGCGTCGTGGCTGGCGATGTCGCACGTAGCAAAACCAGCCCCGACGCGGTGATCAACATGATCACCGGCGAAACGCTTGCCGGTGCCGGACCGGCTGGCTGACGGGGAACAAAGAGGGGTCCGGCTCAAAAGGAGCGAACGATATGAAACGAATAGTGTTAGCCGCATTCGGCGTCGTGGCATTGGCGATCGCCATGCTGACGCCGGCCTTCGCGCAGTCGAAAGGCACGGTCTATTATCTCGTGCCGACGCTGCTCGACGAGTTCCAGACCGGCTCGGTCAGCGCGCTCGAAATGTTCCTGAAGCAGACCGGCTACGAGATGAAGACGCTCAACGCCGACAACAAGACCGACGCGCAGCAGAGCCAGATGAACGACGTGATCGCGCTGAAGCCGGCTGCGATCATCCTTGCCGCCGTCGACTTCAACGCCCTGAAACCGTCGATCGAGGCGGCGATGGCGGCAGGCATTCCGGTGGTCGAGTTCGACCGCCAGATCACCTCGACGCCGTCGGCCTTCACCTCGGTGGCCGGTACGGTCGAGATTGGCTACGTCGCTGCCGAGCAGGCGGAAAAGCTGCTCAAGGCCAAGAACGGCTCGGTGAAGGGCAAGATCCTGCAGGTGCTGGGCGACCCCGGCGACCCCTACACGCTCGACATCCAGAAGGGTTTTGAGGAGAAGATGAAGGCGTTTCCGGACGTCACCATCGTCTCGCTGCCCGCCATGCAGTGGGCGGCTGATGCAGCCGGGACGATCGTCAACGACCAGTTGCTTGCCAATCCCGATATCGACCTGATCTTCAGCCACGCGGCGCATCTATCCGTCGCCGCCGTCGCCTCGCTGGAAGCCGCTGGCAAGAAACCGGGCGACATCATGATGATGAGTTCGAACGGCGCACCGGTCGGCCTCGACCTGATCCGAAAGGGCTGGCTGAACGTCGAGGTCGAGCAGCCGCTCTACGCGCAGGCGGCGGCGGTGGCGATGTTCATGGACAAGGTCGTCAACAAGCAGGAGATCAAGCCCGGCGAGTATGACGTGCTGCACCTGAAGTCGACGGTGACCAACGAAGCCTGGGGCCCGAACATCAAGATCCCGGGTGCGGCGATCGACAAGTCGAATGTCGACAACCCCGCCTTCTGGGGCAACATGAAGCCGCCGACGGATACGGTGAAATCGGTGGAGTAATCGGCGGGGACTAAGTTTCCATAAGTCTCTTGCCTGTCGTGTCTGCGGGGAACCTTGTCCCGCAAACGGCTGGGCAAATGCCTATGGACCTATCCGATACGGTCCGGCTTCGCCGGCTCGTATCGACACCACCCCCTTGTATCTGCACGAGAGTGATTTTGTGCGATTGCAGCGACTGAACCTCGAACCGGATGGCCATCCGGTTCGAGGTTTGGCGAAGTCGCCCGTACCCCCTTCGGCCACAACCGTCGGTGAGCCTGGGATCTTCGCCTTTGTCACGCACGACCGAATAGTCGCTTGGCTCCAATCGCACGCACAAGGCAGG